>NZ_BAAGTT010000016.1:0-541914 GCF_054781775.1 Spirosoma areae | reverse complement strand
TGAATAACTTGCCATTGGGAGTCGGTCAGATCAGTAGGATACATTGGTGGTTCTTTGTTCCTACAAACTTACCGGCTCCTTATTTTTATCAAAATGCTATTTTTAGACAGTCTCTTAGACCTGTAAAATACAAGACTATGAATCGATTCCAGCTTGATTTGCTGGTTTTGGCACGAATTTAACCTATTTATCGGGCAGAGTGGATCCAACTTCTGGTCTGTCGAAACACTAAAAACGTTATGAAAAAATCAGCTCAATTAGCGCTTACAGCCGCTGTTTTAACAGCAGGTGCTCTATTCCTGAACTCAGTTAGTGCTTCAGCACAGGGCAGAACACGAGTCGGCCTTAAAGGCGGACTGAATGCAAGTTCTTTATTTTATGATAGCCAGGGAGCAAGTAATAAAAACGAACGAATTGGCTTTCACGCAAGCGTATTTGCTCAGGCGCCAATTGGCGAGTTTTTTGCCGTTCAGCCCGAACTTCTCTACATGACAAAGGGGGCATCGGCTACCTATAACGTTCTTGGTTTTAACGGCAAAAATACCTTTAAACTGAACTATGCTGAATTGCCCGTATTGGCAACGTTCAAATTAGGTCAGGCCGTTGAGTTGCAGGCTGGTCCGTATGTATCCTATCTATTGAATTCAAATGTTAATTCGAACGGAGATTTTGGCTCGGGTTCAAGCGCTGTTAACCGCGAAAATTTCAATAAAATCGATTATGGAATTGCCGGTGGCTTAAATCTTTATTTCGGAAAAGCCTTTATTGGCGCACGGTATGAGCAGGGCCTGAAACAGATTGCCAACGGTGGCGCGGCTCGAACGGTGTTGGGAAATGCAAAAAACGGCGTCGGCCTGCTGTCGGTGGGGCTTAGCCTGAATTAAAGGCGAAAGAGTGAAAGAGCGAGTACATTGGCAGGTGTTCGCTCTTTTACTCTTTCGCTCTTTCGCCTTTAAAGGTGAATATCGTAGGCCTTCAGCTTATTATACAGCGTTTTTCGATCGATATTCAATACTTCAGCGGCTTTAGTTTTATTATAGCCTGTTTTCTCCAGCACTTTAAGAATAGCCGCACGTTCGGCATTTTCCGATACTGATTTAAGATTGGCTCCCGATTGGCTAAATACAGGTACACCAGGCCGGGCGGGGTCGTAATTGATCTGAATGTTTGTGTTGGCTGTGTCTTCAGGGGTGAAATATTGGGGCGAAATTATTTCCTGGGGCAAAACGTCAGCTTCAACATAATCACCCTGCGTAAGCAAAACGGCCCGTTTCACTACGTTCTGTAATTCCCGTAGGTTACCATGCCAGTAGTATTCCTTCAGTTTCTCTTTCGCTTCCTCGTCAAATCCCAGAATTTCTTTCTCCAACTGTTGGTTGGCCAATTCCAGAAAATGTTCGGCGAAAATCATAATATCAGCCTTACGCTCCCGGAGTGGTGATAAATGCAGTTCAAATTCGGCAATGCGGTGATAAATATCTTCCCGGAATTTACCCTGGCGTACAGCCTCGCGCAAATCTTCATTAGTAGCGACAATAATTCGCACGTCCACCGGAATATCCTGATTACTGCCAATCCGACGGATTTTTCGTTCCTGTAGAACGCGCAGAAGTTTAATCTGGTTGTCGTAGGTCAGATTCCCAATTTCATCCAGGAAAATTGTCCCCCCGTTGGCAAACTCGAAACTACCCGCTTTATCCGACATAGCGCCGGTAAAGGAGCCTTTTATATGGCCAAATAATTCGCTGCCAGCCAGTTCCTTACTTAACGCACCACAATCGATGGCGACAAATGGCCTTTCGGCACGTTTACTTTTCAGGTGAATTGCGTTGGCAACAAACTCCTTGCCGGTACCGGTTTCGCCGGTAATAATAACCGACATGTCGGTTGGCGCAATAAGGTCGATGTGCTTCTGGAGTTGTTCGGCAGCGCGGCTTTTACCAAAAATGAACCGTTTACCGTCGGTCGTCATGTTTGACTTCGCGGACTGCGCTTTTGGCAGATTTCCCTTTGCTGCTGTACTGACGGGCGCTGTTCCTTTTTGCTGAATTAGCGACTGAGCACGCCGTTCGAGAGCGGCCTTAATCGTGTAAAGAATTTCATCGGGATAAAGCGGCTTGGTTACGTAGTCATAGGCTCCGTGTTTAACGGTCTGAACAGCCATCCGAACATCGGAGTAACCGGTAATGATGATAACGGCTGTTGTGGGATGCATCACCTTAATTCGGCGGAGCATTTCCAGGCCGTCAATATCGGGGAGTTTAAAATCGCAGATAACCAGTTCAAAAGCCTCTTTTCGTAACAGCACCAACCCATCATCACCCCGCTGAACCGACGCGGTTTTATAGCCCTGCTTGCTCAGAAACCGTTCTAATAGCAGGCATATGTCATTATTGTCATCAATAATCAGAATTTTTTCCATGCAGAGGAGTAACTCAGTCAAACAGACTATGTCCAGCGTTAAACAACACGTTAATCTGTATTAGCTGTATGAACAAAGTTACTCAAACCTGAATAGTTTGCAAAGCTATCTCGACGGAACGCCGGGTAAAAGGCTTGCCAATAAAATAATCGGCTCCCTGTTCGGTAGCCCGCCGACGTTCGCCCTGACCATCGAACGCGCTAATCATAATAATTTTGGCTTCAATCTGATCTTTTTTGATTACGGGCAATAAATCAAATCCTATCCCGTCGGGCAGATTTAAATCCAGAAAGACGGCATCAAATTTTTGGGTAATAAGGCATTGCTTACCCTCCTCAATGAAATGAGCGCAGGTTGGCTGGTAGCCTAATCGCCGTAACAAACCTGATAATAACAGGCAAATATCAGCTTCATCGTCAACAATTAATATTCGTTTGGCGGGAGATTTTGTATTCATTACGACTGGTCTGAAAGGCTGTTCCGCGCTGGTTCCTCTTGTTATTCCTATCACGGTTATCGCTGGTTTCTTTGTCTGCTATATTCATTCACACCAATTGTTACTATAAAATATAGTGCCGAAACCAGTAGGTGCATAAAAAAATATGTACTTACACGCAGTAAAGTCCACTGTAATAGTTGATTCGATTACGATTTTGATAATACTTATACGTCAGTCGTTGACAAACTACGGGCAGGCTTAGTAATCAATGAGCCATTTTTCCACGTTAATTCTACAGGTGTAGATAATATTCTACACTTTCGTCTGGTCGGCGTCAGTTCACCGACCAGCGTTTATATAGCTTATTCCCTCATTAAATACTCATTTACAACCACATAAGGGGCTATAAACAGAATGAGTATGTATTTCCGGGCTATTTGGCACAACTTTTTCTAATAGATTAAGCATTGCGAGATATGTTTCTGATTTACTCACGATACACCATTTACTTTCTAAACCACATGGGAAACCTTCTGTATACAATAGCCGTCGTGCTGATTATTATCTGGCTACTTGGCTTTTTAGGCGTTTTGGGAACTGGCATTGGTAGCAGCAACCTAATCCACGTTCTGCTGGTTATTGCGGTGATAGCCATTATTCTACGTTTAATACAGGGGCGGGGTGTGTGAGACCACAAACAGCTCTTTTAGATTCAACTAAGATGCTCCTGGCGAACCGATAAATTACATTTGAATTCGCTCAACAATATTTTAGGTTAAGTACAAGTTACGGTGGGTACGGAATCCCTGCGTCAAGTTGAACGCGGGGATTTTTTTGTGCCTCTCAAACGCTGTTTTCCGCCCCTCAGGATAAGCCATCTAATGGTTGTTTGTGCACACTGGTTTCTGCCTTATTGGGGAAAACGTGGCCGGGCGTGTAGAGAAAAATCCTCAATGAACTACAGTAAGGAGCAGGCCACGCGTTGCATTAACTGTCTTATCAACAGCGGTTTAGATATTTTTTTCAACTGTGGTACAGTATTTTCTATAAGGTTGGCGTAATTAGCATTATCATTCACAAAAGAACAGAAATCATGAAATCACTACCAGGCGTATTAGTAGGATTAGCGGTTGGCGCCATAGTTGGCGTGTTGCTTGCACCCGAAAGCGGGCAAAAGACTCGTAAACGCATCTCGTCGGAGTCGGACTCGTTTTTTAAAGACCTCCAGGATCAGTTACAGAGCGGCCTGGACAACATAAAAAGTCAATACAATGAGTATGTTGAGTCGGCGGCTGGAAAAACACAGGATTTAGTTGGGCAGGCCAAACGGAAAGCCAAGCAATAACCTTCGTTCCCATCAACTAACTTAAAGACAACACTCACCTAAAACAGACAAAATAATGAGAAGTACAAGAGATTTTCTGACTGGTATCATCACAGGCGTTGTTATTGGTATTCTGACAGCCCCCCGTTCCGGTAAAGAAACACGCGACAAATTGACCGAAGAAGCCAACAAGCGCTCAGGTGACCTGAAGGAGCAGTGGGAAAAAGGGGTAAGCCAGGTAAAAGAAGGCCTTGAGCAGGCCAAAACCCAGGTTAATGAATACACCGATAAAGCTAAGGAGCAATACAATCAATATAAAGAGCAGGCTCAAACGGCTATAAAGGGTACTAAAGAGCAGGCTAAAGACGAGTACAACGATAAGGTAGATGAGTTAGCAGACAACGCCAAAGAAGGCGTTGATGATGCACAATCGTCACTTAAAATGAATTAATTTCCAATTCCTGATTTACTCAACGTTTCTGAAAAAGCAAGGCCCGCCAGATAGTTCTGGCGGGCCTTGCGCGTTATGTGGTATATGGGCACTTGATTTGAGGTATAGAATAACCGGGTTTTATACTTACTTCTCCGTCACCCGAATAGAAATACGGCGGTTTTTGGCACGTCCTTCTTCCGTGTCGTTCGAAGCAACAGGATGCTCCTGACCATAGCCTTCCGCTTCCAGCCGGTTTTTCCCGATACCCATTTTTTCCAGTTCAACCCGAACCGAGTTGGCCCGATCCTGAGAAAGTTTGAGGTTGCTATCCGCCTTTCCCGTGTTATCGGTGTAACCGCCGAGTTTAACATGTACCCCTGGATAAGCTTTCAGAATCTCGGAAATGTTTTTCAACTGCTCCTGCGATTCGGGTTTTAGTGTTGCGCTATTGGTTTCAAACAGAAGCCGGTCGAAATCAAACCAGGTTTCTTTGTCAACGGGTTGGTCGCTTTTGATAAACGCCAGCAGTTTGTTTTCAATCCCGAATTCAGGAATGTTCAGATCAATGCCGCTCGTTAGCTTTTGAATGCTGAACTCGCCGAGGGTTGCCGGTCCGCCGTCGCGGTTGGGCGTACTGACTTTATCATTATCAGCCGCTGTCGATTCTTCTAAGGGCACTTCCGTTCCAGCCGCTTCTTTTCCTTCGAGGTTGTAGCCCGACGTTTCAGACGACTGCACAGCGATATAGGGCGCAATCACGAGCGACACGATAGACATCAGTTTAATCAGGATGTTCATCGAAGGGCCAGAGGTATCTTTGAAGGGGTCGCCAACCGTGTCGCCCGTTACTGATGCTTTATGCGGTTCCGATTTTTTGTAAAACATCTCGCCGTTAATCATCACACCTTTCTCGAAGGATTTCTTGGCGTTGTCCCACGCGCCACCTGCGTTGTTCATAAAAATACCCATCAGTACGCCCGAAACCGTTACGCCCGCCAGCAAACCGCCAAGCACTTCAGGACCGAAGGTAAACCCAACGATAACCGGCACCGTAAGGGCAATAGCGCCCGGCAGTACCATCTCGCGGATAGACGCCTTCGTTGAGATGGCTACGCATTTTTCATATTCCGGTTTGCCCGTTCCTTCCATAATACCCGGAATTTCGCGGAACTGACGGCGTACTTCTTCAACCATTGCCATAGCGGCCCGGCCCACAGCCGCAATCGCCAGCGACGAGAAAATGTACGGAATCATGGCCCCCACAAACAAACCCGCCAATACGTCGGCTTTGTAAATATCAATGGCCGAAATGCCCGAAATACCCACGAAAGCAGCAAACAGAGCCAGCGCCGTTAAAGCCGCCGAGGCAATGGCAAAGCCTTTACCCGTTGCAGCGGTCGTGTTGCCAACTGCGTCCAGAATATCGGTACGGCCCCGAACCTCTTCGGGCAGATAACTCATTTCGGCAATACCACCGGCATTATCGGCAATTGGCCCGAACGCGTCGATAGCCAACTGCATGGCGGTAGTCGCCATCATACCGGCGGCCGAAATGGCTACACCATAAAGACCGGCAAAATGATAGGAAGTATAAATGCCAGCCGCCAGCACCAGAATGGGCAGTACGGTCGACTCCATGCCGACCGATAATCCACCGATGATATTGGTAGCCGCCCCCGTAGCCGACTGGCGAATGATGGACAGCACCGGACGGCGGCCCATGGCCGTATAATATTCCGTGATCGACGACATCAGCGCACCCACAATCAGGCCCGTTACGATGGCGTAAAACACGTCCATGCGGGTAAACTCTACGCCCCGAATTTCCATGGTCACGTCGGGCAGATAGCTCGTTACCAGGAAATACGACGCAACGAGCGTAAGACCAATTGAAGCCCAGTTACCGAGGTTCAGCGCGCCCTGAACGCTGCCATTGTCGTTTTTGATTCGGACGAAATAGGTAGCAATGATCGAAAAAATCAATCCTAAACCAGCAATCACCATCGGTAGCACAATGGGTGCGTGACCGTAAATATTCATATCGGCAGGAATCCGGATTTCGCGGCCCAGCACCATCGTGGCCAGAATCGTGGCTACGTAGGACCCGAACAGGTCGGCGCCCATACCGGCCACATCGCCCACATTATCACCTACGTTATCGGCGATGGTGGCGGGATTGCGTGGGTCATCTTCCGGAATACCAGCCTCAACTTTACCCACCAGGTCGGCCCCAACGTCGGCAGCTTTCGTATAAATCCCACCGCCAACGCGGGCAAATAAGGCAATGGATTCGGCACCGAGCGAAAAACCGGCCAGCACTTCAAGGGTTTTCTCCATCGGCAGGCCGTTCACGTCGCCGGTATCGCCAACGTATAATTTGTAAAGGATAATAAACAGACCGCCTAAGCCCAGCACAGCCAAACCCGCTACGCCAATGCCCATCACAGAACCGCCCGTAAACGACACTTCCAGGGCTTTTGTCAGGCTGGTGCGGGCGGCATGGGCGGTGCGAACGTTGGCTTTCGTAGCGATGTTCATGCCCACATAACCCGCCAGGGCAGACAGAAACGCCCCCAGCACAAACGACAGGCCAATGACGGGGCTGGAATTTTCAATTAAGGTGCCCGAATAGCCCAAAATCAGGGCTACTATAACGCCGAAATACGTAAGCACCCGCCATTCAGCTTTAAGAAAGGCGATGGCCCCATCGGCGATATATCCGGCAATTTCCTGCATTCGGGCGTCACCGGCGTCCTGTTTGGACACCCACATAAATTTCGTAAACATCACCAGCAGGCCAACAACGCCAAGCAGGGGAACCAGATAAACACTGTAATTCATGCGACTAAGTATAGTTTGAAAAAAGTAAATTGCCCGCAAAGATAGAATTTGGTGGTGCATAACCCAACGTAAGGCGCTATCTCTGTTGACTTTTTTTAAGGATAAGTACGGTTTTTTGGGGAACTTAGGGGTTAGAATTGGCTTTTGTTATCTTTGAGTTATCGCCTATAATCTGACTTCTGCACGTGTCGCTTCAAAAACTGCTGTTTGCCGTACTTCCTGGCTACTTTCTCGCTTCGGTAACGCTCGCTCAGGTTCCCTACGGCCCTATCAAGCCCGCATCCTCCGGTGAGATTTTATCGAACCTCAAAAAACTGAACGTTCTTGGCTCGGTCCTCTACATAGCCGCCCACCCCGACGACGAGAATACACTTTTGCTATCCTACTTAGCCAAGGAGCGGCTCGTTCGCACGGGCTACCTGTCGCTAACGCGGGGCGACGGTGGGCAAAACCTTATTGGCCCCGAACAGGGTGAAAACATCGGCGTTATCCGAACGCAGGAACTCCTGGCAGCCCGGCGCGTTGATGGCCCCGACCAGTTTTTCAGCCGGGCCTACGACTTTGGCTTCTCGAAATCGACCGATGAGGCCGTTCGGACATGGGGACAGGATAAAGTACTGGCCGATGTGGTCTGGATAATTCGTAAGTACCAGCCCGACGTCATTATCACCCGGTTTCCGCCCGATGCCCGCGCCGGACACGGGCACCATAGCGCATCGGGTTTTCTGGCCGAAGAAGCGTTTAAAATCTCTAATGACCCCACGAAATTTCCTGAACAGTTGGCGTTCGTAAAACCCTGGCAGGCCCGGCGCATTTTATGGAATGTGTTTGTTCCCGGTGCTTTTCTGAGCAATAAGAAGCCCGAGGAAGCGGGGAATCTGATTGGTATTGAAACGGGTTTGTTCAACCCAATGCTGGGCAAATCGTATGGCGAAATTGCCGCCGAAAGCCGCAGTCAGCACAAAAGCCAGGGATTTGGTGTGCCAGCCAACCGGGGCGCCCGCGCCGATTATCTGTTGCTGAAAGGGGGCGACCCAGTTCAGAAAGACCTGCTCGATGGCGTCGATATGACCTGGAAACGTGTTTCAACTGGTGAAGCCGCGCAGGCGCAGGTTACGCAGCTCATTGCCAGTTTCCGGCCCGACCAGCCGTCGGCTTCTGTACCCGCACTGGTTGAACTTTATCGGACCATCAATAAACTCGACACAACGAACAATTACGTCAACGCCAAGCGGCAGGAGATACGAACGTTGCTTCAGCAATGCACAGGCTTGTGGTTTGAAACCAATCCGGCTAACTATGCAGCTACCCCCGGCGAAACCATTAAACTCACGACCAACGTAGTCAGCCGAACCGGTGCATCCGTAAAGTTAGCGAGCATTCGGTATTCGACTGGCAAGGACACAACGCTGAATCTGACCCTGAAGCCGAATGATGTAGTGCTGTTGCCCACAACCGTGCTCATTCCAAAGACGCAGAAAATATCGCAGCCCTACTGGCTCGAAAAACCAATAGACAAAGGTTTGTTTCAGGTCGATAATCAACAACTTATCGGTCTTCCCGAAAGTCCGGCCGCGCTGACGGCCACCTATACGTTTGAGATTGAGGGCCAACAGTTTACATTCAGCCGACCGGTTGTTTACAAATCAACCGACCCGGTCGACGGCGAAATTTATCGGCCGTTCATCATCCAGCCTGAGGTGACGGCTAATCTTACTGAGCGCGTTTATGCCTTTACTGGCGCGTCAGCCGCCAGCAACACTGCCAAAACCGCTGAGATTGTACTCAAAGCCGGACGGGCAAATGCTGTGGGAACGCTGAAAATTAACGCTCCCGCTGGCTGGCGCATCGAACCGGCCTCTATGCCGTTTGAGTTGAAAAACAAAGGCGACGAGCAACGGGCTACATTCCAGATCCTCCCGACAGCGCAGGCGCAGAATGGCCGGTTACAGGCGGTGATGACAACCGGAACCGGCACGTATGCAACGGGGCTCCGTCAGATTGCCTATCCACACATTCCAATTCAAACGTTGTTTCCGGCAGCCGAAGCCAAATTAGTAAAGTTAGACCTGAAAGTGACTGCAAAAAATGTGGGCTATATTGTTGGCGCGGGCGATGAAGTTCCGGCAGCCTTACAACAGATGGGTTGCCGCGTAACGCTCCTCGGTCCGGCTGAACTGAGTGGCAATCTGGCCGTTTACGATGCCATCGTTGTTGGTATTCGGGCCTACAATACCAATGAGAATCTGGCTATCTACCAGCCAAAACTAATGGACTACGTTAAAAATGGCGGTACGATGGTAGTGCAATATGTTACGCCTGCCAGTTCGTTTCTGCGGAACGAGCCGCCCCTGCCGCAGCTTGGCCCGTATCCGTTTACCGTTGGCCGCGAGCGGGTGACCGAAGAAGATGCCAAAATGACGTTCGTCAATCCACAGCATCGTTTGCTCACCTACCCTAACAAAATCACGGATGCTGATTTTAGTGGTTGGGTGCAGGAGCGTGGCCTGTATTTCGCCCAGGACTGGGACAGCCATTACGAGCCTGTTTTCTCGGCCAACGACCAGAACGAAGCCCCTAAACAGGGAAGTTTGCTCTACAACAGCTACGGGAAAGGACATTTTATCTACACGGGATTAGTGTTCTTCCGTGAATTGCCCGCCGGTGTGCCGGGCGCATATCGGTTGTTTGCGAACCTGATTTCAGCGGGGAAATGATCCGGGCCGCCCTTATTTTGGTTATCTTTGGTAAACACAGTAAACAATGGTAGTAGCCGAAAAAAAATATACGCTCGACGAGTATCTGACGCGCGAATCCCGGTCGCTGCACAAACATGAATTTTATAACGGCAAAATCGTTCGTATGGCCGGGGCAAAAGCACGACACAACCAGATTGCGGCTAACCTGACAGGAGCATTAAAATACACGTTGAGACCACTTCCACGCAAATTTATAGTTTATAACAGCGACCAGAAGGTCTACATCGAGTCTGAGAATGTTGGCGTGTACCCCGATGCAGTAGTTGTCTGCGAAGAACCTCAGTTCTGGCAGGGTCGTGAGGATCTGATTGTTAATCCGCTACTGATTGTCGAGGTACTGTCGCGCAGCACGGCTTCCTTTGATAAGTCGGGCAAGTTTTTGTTGTATGAGCAGTTACCTTCTTTTCAGGAATACGTACTGGTTGAACAAAATTACCCTCGAGTCGAATCCTGGTATCGACTGACCGAGCACAGTTGGGATAAAACGGTCCAGAATGAGATGGATGCGTTTATAGAATTACGCTCTGTTGGCATCTCTATTTCGTTGAACGAAGTATACGAACACGTCTCGTTCGCTAAAATTTAGGTAGTTCGTTCAGCGCCCAAAATGTCTGTTTCCCTTTCAGTTCAGCCTGTCGCATCATTTCATCGGCTCCAGCAGACGGGCCACCCACGCGGAGTACGCCATGGCAGTGGTCAATCAGCCGCACGGCGACAGGATGAAAAATTTCGTTGAAAACCGCATCGCCAAGTTGACCAGAACCGGCAGTTTGAATGAGCGGCAAGGCGATCCATTCGCCACAAATGGGGGTGTGCCCCAGTTGGTATACAGCAAAAGCGGCTTCGTCCATACGGTGCATGTTTTGAGCTATTAAAGCAGGGTCATCGTTTGTGCCAGAGCGATACGGCCCGGCAATGAGAATCAGCATAATTTTGTTAGGCTTTAGTTAGCTGTTGTAGCCGAAGATACTGGAGCAGCATAATGGTCTTACCATCCCTGATTTCTCCGCTCTCCATCATAGCTGTCGCCTGACTGACAGGCAGTTCCAGTATCTCAATTTCTTCTTCGTCGATGCCGCCCCCGGCCAATCGTTCGGTGTCGGCGGTGTAGTGAGCGAGGTAGAAAAACAGCTTCTCTGTTACTGAACCCGGACTCATGTAGGCTTCCATAACCTTCTGCACCGCCGAAATCCGGTAACCGGTTTCTTCTTCAGTTTCGCGGATAATGGCCGTTTCGGGGTCGTCGTTGTCGAGCAGTCCGGCGCAGGCTTCAATCAACATACCGTCGGCAGCCCCGCCAGTGCGGTTGCCGTTTACAAACGTCGGCAACCGAAACTGCCGGGTCAGAATAACCGTGTCCGTTTGTGGGTTGTGAAGCAGAATGGTAGCCCCATTACCCCGGTCGTAGGCTTCGCGTTGCTGCGTTGACCACTGACCGTTTTTACCGAGATAATTGAAGGTAAAGCGTTTGAGAACATACCAGTTGTCAGAAAGTAGTTTCTCCTCCGTTATTTGCACTCGTTCTGTAGTCATTTGTTCGAAATTGTTTGAATTTGTTTATTTTTGAACAAAGCAACACATTTATCATGAATTTCCAGCACCGAAAACAATTAATTGTACAAACGGTCGAGGAGCGTGGCTCGGCAGATGTCAGTGAATTAGCCGATCTACTGCACACATCTGAAATGACCGTCCGGCGAGATTTGATGCAGTTAGCGGCTTCGGGGTTGGTTTACCGAACGCGGGGCGGAGCCATGAAAGTAAGCTTAGCCACTGATAAACAACGGTTTGCCAACAAATCAGCCGTCAATGCCGAGCGTAAGGACTACATCTGCCAGTTGGCCGCAAAGGAGATTCAGGAAGGCGACGTTATTTTCATGGATTGCGGCAGCACGGTGTTTCGGCTATGTCCTTTCATCCGCAATAAACGCATCACGGTCATCACCAACTCACTGCCGGTAGTGGCGGAGTTGATGACCTCGGAGGTGACGGTAAATTTAGTTGGTGGCGAAGTGGATAAAGAGCGGCAGGCCGTTCATGGACTCATGGCGGAAGAACACATGGCTCGATACCGGGCTAATCGGGCATTTATTGGTGTCGATGGTATTTCGCTTCAAAATGGCCTGAGCGCCAACAGCGAAAAAGAAGCCAGTACCGCCCTGATAATGGCTCGCCAAACCGAACGGGTTTATCTGCTCTGCGATTCCTCGAAGCTGGAAACCGACAAATACCTTCATTTTGCGCCCTTGAGCCTTTTCGCTGTGTTGATTACCGACAGGGAAGGAAAACCGGAAGTGATAGCGGCTTATCGACAGGCGGGCATCACCCTACTGAACTAATCGTATGTACCAAATCTGGATTGACACCGGCGGCACGTTTACGGATGGCCTGGCCCATGACCCCGCCGGAAATCTGCACCGTATCAAAGTTCTGAGTAGCAGCCGATTGCGCGGTCAGCTCATTGACGGAAAACTCGTTGCGCCCTGGCTAACAGCCCCAATTTTTGATGGGTATTCGGGTCGGGTGGTAGAAACAGACCAGCCGTTTCGGGTGCTGTCACTCGATACAACTGGGTATCTGGACGCAGACGTTGTTTTACCAGAATCGGCAACTATTGAGCTCTTCACGGGCGAAGAAGCCCCCGTTTTGGCCACCCGGTTGCTTACCCAAACACTCCTGAATCAGCCGTTTCCAGCTCTGGAAATGCGACTCGGGACCACCAAAGGCACCAACGCCCTGCTCGAACACAAAGGTGGCCGCGTGGCACTCATCGTGACAAAAGGATTTAAAGACCTGCTAAAAATCGGGACGCAGCAGCGGCCCGACCTGTTTCAGTTAGCCATCCCGCCCGCCGAAGTACTTTATGATTCCGTCCTGGAAGCTGACGAGCGCGTTACCGCCGAGGGTCAGGTTCTAACAACCTTATCAGGCCAGGCCATTGCTGAACTGATTGACCAGCTTCGGCAAACCAAACCCGATGCCATAGCTGTGTCGCTGTTGAATGCGTATAAAAATCCCCGTCATGAACACATCCTCCGCGATGCACTGACAGCCGCCGGTTTCGCTTCGGTGACCCTATCAACCGACATGGCCATTGCGCCTGGCTATGTTGTCCGCACCCAAACTTCTGTTGTGAATGCTTACCTGACACCAGTTATGCAGTCTTATCTGGCCAATGTGCAGCAACAGCTTGGCCATCATTTACTTCGGGTAATGTCCAGCACAGGCGGTCTGGTCCGCGCCGACCTATTCCAACCCAAAGACAGTCTGTTGAGCGGCCCGGCGGGGGGTGTTGTCGGAGCCGCTGACATTGGCCGAAATGAGCCACTACTTACCCTCGATATGGGTGGCACCAGCACCGACGTCGCCCGAATTCAGGGCACCTTAGATTATCGGTTTTCAACCAAAATTGGGCCATTCGACCTCCAGTTGCCCTCATTGGCTATCGAGACTGTTGCCGCCGGAGGAGGCTCAATATGCTGGTTCGAGCGCAGTGGCCAAAGCAGTGGCCAATTGCGCGTGGGGCCGCATAGCGCGGGGTCGAACCCCGGCCCGGCCTGCTACGGAGCGGGTGGCCCGCTCACGATTACCGACGTCAATCTGCTGCTGGGCAAACTCCACCCAAAACAGTTTGGCATTCCGGTTTTCCCCGATCGAGCACAGGCTGCATTAACACAGCTTATGGCTGAAATTGAAGCGGCAACAGCCCAGCTCGCTTCGGCGCCAGACCTGCTACGGGGCTTTGAGCGAATTGCCAACGAACTAATGGCCGGAGCCATTCGGAAGATTTCGATAGCGCGGGGTTTCGACCCAATGGCGTATAGTCTGCTGGTGTTTGGCGGGGCGGGAGGTTTGCACGGCTGCGCGATTGCCCAACGGCTGGGCATTGAGCGGCTACTGTTGCCGTTTGATGGCGGACTGCTCAGCGCCTACGGTATCGGGCAGGCTCAAATTGAGCGCATGGCTTCGCAAACAGTACTTCAGCCCCTCACCACTGTCGAAAATGACCTGCCCGACAGGTTACAAAATCTCCTTGCAACGGCAACGCTGGCACTTTGGCAGGACGTTGGCCACAACACATTGGTAACAACGAAATCAACGACAGTATTCCTTCGTTTATCGGGGCAGGAATCGACAGTGGATGTGCCCATGAGCAACCAGTTGGCCGTGGATTTCCAGCAGAAATATCAGCAACTCTACGGTCACTTTCCAGCAAATCAACTGATTGAGGTCGAAAGCATTCGCGTGATTGTCAGCACCGCAGCGACTGAAAAAGCGGTTAGTGGCCCACCCGTCAGCCATCGCCATGCAAATCCAGGCGGTCCGTCGTCACGGTTCGGGACTGATGCTTACCCCGTCTACGATTGGGGAAAATTGCAGGAGGGTGACACGTTTCGCGGACCGGCGTTGCTGCTAAACGCTACTTCCTCCGCCTTTATCGAACCCGGCTGGCGGCTCATCGTTCAGGCCGATAAGAATGCTCTCGTGGAGTATATTGCTGATGTTTCCCTCACCCCCAACCCCTCTCGCTCAGGGAGGGGAGGGCGGGGTGAGGGAAACGACGTTGTTCAACTTGAACTATTCACCCAGCGTTTCCGGGCCATTGCCGAAGAAATGGGCGCGCAATTACAGCGAACAGCATTTTCGGTTAACGTGAAAGAGCGGCTTGACTTTTCCTGTGCCTTGCTGGATGCAAATGGCGAGTTGGTTGCCAATGCGCCACATATACCTGTACATCTGGGCAGTTTGGGCGTCTGCGCGCGATTGGTGTTGCAGAAACTACCCCTTGCGCCGGGGGATGTCGTCATTACCAATCACCCGAAATATGGTGGGTCGCATTTACCCGATGTTACGTTGTTAAGTGGCGTTTATACGGACAGCGATACCCTTATTGGCTACGTTATTAATCGGGCCCACCATGCCGAAATTGGCGGAAAAGTGCCCGGTTCCATGCCGCCCGATGCACTGTCGCTGGCCGAAGAAGGCGTCGTGCTGGAGCCGATGTATGTCGTGAAAGAAGGCCGGTTTTTATGGGAGAACAGCAACGTTACCGTTGCGAGCGGGCTAAAGCACCACTTTACAGATGGCCCCTACCCTACCCGCGCTTTGGCCGAAAACCGGGCCGACATCGAGGCCGCACTGGCCTCCCTTCGAGCGGGCGAATCAGCACTGCAACACCTCGTTCGGGAGCATGGTCTGGCCACCGTTCAGCACTACATGACACGGTTGAAGCAGTCGGCCACAAATGCAATCAGCGCTGTGCTGGAAGCACTTCATGGTCAGCTATTTCAGGCCGAAGAATCCCTCGATGACGGGCATACCATTCGGGTAAGTATTTCCATAAACGATGGCCGGATCAAGTTCGATTTTTCGGGCACGTCGGGCGTTCACCCAAACAACCTGAACGCGAACATCTCCATTCTGTATAGCGCCGTGCTGTATGTTCTCCGGTTATGGTGCGTGTCGAACGCGACCCCGGGCAATATTCCGCTGAATGAAGGACTGATGGCCCCCGTCGAACTTGTTTTACCGGAAGAATCCTTTTTAAATCCTGTTTTTTCAGATAATTCGTCGGAGTGCCCGGCGGTGGTTGGCGGCAATACCGAAGTCAGTCAGCGGTTAGTCGATACGCTGCTCAAAGCATTGGGCCTGGCCGCGTGCAGTCAGGGAACGATGAACAATTTTCTGTTTGGCGATGGTCGCTTTGGCTATTACGAAACCATTGGCGGGGGGGCCGGTGCCACCAAAGGAGTTGATGGACGGTCGGCGGTGCATCAGCACATGACCAACACCAAACTCACTGACCCCGAAGAACTCGAACGACGTTACCCCGTTCGGCTGCACCAGTTCAGTATCCGCACCGGTTCCGGGGGCGCGGGTCAGTGGCAGGGGGGCGATGGCATTATCCGCGAGATTGAATTTCTGGAACCGGTGCAGGCCACGTTGCTGAGTCAGCACCGGGTGGTGGCCCCCTACGGCCTGAACGGGGGCGAGTCAGGAGCAACGGGTCGGCAAATGCTGATTCATACCGACGGACGCGTGGAGGCTCTGCCCGGCATTTTCACCCGACCTCTACAACCCGGCCAACGCATTCGAATCGAAACGCCGGGGGGCGGAGGTTTTGGGTAGTTTATCCGTTGTGCGAAGCCAGCTAACGTCCCTCACGATTGATTGCTTCATATAAATACAGAACGACAATACCCACTTGACAAAAATGACGAAGCCGTAGAAGATCCCCGTCATTTTAACCATAGCCAGCTAATTAAAAAACCGAGAACCCAAAAGCGGCTTCTACCAGGACCGGCCGTGGCATCTCGTGCAGGTCACGGCCGAAAACAGTGTCTTTTGCCATTTCCTCATAAGCAGCTTTGCCGTTGGCATAGTTCACATCGCTTGAATCCGGCAAGCTCACGTTGTTCCAACGTTTACTCAGTTCACCCGACCGGTCAGTTCATGAATAGGACTATTCCGACCATCGTGTACCCAGCCTGCAACGATAGGGTTGTTCAGTGCCAGAGTCAGCATACCCCGTAGCAGACTTGCCAATAGTAACCTTTTCCTGCATACTACACAGTAGGGTAAACAGAAAATTAATGATGACAAATTCGTTGACTTTTAATAGATTAATTTATTATTGCATAAGGTTATTATAAATTTATTTTATATTTAATTTAAAATTAACATTATTTTTTAAAAACTACATTTGTTTCATAAAATAAAACGTGTTCTGCGATTTAAAGTAGTTCTTAGTCACCATTTCCTTTGTGAATGGATGTACAAGCCCGTAAGTTTGTCAACTTTAGCCTCTTATCCACATAACCTAATGAATTCCACTACATTAGCCGAGGAAATTTTGCCTGTGCAACAGTCGGTTGTCGACTATAAAAAGAACCAGAAACAACGAAAAGTGCTGGCTCATCTGTATGAGACGGGTACCTGTACACTGGCTCATTTAACTAAGGTTCTCCATAGCAGCGTACCATCCGTGACGAGTTTAGTGGAAGAACTAACAAGCAATCGGTGGGTTACGGCCATTGGCACAGCATCGGGCAGCAATGGCCGCCGACCAGTGCTATTTGGACTTGACACGAAGCACCATTATACCGCCGTGCTGGATGTGAGTACACACGATACCAAAATTTTATTTATGGACCCGCAGCGCAGGGTGGCCTTTCGGGGCGACTACGACCTGCGCCTAAACGATAACCCGGCTTTTCTGTCGTCGCTGATGCGTAACTTCACCAACGCCCTTGCCGATTCGGGTATCCAGTCCGACGACCTGATAGCGGTTGGGGTGTCGATGCCGGGCCTGATCGACGCCCGGCGGGGCTTGAATTTAACTTATAAGAATTTGAGCCAGACCGGCGAACCGCTAACCCAATGGCTCTATAACCAGATTGGCAAACCCATTTACCTGATTAACGACACAAAAGCCACGGTGCTTGGTGAGAGCCGGTTTGGGGGCGCACAGGGCAAAAAACAGGTCTTGTCGATCAATATCGACTGGGGTGTGGGCTTAGGAATCGTCGTGAATGGCGAAGTTTTTCAGGGCGCCAGCGGCTTTGCCGGAGAGTTGGGCCACATTCAGGTCGACCCGGACGGGGAGTTGTGTTACTGCGGCAAAATCGGTTGTTTGAATACCATTACGTCGGCTTCGGCCTTAGTGAAGCGGGTACAGCGGGATATTCTGGAGGGACAGGTATCTAAATTGGCCAGTTTCCGCGATAACGTTACGCAGATTGACATCGACGAACTCATTAATGCGGCTCATCAGGGCGACTCCTACGCCATTGACGTGCTGCACGAAACCGGCTTTCAGTTGGGCAAAGGGCTGGCCATTGCCATTAGTTTGTTCAACCCGGAAATGATTATTGTGGATGGTGTACTGACCGAAGCGGCTGACTTCATCCTGAACACGATTGAGCAGGCCATTAGTAAGTATTGCCTGAGCGATTTCCGAAATGACCTCACCATCGAGGTGACTCAGTTAAACGGAACGGCCAAGTGGTTAGGCACGCATGCCTACATGATGGAAGACATTTTCTCTACGTACTAAACGGATGATGTGCTGGTTATTATGGGGATTATTGTGGGAACTGGCAACAACGTCGGCAGAACCGGTCATCCGCGAACCTCCATGCCGGGTACTTATTTTCTGGGATACCGAGTGCCCTGTTTGCCAGAAAACAACCAGCCGAATTCAGAAGATGGCCAGTCAGTATCGCAGCCGGGTGCGGTTCGAAGCCGTTTATCCAACCCAGACCACGACCCTGGCCGACATTCGGGCTTTTGAGCGCGACTATAAACTGACGCTCCCTCACCGGCTCGATCCGGCTCACAAATTAGTGACGCAATACAATGTGACAACAACGCCTGAGGTGCTGTTGCTTTCGGGCGAGGGAAAGGTTCTTTACCGGGGCAGCATCGACGATCAGTTTTACCGGCTGGGCCGCTCCCGTCCAGCTCCCACAGCGTTTTATTTAAAAGACGCACTCAATGCCACGCTCACGGGCAAGCCAGTAGTAGTCAGGCAGACAACGCCCACAGGCTGTTTAATTAATCGGTGAAGTCGCGAGGTCGGGTCCTCAAACCCGACCTCGCGACTTCACCTACTTCGCTTTCAGATACGCGAACGGAATAATCATTTCCTCCAGCGACACGCCCCCGTGCTGGAAGGTGTTCCGGTAATGATTTACGTAGTAGTTGTAGTTATTGGGATACGCAAAGAAGTAATCCTCCAGCGTGAAGACGTAAGCGGTCGAGACGTGTGGCTTTGGGAGAAACAACCGTTCGGGCTTGCGGCCCACAAAGAGATGATTATCCTCGAAACCTAAGTTCTTGCCCTGTTTGTAGCGCAGATTGGTATTGGTTTCGCGGTAGCCGACAATCTTGGCGGGTTTCTGCACCCGAATCATGCCGTGATCGGTGGTGATGATGAGCCGCCCACCTTTGGCTGCAATCTTCTGAATAAACTCCAGCAGGGGCGAATGCAGAAACCACGACCGCGTGATGGAGCGATAGGCCGACTCGTCGGGGGCGAGTTCCTTAATCATGGCCATGTCGGTGCGGGCGTGCGAGAGCATATCCACGAAATTGTAGACCACTACGTTTAACTGATTCTGCAGCAGATTATTAAAATTATCGACCAATGATTTCCCCTGATTGACGTTCAGAATTTTATGGTACGACATCTTGATATTCAGTCGGCTTTGGTCGAGCTGCCGACGCAGGAATTCGTCTTCGTGGTTATTGAGCCCTTCGTCTTCGCTGTCGTCATTCACCCACAAATCGGGGTGTTTGCGTTCCATTTCGCTGGGCATCATGCCCGAAAAAATGGCGTTACGGGCAAAGCCGGTTGTCGTTGGCAGAATGGAATAATAGGACGATTCTTCTTCGACTGTGAAGTATTCTGCCAGCAGGGGTTCAATGACCTTCCACTGGTCGTAACGCAGGTTATCAACTAAGATAAAAAACAAAGGCGCCCCACCGGCATCAGTGCCGCTCTGATTGATCAGGGGAAACACTTTCTTACGCATCAGTTGGTGCGACATAACCGGACTATCTGCCTTGGGGTCATTCAGCCAGTCTTCATAATTGTCGATCACAAACTTGCAGAATTCCGAATTGGCTTCGCTTTTCTGCATGTTCATCACTTCCGACATGCTCCTGTCCTGCGAACTATCAAGCTCTAATTCCCAGTAAATGAGTTTTTTATATACATCCGCCCATTCATTGAAATCCATACGGTCGTTATACTGCATGGAGATATTGCGAAAGTCCTGCTGGTAGCCAATGTTGGTTCGTTCGGTAACGAGCCGTTTGTTGTCCAGAATTTTTTTGACCGATAGCAAAATCTGATTCGGGTTGAGCGGTTTGATAAGGTAATCAGCGATTTTGGAGCCAATGGCTTCTTCCATAATGTGCTCCTCCTCGCTTTTGGTAATCATCACGACGGGCAGGTTAGGACGCATCTGTTTAATCTGCGAAAGCGTTTCCAACCCCGTCATGCCGGGCATCATTTCGTCCAGAAATACCACATCGTAGTTTGACTGTTCAACCTGATCGAGCGCGTCGGCTCCGCTATTAACAGGCGTAACATCGTAACCTTTGTTCTTTAAAAACAGGATGTGGGGTTTCAGGAGATCAATCTCATCGTCGGCCCAAAGTATCGAATAATTTTGCATGTGCTCAGAAAGTGGTTTGTTAAACTGGTTATTGTGGTTGGCTTATTGCCAGCGCAATAACGAAAAACCGTTCTTTGTTTAACCTCAAACGTCTGCTTCTGTTCGGAAAGACCAGTTGATAGGTTATTTTAACAAGATTTAACAGCTTTGCTGATTTGAAAGGCAGGCAGGTTGGTGGGGGTAGTCGCGCTTATTTCTGGCGAAATCAACCGTACTTTGCGTTATTTTACAGCACCAGCCGTTTATATAGCTGAAGTCCAGGGCTTGGTCGGTTGGCTATCCCGGCTGTTAATGACCCATGAAAAAGATTTCTGTTCCTGCTGCTTTGTTTTTCCTGAGCGGTCTTGTTTTTCTTTTCTCCGCGCAGGCCCGTCCGAATTCACCGGTTTGGGCAACGGTTGCCGACTCAATCGGTATCGAGAAAAAAGATGGAAAGCGATTTATTCTTCACCGCGTCGATGAAGGGCAAACGCTCTACGCCATTGCCCGACGCTATGGCCGCTCAGTGGCCGATATTAAAGCGGCCAACCCGGACCTGAAAGACGCCGTTCGCTACGACCAGCTTGTCAGGATTCCGATTGCCGAGGGCGCCCTGAGCCGCAAAGAAGAAAAAGCCATCGACAAGGCCCTTCGGAAGCAGGAAAAGGTAGAAAAACGCGAAGCAAAAGCCACCGAAAAAGTGCCTGACAAAAGCCCTGATAAAGATTCAAAGAAAACGGACGACCCGGCGCGGGCCGGTATTCATGTCGTTGAAGCCGGGCAAACACTCTACAGCTTAGCCGGTCGCTATGGCGTATCGCCGTCGGATTTACGAAAATGGAATAGTTTACCCAGCAACAATGTGCTGATTGGGCAGGCGCTCATTGTTTCGGAAAAAGCCTATCAGGATCGAACGCCATCAGTACCCGCAGTAGGCAACATGCCCAAACCCGTTGAAACCCCGAATCGTCCGGTAAGTACGCGTCCGACTGAACCCCATACCAGCACGCCCCGGTCGACAACGCCAGCTGAACCCAAGCCCGAACGCCGGAGCGAGATCGATGTGCCCAACCGGCCAACTCCGCCCGTTACCGACAATCGGCCTTCGACTACCCCAAAACCGGCTGAGGTTGAAGTCGAGTCGCCCCGCCCCGGCAACGATGCGCCCATGCCCACTCGCGGACGACGCATTTCGACCAGTGGGGTCGCCGAAATGATTGACGGAGCCGATGGGTCGGGCAAATACCTTGCCCTCCACCGCACAGCCCCCATTGGTGCCTTAGTGCAGGTACGCAACGAATTTAACAACCAGAGCCTTTGGGTGAAAGTGATTGGCCGACTGCCCAACACGGGCGTGAATGACAAGATCCTAATTAAGTTATCGACGCAGGCTTTCGCGAAACTTTCACCCGAAGATCGGCGTTTTCGAGCTGAGGTAAGTTACATTGTTAAATAATGACTAATTGATAATGTAAAGTGAATAATGCCTTTACTCGTTGCATTATGCATTTTCTATTATACATTTTTCATTTTATAGAACTCTATGGAAACGAAAGAAGAGCGCATTGCCCGACGACACCGGGAGCGCGATCAGCAGATGAAAGCCACACCAGGCTATATGACGTTCAGTATTATGTTCACGCTGGCGTATCCATTTATTGCCGTTTTCACCTTTGTGATGTCGACGCTGCTGGCTCTTTTTTCCGGTGTTTCCCGAGCAATGGCCTGGGTAGTTAGCGGAGGAAAAAGTAAATGATGACCGCTCCGGCGGCCAGGCGGCCCAGTAATGAATTGATACAAACTAAGTATTCTTCCCTAAAAGTTTTTTTAGATGCAAAGGCCGATCAATACAATCGGCCTTCGTTTATTGAACGCGACCCGATCAGCATTCCACACCGGTTTAACCGTAAGCAGGACGTTGAAATTATGGGCTTCTGGGCGGCTGTGCTGGCCTGGGGGCAGCGACCCGTAATTCTGAAAAAAGCCACCGAGTTAGTCGACCTGATGGACGGAGCACCCTATGAGTTTATTCGAAATCATACTGAAACTGACCTGAACCGATTTCTGAGCTTCAAACACCGCACGTTCAACGCCACCGACGCGCTGTATTTTCTCCACTTCTTCCGGCAGTATTACCAGCAAAACGATTCGCTGGAAGATGCCTTTCTGCCTGACGGCTACTTCTTAACACCGGGCGGTCGGCCGCTGCCGTTTAACCCGGTGGAAACTGGCCTCATCGCTTTCCACGACCGTTTTTGCAGCCTGGCCGATTTCTTTCCCGAACGCACGCGTAAACACATTGCAACCCCCGCCCGCAACTCGTCGTGCAAGCGGCTCCTGATGTTTCTCCGGTGGATGGTGCGCCAGGATGACCGTGGCGTCGATTTTGGCATCTGGAAACGCTTATTGCCCAACCAGTTGATTATCCCGATTGATGTCCACGTAAACCGCGTAGCTCGTCATTTAGGCTTGCTCACCCGGCCACAAACGGATTGGAAAGCTGCCCTCGAATTGACGGAAACGCTTCGCCAATTCGACCCCACCGATCCAGTTCGGTACGATTTTGCCTTGTTCGGGCTGGGCGTCGAAGGAGAACTGTAACCGAAACTAATTTACCTTATATTAGGAAGAAAACAGCCAGCACGCTTCGACACTACCTGCTTCTGCTGTCAGCGTATGCCCAGCAAAACGGTCCCCGTCTACTTGTCCGGGGCAATGAAAGTGGGTGGATAAATATTACCAAACAATCGGCCCGCTGAACAGATTACTACCGTACTAACCTGCCAGATCTGTATCATGCCGTTTCAGATTACTACCCAGCCCTTTGGCCCCTTAGCGACCGACTCCACCCCGCTAACCGAATATGTGCTTGAACATACCGAATCGGGCGAGTTTATTACGGTCATTCCTGAATTTGGCGCTGTTCTCCGGCGATTGGTTTTACGCAAGGGTCAGCAGCTATTCGCACTAATTCAGGCCCCTGAGTCCCCACAGGCGCTACTCGCCGACGAAAGTTATGCCAGCGCGCTGCTTTATCCCTTTCCAAGCCGCATTCGGCATGGCGTTTATTCGTTTGAGGGAGAACGGTATGCGCTGAAACTGAACGAAACCCGCCGGGACAATGCCCTACATGGGTTCGTGCATGGGCGCGTATTTTCGGTTGTTGGTCAGGACGTTAGCCCAACCCACGCTCAGGTCGTGCTGCGCTACGATTATGCCGGTGATACCTTTGGCTATCCGTTTCCGTTTGCCCTGACCGTCACCTATGAATTAGTGCAGGCTAACCGGTTGCCTTATGGGCCTAATCCTACTGACGACCGGATGTGTGCCCTGCGGATTAGCTACTCGGCGCAGAACACCGGCCCAACCCGCTGCCCGGCGGCCTTCGGCTGGCATCCGTACTTTACGTTTTCCGACGAGTCGATTGAGGAAGCGGCCCTGTCGTTACCTAACCGAACGCCCATCGCGCTTGACGACCACATGATTCCGAACGGACAAAAACCAGCCGAAAACGCGGGAACGATCAACCTGCGCGACCAGCAATTGGATACGGCCTTCCTGATTGAGCCAACGGGCCATTCAGCCGGTTATGATGCCTTTGCCGAAACCGTGCTAACGTCGCTCAAAACAGGCGTTAACCTCATTGTGGGACAGCAAACCGGCGAGGGAAAACTTAATTATTTAGTGTGTTTCACGCCCACCCGACGCGACAGCATCGCGATTGAACCGCTTACGGCCAATGTCGACGCGTTTAACAACGGCGAAGGAGTAGCCATTCTGAATCCGGGCGAGAGCCTTTCGGGCACAATCTGGGTGCGGCTGGAGTAGGTGATCGGCAGAGCCGTACACAGGTTAATCGGCGCTGGTTAGGCAACACCCGCAAAGGCTTTGCTCAGCCTGCTTACTGTTTAGTTACCCGTTGGCAGACACTAACTACCCATAACCAGGTTTATACCCGTTCGAGTTTTTCAACAGGTTCTTCAGGAAGCATAATTTCTATTAAGTCACCTGGCTTAATCACGCCACCAGCCAAAACAATCCCCATAATTCCTGCCTTTCGGACAAGATTTCCATGCTCATCTTTATCCAGAACCGCTTTCAGTAAACCTGGCTGGATACCGTCCAGTTGAGAGCAGGGATTTCTAAGGCCCGTAACGTTTACACGGGCAGTTTCACCGATGCGTAGAATTGTATTTTTGGGTAAACTAAGTAATTCGATACCTCTTGTGGTAATATTCTCACCAATCTGACCGCTGCTGATGCGAAACCCTTTTTCGGCAAGTTCGTCGAATAATTCGGCGTGGACCAAGTGCACCTGTCTTAGGTTTGGCTGCGTTGGGTCCTGGGCAACCCGTGAACGATGTTTAACCGTTTTACCGCAATGGGCATCTCCTTCAACCCCTAATCCCTCTAACAGATTGATGCTGTCCTTAGTTGGTTTCGACATCGTGTGTGCAGCACTT
Organism: Spirosoma areae; assembly: GCF_054781775.1. Lineage (NCBI taxonomy): Bacteria > Pseudomonadati > Bacteroidota > Cytophagia > Cytophagales > Cytophagaceae > Spirosoma > Spirosoma areae. The sequence goes on along the minus strand of NZ_BAAGTT010000016.1, from coordinate 517,070 downwards.
TTACTGACAGCCACGACAACGGCTTTATTTACATTCATCTTTATGTACGAATAGAGAACGACCTGTCAACGCGAACCTGAGGTGTAGACTCCAACACCCACAGGGGTTGATGGATGAGGACGCTAGGTCCCTAAGCACGAACAACTTGCAACCTTTTCACCCCTGCCTGGTTGGGCTACCGACTTTCCTTCGGGACGTGCTGCCTGTCACAGGAAACCCGCCAACGAACAACTCGTACCGAACGGAAAACAAAAAGTCGTAATTTCGTTGAAATATCTACCAATTATGGAAAACCTGCTTGCTCGTATAACCCTTAATCCGGCTGTTAGTCAGGGCAAACCAACGCTTCGCAATATGCGATTTACAGTGGCGCAACTATTAGAACTGTTGGCTGCCGGAATGACCAATCAAGAAATTTTAGCTGATTACCCTTATCTGGAAGAAGCTGATATTCAGGCATCTTTGCTGTATGCGGCTCATATTGCCAATGCCCGCACCATTATTGCTCTGCCCTTGGCCTCTTAATTAATTGTGCTAAAGTTTATTGTTGACACCCAGCTACCACCAATGTTAGCAACCTACCTACGGTGGAAAGGTTTTGATGCTATTCACACTACTTATTTCCCGGATGGCCATCTGTTGCAAGACGCTGACATTGCTAAAATAGCGACTGAAGATAATCGAATTATTGTCACTAAAGACTCTGACTTTCCTGTTCGTTTTTCCTGAAAGGTGCGCCACCCCGCATTATTCATCTTCGACTGGGCAACCTTCGCAATCGTGAGTTAACGGCTTTTCTGGAGACGCGCTGGTCCCTGATTGAAGACCTTTTAGGCCAGGATTCAGGAATGCTTGTTTTGAGCCAGGAGCAACTCATTAGTTATTAACAACAGCTATCCTGTCGAGATGTGCTGTTTGTCACTGAGAACCAGCTTTGTCCCGTCGAACTATTCACACTGGGGCGTTCACTCTGTCGACCGGGACCCGCCCAACGAGCCAAAGCCTGCCTGTCGGGACGTGCAAGTTGTCGCCGAGACGCTGATTTTCACGTACTTTTTAACAGCTTGTTCGGTTCACCCAACGCCCGTGAGGGCTGATGGAAAGCAAGTTAGCTTCCTGAACGCGAGTACCTCCAACCTTTACACCCTCACCTGCGTTGGGCTGAACGCCTGCCTTCGGGGGCGGGCAACCTGTCGCCCGCAACCCGCCCACGCGGAGCGAACAACGATATTCAGTCACTTCCATCCGCCCCTTTTTTATAAATACTATGTTGGTGGCAGGTTTCATTTATCGTTTTTTGTACTCAAACTATCAGTTTTTAAACTTTCTTTTGCCTTGTTATACACTTCTAAACATTGGTCAAGCGGTTTGCCTTTGTTATGAATACAATCACAAAATTCTTCGCAAGCCTTTGGATTACTATTTCCAGGACATCCATTCCAGCATTCCGCTGGTTCATTGCCAGGTCGAATGTCATAAATGACATTGTTTAAAAATACAACAGTTGCAAGAGTAGCCACTACACCTCCAAAAAACATGAATGGAAATTTGTTATTCATTTGTTTTTCATTGGCCGAGTTAGCATCCATTTGAACTTGCTTGAAAGGTAGAATAGATTTAAGTCGGTTGTAGTCCCAACACAATAAAAATAAATTGGCTAATAGCATAAATGTTGCGCCACGAGTGCCTTCAAACCGAACAGCATATGTCAGTACGCAAATGTTCAGTATAATGGGGAAACTGCTAATGGCACCGAGTAGTGCAGTTCTTGGAATGAGTAATAAGAGAGCAACTATTACCTGTCCAATCCCAATAAATGTATAATAGTATCCAGTATTGAGTAAGGCATCAAAATATTGTCCTAATGGATGATTATGAGATAGGCCGGCAGCAAAGCGTTCTCCTTTAATTTTTACTAATCCTGAAATTATCCATGCAACAGCCAAGATCAAACGGCAAAAAACGGCAAAGTAGCCATACCATTTGTTCCTCTTTGCTTCATAATAATATTGCTCAAGTTTATTCGACATTTTGATTTGGATTTAATGCCTACTCTATTCGGTTTTCGGCATCCCCATTATCAAGTGCAAATAAAATCAAAGTACTTTGAAAAACAAAGTGAATTTGAAAACGTTTTTTTCTTTGAAGACTTCAGCTTAAACTCGTTTGCTCAACCTGCCAAATCGGGGCGTTTGCGCTGTCGGGGGAGGGCTGACTGGCAAACCTCAATCTGTTCCAGTCAGGCGGTTGGCCTGTCGCCAAGACCCCGAATTTGAAGCCTAAACCTGCCCAACCGGGGCGTTCGGCTTGTCGACCGAAACCCGGAAATACAAGCCGAAAACCTGACCTCTGCGGCCTGCAACCTGTCGCCGGAACGCTGCCGAACAAGCACTGCTTATATGGAACACCCAACGCCAACAAGGGCTGATGGAGGAGCAGGATAGCTACTATTGGTGAGGTCGTTTCGACCTTTTCACCCTTGTTTGGTTGGGCTGAAAAGCTTCTTTACCGGCGAGCATCTTGTCAGCGGTGACCTGCCCACGCGGAGCGGACACGACGCACGAATCCGATTTCTATGGCGAGCGCGAAGCTCAACAACGCACTTCATTCGCTTTGCCCAACCGGCCTAAGCGGGGCGATTCTGGTGTCGCAAGGAAGCTGGCTCACCTGTCAAAGCCCGACTGTCGGGGCCTTCGCCCTGTCAGCCCAAAGCTGGAAATGGAAGCCTAAAAGCTTTCCTATCAGGGGCGTTCAAGTTGTCGCACGAAGCCCGGCACTCACGCTTTTTTTATACTTGGTCGGTTCACCCAACAAATCATTGTACGTAACACCGCAGCACCAGAGTTCGTAGATTACCAACGGTTTATGGCTCCCCAAATGCCTCAATTACGCCTGTGGAATTGGCTTAGGAATAAAGGAATGGTTTAGTGGTAATACTTCCAAATGAAATGACTAAACGGTCGATATGGCTTTCCGTGCAGTGATTGGCGTAGCGGAGTGAGTCAATAAGAAGTACGCGTCACGCGCCCAGTCCATCCAATTACAACGAACGGATCTTAACGTTCCGGAACCAGACGCTGCTGCCCCAGTCCTGCAGGCCAATTCGGCCAGCGAGTCGGCCTTTGCTGATGGGCGCGTTGTTGAGTTTACTGTTGGCGAGTCGTTGTTTCCAGTCGGCGCCGGTCAGGTCGTGCTCCTGAATGCTGAAGCCGTTCAGCAATACGGTCAGCTTGTTTTTCTTCAGAATAAAGTGGACTTTGTTCCAGCCGCCCACCGGCTGAATCTCCCGGACGCGGGCATTGGCAACACTGAAAAAATCGCCCGCCCGGTGTTTGTTTTCGTCGGCCCCTTCATAGATGGCGTCGTCCAGCACCTGAAGTTCCAAACCTGTGTCGTATATATTTTTATAGGCCGGGTCTTCCTGTACAAAAAAGAAGATACCACTGTTGGTAAATCGCTCCACCTTCCATTCAGCTTTGAACTCAAAATCGCCAGGGAAGACCGCATCGGTCACTAAGTCGCCACCGTTGGGGGCTTTATTGCCAATTCGATTGGGGACGTGTAGGTTCAGGGCACCATTATCAATTTGCCAGGACGCCCCAACGCTTTTGCCGCCATAGGTGTGCCAGCCTGCTGTATTCTGCCCGTTGAACAGCAGTTTCCAGCCTTCTTTTTTTTCCTGAGCCGATAAGGTGTTCAGTTGTTGCGCCAGCGTAACTGTGTAAGCCAGACATAGAAAGGTAATTAACAGGGAGCGTGTCGGTAGCATAGTCGTAGGATTGGCATGAATTCAATAAAGTGAACGGCCCCCGCAAACTCCTCATGTTTGTCAGGACGTGCGTGGAATAGTGAAGTAAGGGCAGAATGTACGGCTGCACGCATCTCCCCCTCCACGCACGCCACTACGCTCACAACTCGAACGTAATGCCCTGTGCCAGGGGCATTGTGGTTCCGTAATTCAAGGTGTTTGTTTGTCGGCGCATGTAGGCTTTCCAGGCATCGGAGCCCGATTCGCGGCCCCCACCCGTTTCTTTCTCGCCCCCAAACGCCCCGCCAATCTCCGCCCCCGACGTGCCAATGTTAACGTTGGCAATGCCGCAATCGGACCCGGCCACCGACAGAAACCGTTCGGCTTCGCGCAGGTTCAGGGTGAAAATAGCCGACGACAGGCCCTGCGGCACACTATTTTGCTGGCTAATGGCGTCCTCTAACGTACTGTATTTAAGCAGATACAGAATCGGCGCAAACGTTTCGCGCTGCACGACCGGCCATTCATTTTTAGCTTCGGCAATGCACGGACGAACGTAACAGCCCGACTCAAATCCAGGCCCCTCAACAAGACCTGGCTCAACGACAAACTGCCCGCCCTGCTCCCGTATTTCCCGAACGGCGGCCTGATACCCGTTTACGGCGGCCTGATCGATGACCGGCCCCACATGGAACGACTCGTCGAGCGGGTTGCCGATGCGGAGTTGTGCGTAGGCATGCTTAAGTCGCCCTTTCACGTCGTCGTAAATGCTTTCCTGCACAATGATCCGGCGGGTAGAGGTGCAGCGTTGCCCCGCCGTGCCAACCGCCCCGAACACAATAGCCGGTATGGCCAGGTCGAGGTCGGCGTGGTCCGAAACGATGATGGCGTTGTTGCCGCCCAGTTCGAGCAGGCTCCGCCCCAGCCGCCCAGCAACGGCTTCGGCAACGGCTTTGCCCATGCGGGTGCTTCCCGTGGCCGACACTAAGGCCACACGCGGATCGCGGGCCAGCCACTCGCCAGCATCGCGCCCACCGGTAATCAGGCACGACACGCCCTCAGGAACATCGTTGTTACGCAACACCTCGCCAATGATTTGCTGACAGGCTAAGGCCGTCAGTGGTGTTTTTTCGGAAGGTTTCCAAATGCACACGTCGCCACACACCCAGGCAATCATGGCGTTCCAGGACCATACCGCCACCGGAAAGTTGAACGCCGAAATAATGCCAACGATGCCCAGTGGGTGCCACTGTTCCATCATGCGGTGGGCGGGCCGCTCGGAGTGCATCGAAAGGCCATAGAGTTGACGCGACTGCCCGACGGCAAAATCGCAGATGTCGATGATTTCCTGCACTTCGCCCAGCCCTTCCTGGAGCGACTTGCCCATTTCGTAGCTGACGAGCGTCCCCAATTCGCGTTTGTAGCGTCGGAACTGCTCGCCCATCTGCCGGACAATTTCGCCCCGGCGCGGAGCGGGCACTAAGCGCCACTCGGCAAAAGCGGCCTGCGCCGTGTCAATAACGCGGTCATAGTCGGTGCGGGTCGAGGTGTGAACACGGGCAATCAGTTGCCCATCGGCGGGAGAGTACGAATCGAGGGTTTTGTCTGTTGACTGCCAGAACTGCTGGCCGGTGCTGGTTCCGGGCTTAACGGGTTGAGTAGGCAATGGAAGAATCGACTGCATAACACGGTTGTGGTTTGTTGACTGATGGGACAAATCTACCGGCCTCGGGCAAACAATGCCTATTCCGCCCTAAACTTTTTAAGCTACAAGCGGTTAAATCAGGATAATTAAGAACCCTCAACGAAAGAAACAGCGTTATGAAAATCTGGAAAACACTTGGCCTTGCTGCGATAGGAATCGCACTGGTCACGACAACAAACTGGGCGCAAACAACGCCCACCGGAACGTCGACCTCCATAACCTATCCACAGGGAGCCGTTGCCCCCGATTCGATGCCCGCCAAACTGTCGCGGGCGCAACGACGGGTTATGAGACAAAACCGGAAGATGACTAATCAGAATTCAAAAGCGAATGCGGGCAGTACGACCAATACCTCTACACAGGATGCCCGCTATCGGCAAAGCTCATCGAGCAACGGTACAGCCATAAATAACAGCAATTCGACAAATTATAATAGCAACAACGCAACGAACGCGCCTACCGGCGCGGGAAGCAACCCCAATACGGCAACGACACCAGCACCAGCCGCCACACCGGCTACGCCACCCAATCCAGGTGAGCAGGTAAGTAATGGGCAGAATAACAGTGCTGCCCGAAGTTCTTCAGGCAGTAGCGGAAGCGGATATGCGCCCAACACAGGCGCAACTAATGCCAACGCAGGGTCGGGAGCCGCCGTATCGGGGGCTAAAATGACCGAAACTCCCGCCGTGACAGCAGGCAGCACGGTTCGTAATACCAGTGTTGGCGATTTTATAGCCTCATCGCCCAACTACACAACCCTGCAAAACGCCCTTCAGGCAGCCGACCTGCACGAAACACTGAAAGGCACCGGGCCTTATACGCTCTTTGCCCCCACCAATAGCGCGTTCAAAAAGTTACCGGCTGCCACACAAGCGGGGCTACTGGAAGGACGAAATCGGGAATCGCTGAAGCAATTGCTGTCCTACCATGTTGTGAGTGGCTCGCTGAGTGCCGACCAGTTAACGAAGCAAATTAAAGACGGGAACGGGAAAACGCAGGTGAAAACGTTATCGGGTAGTATGCTGACCCTCCAGCTTGACCCAAATGGACGTATACAACTCACCGATGAGCAAGGCGGCACAGTTTCGGTAGAGGCAACCGATAATCGTCAGATGAATGGTATGGTCTATGGCCTCGATACCGTACTAATGCCCAAAATGGGGGTCAATTCGTTTCGGTAAGTAGAAAACCAGCTCACGTTGCCTAAATTGGTATTAAGGTAAGGGAATGGCCGCCTGGCAAAAAGCAGCCTTGTATACGCATGCGCTTGCCTGTAAGGCGTTGGTATAAGCTACAGCTTTAGATGTATACAGTCGGTATAATTAGGCCGATCCGGACTTGTATGATAAATTCGGCATTCGCTTTGTCAGGTCATTTTTTAAAATTCTGTCTATATTTGGCTCACTTAACACCGTCTGCGTGAAACGCCAATCTTCATTAGTTTCGGAAAGTATCCTGATCGAAAAGCTAACTCAGCGCGATCAGCAGGCTTTTCAATGGCTTTACGATCAATATTCACCGGCTCTGTATGGGGTTGTTCTGCGTATAGTGCGCGATGACGAGCAGGCGGCCGATTTATTACAGGATATCTTCGTCAAAATCTGGAAAAATTTATCGGCTTACGATGCCAGCAAGGGTCGTTTATTTACGTGGATGCTCAATATCGCCCGGAATACGGCTATTGATTCATTACGGGCGCGTAAGACCCAACCGTTTGCTGCAATCCGAACAGACGACGAGAACGTACATATAGTTGATCGGGAACATAACACGGAGCAACCCAACCCAGACCACATCGGTATTAAGGAGGTTGTGGATCAGTTAAGACCCGAACGCAAGCAGCTTATTGACTTGGTGTATTTTGGTGGCTACACGCACGAAGAAGCCGCCGAGAAACTGAATCTGCCATTGGGTACGGTAAAAACCCGGGTACGGGCTGCCTTGCAGGAACTAAAGCAATTATTTAAATCATGAATGTCACAGAATACATAGCGTCGGGTATCTTGGAATCTTACGTCATGGGTGCGGTGAGCGACCAGGAACGGCGAGAGGTCGAGTGCCTGTCGTCTATTTATCCGGACATACGGCGCGAACTTGACCAGCTATCCGAAGCACTGGAAAATTATGCCCTGACACACAGTGTTGAACCACCAGCATCCGTAAAAGAAAAGCTGCTTCAACAACTTGACTTTGAACCAAAACAACAGGAAACTATTGTTCGGCCAATGCCGGTCGATCTAACGTCCGTAACAACCGGACCTACATTTCGTGTTACCTGGATTGTTGCAGCCTCAATGGGCTTGTTAGTATTATTATTTTCATTCTATCTGCTTTCGCAATTACGAACAAATCAAAAGACCCTGGCATCGGTTCGAACCGTTAACGGTTCGTTGCAGTCCGAAGTGCGCCAACTGCGCGACCGGCAGATGCAGGCCCAGCAGCGATTAGCTGTCTTACAGCGAGCCGGCATGCGTGTTATTCAGTTGCGCGGTAATGAGAAAGCCCCCAGTGGCGATATGCTGGTCTACTGGAACACCATAACCAAACAAATCAGTGTAGACATCAAGTCGTTGCCCACGCTCCCGCCCAATCAGCAATACCAGCTTTGGTCAATGGTGGGGGGCAAGCCCGTAGACGCCGGTGTGTTCGATGCCAACGGCTCTACGCACCTGTTTCAGCGTTTAAGCCGACCTGTTGGTCAGGCCGATGCGTTTGCGGTAACGGTTGAAAAACGGGGAGGTAGCCCTACTCCTACCCTGTCGACCCTGCTGGCCTTGTCGCCCGTGAATGCCTGAACGCACTTACTCAATTTCTTGTTAAATTTTCATGAAACTCACCTTGCTTTTCATCTTATCAGCCTGCTGCGTGTTGGGTGTTGCGTTCAGGAACGCGCTCCCTTCCGATCAACTGGCTACGGTTGCCAATCACGACGACCCACCCCGGCGCGTTGTTAAAACCAATGCTGAGTGGAAGAAAATTCTGACACCTGATCAGTATGCTGTCCTGCGCGAACACGGTACGGAACGCGCTGGCACCAGCCCCCTGGTTGATAACCATGAACAGGGAACTTTCCACTGCGCGGGCTGTCACAATCCCCTATTCTCATCGACGACCAAGTTTGAATCAGGAACGGGCTGGCCGAGTTTCTACGCCCCACTAACCAAAAATGCGGTTAAAGAAAACTCCGACAAAGCCTACGGTATGGTTCGTACAGAAGTACTTTGCAGCGTATGTGGCGGGCACTTAGGCCACGTTTTCAACGACGGTCCCAAGCCTACCGGTCTCCGCTATTGCATGAATGGCGTGGCCATGACATTTGAGAAGAAGTAAGCGGTATTGGTTAGTAAGTTAGTGAGAGACAGCGTCTGCGAATTATTTACTAACCAGTAATCACTCGGGCGGGCCAGCCAATCGCTGCCATCCATTATTTGGGCAGTACACGTTAGTTAATTTCCTCAGAACCAGCCGGGCTGCTTACACAGCCCGGTTTCTGTATATAACATCGGCTGAAAATACGTTATATTTGACGCCGGTCTGGATCGGTCACGGTAGGTTATCCACATCTATCCCAATAAATTTGCTTTACTGTTTTTATAACCGCATACATTGCTGGCCTTCGGGCAGAGCCATGCCAGGTGTATTCGGCTTCTTTGATTATAACGCATGAGTCAATACAGGGAGCGATTCCGCGCCGTCCGGCACGCGTTTGGTGCATTCCGACGACGAATTCGACAACGCCAGCAACAGTTAGGTAGTGTCAGACGCGGAGTAGGCCGGCACATTTACCGGCTGGCTGGCGAAGAACGTGTTAGTTCGTGGGCGAGTACGTATCACTCTTACCGCAATCGCCTTCGTTCGGTTGTTCATCAATACATCGATCCCAATTCCTGGTATTATCCTTATCTCCGAAAAACCATTACCGTGTTGCTCTGGGGCTTGTTCGGGCTGGGCTTCTATGTGTTCATGCTGAACTATAACTTCCTGTATCTCACCGGGCCGATGCCCAGCGTTGAGGAGTTAAAAAATCCGAAGCTGAACCAGTCGTCAGAGATTTACTCACAGGATGGCGTGATGATCGGGAAGTTTTACGCCGAAAACCGAACCCCGATTAAATACGAAAATATTCCAAAACAGCTCATCAATGCCCTGATTGCTACCGAAGATGCCCGTTTTTATGATCACAGGGGTATTGACCCGCGCGCCATTGGCCGGGCCGTTATCAGTCTTGGGCGCGACGGGGGCGGCTCGACCATCACGCAGCAGTTAGCCAAAAATCTCTTCAAAACCCGCCGAAAGACCGATTCGGGCCTGCTCTCCCGAATTCCATTCATTCGGAAAATCATCTACAAGTCGAAAGAGTGGTTGATGGCCCTTAAGCTGGAACGGAATTTCTCAAAAAACGAAATTCTTACCTACTACTTCAATACGGTCGATTTCGGCAGCAATGCGTTTGGGTTAAAAACAGCCGCCCGCATTTTCTTCAATAAAGTCCCTGATAGTCTGAATGTGCAGGAAGGCGCTGTGCTGGTTGGTCTGCAAAAAGCTACAACCAGCTATAATCCGCTCAAAAACCCGCAACGTTCCCGCGAACGCCGGAATGTGGTGATTGGTCAAATGGCCAAGTACGAATTTCTGACTAAGGCACAGGCCGACTCGATTAGCGGATTGCCCTTAGACACTGAATTCACACCTGAGAATCCCTATTCAGGGCCAGCCAGTTACCTCAAAAATGCCGTGCAGGACTACGTCAAAAAATGGGGCGAAGAGAATGGCTATGACCTGTATAGGGATGGTCTGCGGATTATTACGACCATCGACTCGCGGATGCAAACTTATGCCGAAGCAGCCACAAGCGAGAAAATGAAGCAGTTGCAGCGAACGTTTGATAACCACTGGCGCGGGCGCAACCCCTGGACCGACGAAGATGGCAACGAACTTCCGGGTTTTATTGATTCGGTGGCCCAGCGAACGGAACGGTACAAAACCCTTAGCCAACGGTTTATGCCCCTGTATCCTGACTCGATCATGTACTACATGAAAAATGTGAAGTACAAGATGCGGGTGTTTAGCTGGAACAATAAGCGCGGCTACGACTCGACCGAGATGACGCCCTACGACTCCATTGCCTATTACAAGCATTTTTTACAGGCGGGTATGGTGGCCATGGACCCCCGCACGGGCTACATTCGGGCATGGGTGGGTGGCCTGGATTACGACTATTTTAAGTACGACCACGTCAAACAGGGTAAACGACAGCCAGGGTCAACCTTCAAGCCGTTCGTGTATACGACCGCTATCGACGACACGCTTATCAATCTCAGCCCCTGCGACCGGATTCAGGACCGGCCCTTCCGAAAGGAATACCGGGAAAATGGCGAAGATAAAATCTGGGAACCCCGCAATTCGGTTGGTTACTACTCCTACGCGCACATGACCCTGCGCCGGGCTATGGCGCGCTCGGTGAACTCCATAACTGCCCAGCTAACCGACCGGGTCACGCCCGAGCGCGTAGCTGAATACGCACATCGCATGGGCATAAAAAGCCGGTTGGAGGCCGTCCCTTCCATAGGGCTGGGTTCGTCGGATGTGTCGTTGTATGAACTGGTTGGGGCCTATTGCACCTTTGTCAATGACGGCGAAACAACCGATCCCATTATTGTTCAGCGCATCGAAGACCGGGATGGCACGGTTATCGAAACCTTTACAAGCCAGCACAAACGTGCTATTAGTACCGAGACAGCTTTTCTCATGCGGTATATGCTCCAGGGAGGGTTGCAGGAGTCGGGCGGTACGTCGCAGAATCTGTGGTCATACAATCTGTTCAAAAATCGCAACGAAATGGGTGCCAAAACCGGTACGACATCGAACAATTCCGATGGCTGGTTTGTAGGTGTGTCGAACAACTTAGTGGTGGGGGCCTGGGTTGGGGGCGACGACCGCAGCATTCACTTCCGCTCAACGGATCTGGGCGAAGGCGCCAAAACGGCCCTGCCTTTAGTCGGACGTTTTCTGGAGAAAGTGTATGCCGATCCGAAATTCAAACCGTTGCAGGGGCCTTTCCCGAAGGCAGAAGGCATCACCAAAGAATACCTGAACTGCGGCTATTCGGGCGAGGAAGAAACGGAGGAGGAATCCGATTCAACCGATACGCCGGACGTAGTTGGCGACTCTACGTTCTTACCAACAGCCCCCGAAATTGACCCAGCCCCACCCTCCGACACGACACGAGCGCAATAGGACCAGGAAAGGTTTACCCAAAATGGGCATGCTGTTACATAATAGGTATAGGACTCTCGTTTCGGGCCTATACCGGCGATTTAAACATCACTCAGCAGCGTCCAAATTTGATTTGCAAACAAATGATTGAAACACGGCTCGTCTTTCAATCAACATCCTGAGCGGGGCAATGATTGGGAAAAAGTATGCCTGCCAGAATCAGGCTGGTTTTCATCACTCATCAGCGGGCAATGCGTAGTGCCTGGGCATAAGCATCGGGTAATTCGCTTTGCTCAACGGCCTGGGCCGCTTTCTCTACGTCGTAGGCGACGCGCACGAATTCCACGGCAATCCCTTCGCGCGAACCGGGCCGCGCCCCTCCAGGCCGGGCCGTTTCGTCAATACTCAACAGCACATAACCAGCCCTCGGATCACCGTCCTTTGGCTTGCCAACCGAACCGATATTGATGGCGTGGCGGAAATAGGTCGCTTCGTCCTCCGGCTCCGCGCTGACCACTTTATGAAAGGGTTTGTGCGTATGCCCGAAACAAAGCACATCGGCCCCGGCTCCCTCAATCACGCGCCCCAAACTGCGGTCGCCCCGATCCTCGAACAGGTATTCGTTCACGCGCCGGGGGCTGCCATGCACCAGCAGCAATGTAAACGGGGTTTGTTGCTGCCAAAGGTGTTCAGGCGGTCGGTCGCTGCCGTCATTACCCAACTCAAATTCCACCCGAATATGGGTGGGTAGTGTCCGCAAATACTGCCGCTCGTCATTGCCTACATGCTTGTTGGTATAGGCAATGGATACTTTGCCATTGGCTTTTTCTTCTTCTTCGCGGTAGGCGCATCCGCAATCCTCCGAGCTGCGACCGATACCATAATCATAATTCCCGGCGATTGTCGGAATGCCGCGTTTCCGAATGGTGCGGATGACTTCATTGGGCCATATGTTGTAACCGACCAGATCACCTAAACAATACACCGCGTCAGGCTGTCGGCTGTCGATGTCGGCCAACACCGCATCGAGGGCGGGCAAATTGGCGTGAATGTCCGAAAACAGGGCAATTTTCATGCGTGTTTTTGAAAGGCTTTTGTATAATGGGGAACAAACTTCTTCTCTTGTTTCAGCGCGAAATTGACCAGTAGAATCAACGCAGGAACTTCGATCAGGGGGCCGATGACAGCAGCAAAAGCCGCTCCGGAATTGATGCCGAAAACGGCGATGGCCACTGCAATTCCCAGCTCGAAATTATTGCCCGCTGCGGTGAAGGCCAGCGACGTGGATTTGGCGTAATCCGCTCCTGCCCGTTTGGACAGGTAAAAGGCTGAAAAGAACATGATGGCAAAATAGATCGTCAGCGGAATGGCAATGCGTACCACATCGAGCGGGATAGTAACGATCAACTGCCCTTTTAGGCTGAACATTACAACGATGGTAAACAGTAGTGCAACGAGCGTTATTGGGCTGATGGAAGGTAAAAACCGCTCCTCGTACCATTGGCGGCTGAACACCCGCGTTAGGATAATCCGGGAAAACAACCCGGCCAAAAACGGCACACCCAGATAAATAAAAACACTCCTGGCCACCTCACCTATCGTGATGTTGACGGTATAGCCTTTCAGCCCGAACAGGGGCGGTAACACGGTAATAAAAACGTAGGCATAGACCGAATAGAACAGCACTTGAAAAATGCTGTTGAAGGCCACCAGGCCAGCAGCATACAGCCGGTCGCCTTTGGCCAGGTCGTTCCAGACCATCACCATGGCAATGCAGCGGGCAATGCCGATCATGATTAAGCCGGTCATGTATTCGGGTTTGTCAGGCAAAAAGACCACGGCAAGCCCGAACATCAGCAGCGGGCCGATGATCCAGTTTTGCAGCAGCGACAAACCCAATATTTTGGGGTTGGCAAACACCTTCGGCAATTCGCCATAACGCACTTTAGCCAGCGGTGGGTACATCATCAGCACCAGGCCAATGGCCAATGGAACATTAGTCGAGCCGGAATTGAATTGATTGATGAAGCCTTGCGACTGCGGGAAGAAATACCCGATGCTCACGCCGATCAGCATGGCCAGGAAAATCCATAGCGTTAAGAAGCGATCGAGAAACGAAAGTTTAGGCATGGGTGGCGTGGCTCGTCGTTACGTTTTCCTCGATGAATTGTTGGCTGTACGCTTTGATCTCGTCACGCACCGCGCGAAACTGCGCCAACCTGTCATCGCCGGGGGCATGGGATGGATCGGTGAAGCTGTGATGCACTTTCTTGGCCGTGGATGGAAAATAGGGGCATTGTTCGCGGGCATTATCGCAAACCGTAATCACATAATCGAGCGGTAGGCTGGTGTATTCGTCGGCGTGGTTAGACGTGTGATGCGAAATATCTATTCCGTCCTCGGCCATGACCTGAATCGCCATCGGATTGACCCCGTGGGGAGCAACGCCCGCGCTGTAAACCTGGGCGCTCTCGCCCCGGCCCGCCGTATCGGCAAAATGTTGCAAATAGCCGTGGGCCATCTGGGAGCGGGCGGAATTGCCCGTGCAAAGCACTAAGATAGTTTTCATGGGGATTTTGTCTGTCAGGGATGGATTCAATTAGCAGCAGCCGGAATCAGGAGTGCAGGCCGGGGCCGGGGCTCCGATGAGTTCCAAGACGGGTTTGGCCGTTTCCTTCCCGGCGGCTGGGGCACAGCAGGATTCGCCGGAAGTGGTTGTGCCGCAACTCTGCGACCGGGAAAGGGCTTTACACTGCGTGTAATCAGGCGTCAGGCTGACCGTGAAACTGTCGCCTTCGGTCGTTAGCTCGCCGGGATACATTTGGCGGGTGTCGAATTTGGAATTACCGAACTCGATTTTGACCGTGGCCACCGGATTTAGGGGCAACGATTTTTCTACCAGGTTGATGATCGAAAGAGCCTTGCTCACTTTCATGGAGCGGTCGGCCTCTTTGGCTTGCGGCTCCCAGAGCTGCACAATTACTTCCGTCCAGCTGTTCATCTGGCCACCGCAATCGACCGACACGATGGGGGCTTGCTTGATTTCGGTGATATGAAACGACGGATGAACAAATTCGCCCCTGGCGTACTGGAATTGCAAAAATTTGTCGGGATTCTGGATCAGCGTATTTTTAAACGCTTGCCAGGTGATTGGCTCAGATTGGGTCATTCGATTCTCCATTGATTTATTGTAATATTACGATTGAAAAGAACAAAAAATACCTGTCGCTTCGGCCCCCCGGTCCTGAGTCAGCAGCAGGACGTAACCGCGAACGATTCCAGCAAGGCCCCAAACGCTTGCTGGGCTTCCTCCCATACGGGCGGGTTGATGCAGTAGCAAACGCGGGGCGGGGTAATTTCGCCCTGAATGATGCCAATGCGTTTTAGCTCCTTCAAATGCTGGGAAACCGTCGCCTGGGCCAAATCCAATTCGTCCACCAGATCACCACAGACACACGCTTTCCTGGCGATTAGCAGTTGCAGAATGGCCACCCGTGCGGGATGCGCGAAGGCTTTGGCCAAATCCGCAATGCGGTTTTGCCTGTCGGTGAAAATTTCGGTTTTCGTTAGCCCCATGCCACAAAGGTAACAGGAAAATTAATTCATTGCAATATTACGATGAATATGTACGCTGCTGATTCGGCGGGATGAACTGCAAATCCGGCTGGCTTCCCAAACACCCGGACATGGCTGGTATCGGCTTTACTGCGGTCTTGGGCGGGATTGTAATTTTCGTGCACCGTCAGCCCGGATGGATTGGAGCAAAGAACGTTATCACTCCCCCTTAGTTAAGCAAAGGCAGCAAGACCGTAAAATGCTCGTCTTCGTCCCGGATAATGATGTCGGTTTGGGCCAGCATTCGGTATTTGGCCGCAATATTGGCTAAACCAACCCCATTGCTGGCAATCCGCCCATTCTTACGCTGAAGGTTATTTCGCACCTGCAATTGCCCCGTTTCCGTTGTGCTAATCTCAATCAGTAGTGGATGGTCGACCAGAACAACGTTGTGCTTGACCGCATTTTCGACCAGCAGTTGCAACGTTAGCGGTGGCAGGTAACGGGCTAACTGATCGTCAGCTACCCGCATTCGAACGCTGACCCCCGTGCCATGCCGCGTTTGCAGGAGATGCGCGTAAGACTCAATAAACGTCAACTCCGTGCTGAGCAAAACCAATTCCCGATCATTGGCCTGGAGCAGATAGCGATACATCGTTGATAATTCATCGACAAACAGACTGGCCTGCACGGGCGACTCTTCAATGAGGGCCGAAAGGGCATTGAGCGAGTTAAACAGAAAATGCGGGTTAACCTGACTCTTCAGCGAATTAAAGCGGGTTTGCCACTGGATTTTTATGAGTTCTTCTTTCTCTAAGTAGGTCTGTCGCCACTGGCTCAACACGTACCAGCCCTCGTAAAGGCTGAAATAAACGACGTGGTAAAACAATTGAATACCTAAAGAAGTAACGTAATCGACAAGACCAAGCCACAAGGCCTGGCGCGAACCCAGCAGGATATGCAGGCTGAACCGAAAAAAAACGGCTCCGTTTACCAGCAGTGGAGTCAGGAGCAGTAACAGGAAGAGCCGCTTCTGGGTGCGTTTGAGGCCCGGAAACTGACGCTGTAAATACAGAATAATCCAGCGATTGAGCTGCCAGAACAAAAACCCCGCTCCCAGCCCAACCAGTGCGGAGTGAATGAGCGCACGCACAGGGGCCTCTAACCAAAAAGAAAGCCGAAAAAAAACATTACCGAACACAAACAGACCAACGGGGCCAAGCCAGCGCAGGCGGGAATCGTTGATGCGTATCATGGCAGAACACCTCCAGTCACGGCTCTATTCTTGCAATTCACTTAATGGTTTTTTAATCGGTCAACTAATTCTCTTGATAAAGTTAATAAAACTACCTGCTCACACCAAACTTATTGCTCCAATTCAGATTAAGTTAAGGAAGACACTTGAACCAGCATTCATCTTTAAACTTTTAGCACGGGTTTTGTAGTTATATACCCACACTACGGTACTATGAAACGTTTTCTGCACACCATTTGCTGGATTTTACTGGCAATTTCAGGACTAACAGCCGCCCTGTTGATAGTCGCCTGGTTCATCGATTTCCGGCAAACCGACCAGGAACTGGCCGAAGAATTTAAGAGCCAGCGTATTCGCCCAAAGGTGCATTATTACCACGTTGTCGGGAAGTTACCCGCCGAACCTCCCCGCACAATTCGGTTTCTGGAAACGCCGGTTGGTCCGGGTGGCTCCACACGGCCCGTTGTCGTATTTATTCACGGCGCTCCGAGTTCACTATCGTTTTTCAAGGAATTTTTCAAGGATACTACCCTGCTTAATCGTGCCCAACTGGTAGCGGTAGATAGGCCAGGTTATGGATATTCTGACTTTGGCCGGGTCGAAACGTCCATTGTTCGGCAGGCCGAATTGCTCCAGCCCCTGATTGACCGGTATCGGAAAGCGCCGTATCTGATGGTGGTTGGCTCGTCGTATGGGGGGTCGGTATCGGCGCGGTTGGCCATGAACAACCCCGGTCGGATTAACCACGTTGTATTTGTTTCATCCGCGCTGGGGCCAGGCCTGGAGCGAACGTATTCCATCAGCTATCTTGCCGACAGCCCGCTTATCCGGTGGGTTGTCGCTCCGCTGCTTCGGCTGGCAAACGACGAAAAATTAGCGCATCGGAAAGCCCTCGAAGCTATCCTGCCCGACTGGCCCAAGATTCGTGCCAACATCACGATGCTGCACGGCCAGCGCGACAATCTGGTGTATCCTGCAAATGTGTCATTTGCCCAGCATCATTTGGTCAATGCGCGAATGAAACAGTTTTTATTGCCCGAAAACCGGCATGATATTGTGTTCAACAAACGCAGGTACATGACCGAAATCCTGCTCGATATTCTGACCCGGCGCGATGTGAAGGAAACCATCAAAGAGAAGTCGATGGCGGTGAAATAGCATGGGGCGGGGAGCAAGAATATAGAGGAAGCTTTTCCGTGCTCCCCGCCCCATACCTCTTCACAACACCAACGCCGACATCCAGAACACACCATCGCCAAGCCAGCGATAGCGTTCATCTTTGAGAAAATAAGCAGGATACCGCTGAATTACATAGAGCGTCAGGCTCATCAGCGCGAGGATAAGCGCCGATCGCTGTGCAAAGCGGTCGCTCGTCAGGAAGCAAAGCGCAAAACCCGTTGCCACAACAATGAATGTGATCCAGCGCAGGGTGGTATCGCAGCGTTCGTCGCCCAACTCGGTTGCTACCGAAAACAAGGTTTTACCAGACCGGTTCGCAACGGTCGGAGCGTCGCCCGGCAGTTCGCGTTTTTCCATCACGGCAAACAAAAGCAGATTCTGAAACGCAATGCCCATAAACATCAGGCATTCGGCACTGTCGATGCGGGTTATTGCCGGTCGTTGCACCCACACGCTTCCCCAGATACCAGCCGCATACAGCATTGCCACAAGGGGTTCTTTAAGCAATAAAGCCGGATGACGGGCCGGTAGTCGGAAAACAGCCGCTACGTAGGCAGCGCATATCCCACCCAGCACAAGACCAAACCGAACAACGCTGCCCGGCAGGAAAAACGTTAGAATGAGCGCCAGACCAGCCGCCCCCAGCACAACCCGCCACAGCAACGGAGCATGTTGGCGGTGAAACTGATGCCGGGCCGTTAAGGGCTGGCTGGTAGCATCAGCCTTAAACTTCTCGACATCAAGAAGCCGATCGACGGTGTAGATAATGAATACGACCAACCCCAGCACAACGGGCGTAGCCCAATGCACAGGGTCAACATCAGATAGTCGGGTGGCCAGCCGGTTGGATAATACAGCCCCAATGACAACGGGCATGCTCAGGTAGTAAAGCTGGCGCAGATAAGTAAGCAAAGGATGTAGTGTAGGGGTGAACGTATACCAAAACTAATTAAACCGGTTCAGGCAGCGGAAGCCACGGTTCCTGGCGGCTGATTACCTCGACCGGCTGCCCCACGTGCAGTGTACCTAACACCGGCTGGCCCGTCGATTTAACCAACACGTTCTGGCCAAACAGTATTTTAGATTTCCATTGGCGATAGGTTGCCAGCGTTTGTAGGGGTTCTTTGCCTTTCGCCCCCGTTTCGGGGTTTATGGTCGTCAGCACACAACGGGCACAGGGCTTAACGCCGTAGAAATCGATGTCGCCCATTTTGAACACGTTCCAGGCATCCTCCTCGTTTGGCAAACTACCGTCCACCACAATATTTGGCCGAAACCGAAGCATCGTGATGGGTTCGGCCAGTCGCTGGTTCAGATGGTCAAGTGAGGCTCGCCCAATCAGCAGATATGGATACCCATCGGCAAAGCTAACGGCATCATTAGCGCGGGCATAAGCCGGTTCGACCGCCCGGTGGGTAGTTTCGGGCATAAACACCAACCGGCAGGGTTTGCCCAGGGCATTGGTGAACCATTGATCAGCTTCAGCACTGACGGTCTGCGCCGGAACGGCCTTACTGTCCCAAATAGTGACAAGCATTGTTTCGGTTGGCGCATCAACGGCTAACGGGAGCTCTAACACATCGTCGGGCCTGTTTCGATGCCGGACATGCAGCCGTTCACCCGAAACGTCGGACCGCTGAATGGCTACGTCGATCAGCGCCATGTGGTGATTGGTTCGCTGCGTCATAAATTCCCCCGCCGGCGAAACAAGCATAAATCGCCGGTCGTGCCGGAAGCCTTTTTCTTCAACAATCACCTCAGATACGGAAATGCCGCCGAGCGATTTGATGGGATAAATACGCAGTTCGGAAATAGTCATAGTAGTCATTGGTCAAGAGTCGACAGTCGTTAGTCAAGAGTCGATAGTGGCTGACGCGTCCGCTACTGACCGACCACTACTGACTATCGACGATTGACTTACATACTCATTCTTGGCAGTGGGCTAACAGTTTGGTCGGTAAACTCGCCCTGTTCGTATTTAAACTGGGCGGCCATTGCAATCATAGCGGCATTGTCGGTGCAATACTCAAAACGCGGAATATACACGTTCCAGCCCTGTTCGTCGCCCAGTTGAAGTAAGGCACTTCGCAAACCGCTATTGGCCGACACCCCCCCGGCAATGGCAATATCCCGGATGCCGGTTTCGCGGGCGGCCCGTTTCAATTTCGTCAGTAGCATCTGGATAAGTGTATGCTGAATACTGGCGCAAATATGGGTCAGATTTTGGGTTATGAAATCAGGATTGATTTTCGTGTTGTCGCGCAGAAAATACAGGATAGCCGTTTTGATGCCGCTAAACGAAAAGTCCAGGCCGGGCAGGTCGCTCATCGGAAACCGAAAGGCCAGCGGGTTGCCTTCGCTGGCGTATTTGTCGATGAGTGGGCCACCGGGATACGGCAAGCCCAGCAATTTAGCCGATTTATCGAAGGCTTCCCCCACCGCATCATCCAGCGTTTGCCCGATAACCGCCATCGTCAGCGGGCCATCGACGCGTATTAGCTGCGTGTGTCCGCCACTGACGGTGAGACACAAAAAAGGAAACGCAGGCTTCGGACTCTCGATAAAATGAGCCAGCACATGTGCCTGCATGTGATTCACTTCGATGAGCGGAATCTGCAGCCCCAGCGCCAGGGCTTTGGCAAAGGAAGCACCCACCAACAGCGACCCCAGCAGGCCCGGCCCCCGCGTGAAGGCCACGGCGGATAAGGCATTTTTTGGTAGATTTGCCTCGGCCAATGCCCGCTCCACTACCGGCAAAATATGCTGCTGATGCGCGCGCGAGGCCAATTCAGGAACCACGCCCCCGTATTGCTCGTGAATTAACTGGGTGGCAATTACGTTCGACAGCATATGCCCGTTGGCTAAAACTGCCGCCGATGTTTCGTCGCAGGAAGACTCAATGGCTAAAATATTCACGCTGCAAAACTAATGGATAATGATTTCTACCCGAATGAACAAGGAAAGTTGTGGCTAAACCGTTCACTCAGTTAGTGGTCTAAGCCATACGTTTTTTGCCTTATTCGTTGTACATTAGGCCTTTCCGTACTGGATGCATCAGTTTTTCGCCATATTCCTTAAAACGCTGCTTTACCTGTTCCTGACGGTGCTGGTGCTGGCGTTGGGCGTTTTGCTGAGCCTGCAAATTCCGGCAGTACAAACGCAATTAGCGCAGAAAGGCGCCGAATATCTCTCCCAAAAGCTTCTCTTTCCCGTTGCTATTCAAGGAGTTTCCATCAAATGGTTCGATTCACTAACGCTTGAGGGTGTCCGCATTCAGGATCGGCAGGGAAAGCCCATGATTACCGTTGGGCGGCTCGATGCCAATTATAACTTTCGGTATTTGATTGATTCGTCGGCCTACAACCTTCATTTAGATGAGGTTGTCCTGTATCGCCCTGATGTGCAGATGATTAAAAATCCCAAAAACGGCGATACCAACCTCGATGAGTTTATTGCCCGCATCGAAGAACTGACCGCTAATCCCGACAAGCCCGGAATTCCGAATCAGAACGTCCCCTTTACGATTGGCCACATTCATTTGGTCGATGGATCCTACACCCTCGAAGACCCGCGCGAGCCGTTCATGCACGACCGTAACCGCTTCGACTACAACCACTTTACGCTCCGGAATCTTACTGCCGAAGTTAGTAATTTTTTGATCCTGGGCGATACAATTGCCTTCGAGGCAAAGGGGTTGTCGGGGGTTGATCGTGACTCCCGGATAATAATCCGCCAGTTGGATACGCGCTTTTTGTACTGCAACACGAAAATGGAGTTGGGCCAGCTATACGCCCACATTGGCAACTCCATCATCCGCAACGAACTGACCTTTCTGTACGACAAACCGTCGGCCTTCAGCGATTTCAACAGCCGGGTGCTGATGCAGGCCCGCTTCCGGAACAGCGATGTGAAATCGAAAGACCTGGGCTATTTTTCGGACTACCTGGCCGGACTGAACGAAACCTGGCTGCTGACGGGTAATTTCACCGGAACGGTCGAGGACTTCAAGCTACAAAATACCGACCTGCGCTTCGGCTCCAATGGCCGCAGCCGGTTAGTGGGCGATATTGCCTGGAAAGGTTTGCCCGACATGGACAACACAACGGTCAATTTTGCCTTTGCCCCCTCAGTTGTCAACATGGCCGACATCCGGCAGTATTACCCTGATTCATCCTTCAACCACACCATTCAGAAACTCGGCACGGCCTCGTTTGATGCAACGTTTGTGGGCGCTTTCGATGATTTCAAAACCAAAGGTACATTCCGAACGGCCATCGGAAATGTGTCGGGCGAACTGGCTCTCAAATTACCCGAAAATACTGACCAGACGACTTATACGGCTACTTTGCGGGGCGAAAACGTTGATCTTGGCCAGTTAATCAATCAACCCGATCAGTTTGGCAAACTCACCGGTGAGGGACGGATTGCCGGACACGGCACCAACCTCAAACTGGCTACTATTGATCTTGACGGGCGGTTCGACCGACTCGACTGGCAGCGGTACGACTATCGACATGTGGTGGTTCGGGGCAATTTGCAGCAGGCACTTTTTGGTGGTCAACTCGCCATTAACGACCCTAACCTGGTGTTTAATCTCGATGGAGAATTCAATTTAAGCGCCCCCAGAAATCACTACGACCTGCGGGGAATGGTGGAACACGCCGATTTGCGGGCGTTAGGGTATCTGCCTGATTCATTAGTTATCAAAACGGGGTTGGATATTCAGTTGGAGGGCAGCAAACTCGATGATATTGTGGGCCATGCCGTGTTTAACAAAGCAACCCTTAGTTTAAATAAACGGACGCTGGATGTTGATAAACTCACGCTGGCTTCCTCTATCGAACGCCGGACCGGGGTAGCGCCCGACTCGGTGGGTACGCAGCGTTATTTTGATCTTGATTCTGATTTTTTCACCACCCGTTTACAGGGAAATTTTCAGCCACAGCGCACCATTGACGACCTAACCCGGCTGGCGGGCGAATACAACCTGTATTTTAAGGGGGATGCCGCCGGGATGAAAGCGTATTACGAGCAGAAACAACGACAGGCAGCCCGACTCGCCAGTGGCAAGCTACCCGCTCCGCCCCAACGCTATGGGGTTGACTATCAACTTATCACGAAGAATAATACCGCCTTATTAGCGTTCCTGAACTCATCGGTCTACGTGGCGCCCAACACGCGGCTGGAAGGCCGGTTTACGGTTGATAACACGTCGTTTCTAACAGCGGCTGTCAAAACTGATTCGGTGCGGTTTGGGACAATTGGTTTCGGCCCCAGCGAACTGGACCTGACCACTTCGAAGTTTACCTACAGCCACGAAGTACTGGCCTCGGCGGTTATTTCTTCCAAACGGCAGGCGTTCAGTTCATTCCTGCCTACCCAGAACCTTCAGGCCGAAGCGTCGTGGGATGTTGACCATATCGACTTCACGAGCGATATTGAACAAGCCGACAGCAGTGGCCGGTTTACTAATCATGCTGATTTGAACGGCGAGCTGCGGTTCAAAGGGGATGCCATCGACCTGACGTTTCGCCAATCGAAACTGCGGGTGCTGGATGGCGACTGGATACTCAATCCTGAGAGCCTGATCCGAAAAGTGGGCAACGAGTACACCATTCGGAATTTGTCGGTACTGAATGAAAATCAACTGATTCAGGTATCGGGGGAAGTCTCCGCCGATTCGTCTGAACACCTGGCTATCGAAGCGCAGAACTTCCTGCTGTCTTCTCTGAATTCGGTGCTGAACACAACGCTGGGCGGTACCCTGAATGGCTCGCTGGCGATCCGAAATATCTATAACACACCCATAATAGAGAGTGCCCTGTCGGTTCGGGCGTTGTCGTATCAAAACGCGCTGATTGGTGATGTTCGGGGGCAGGGTGTGTGGGATCAGCAGGCCCAGCGACTCAACGTCGATGCCCGCGTTAGCCGCAACAGCGCCGACCTCATGACGCTGATAGGCACCTACACTCCGCAACGTAAAATCAATCCGCTGTCGTTGAAAGCAAAGCTCAATAACGCTGACCTCAACCTGCTGGAGCCATTTACGCTGGGGCTGTTCTCAAACCTTGGGGGCACGGCCAACGGCACGGTATCGGTGGGCGGAACCCCCGCAACTCCCCTGCTCAAAGGTGAGGTAGCGATAGCAGGCGGTCGTGGGCGGTTCGATTACCTCAAAGCCGATTTTCTGTTCGAGGACACCATTTATATCGGCGAAAACGAAATCATTGCCCGCCAACTGACCCTGCGAGACCCCCAGGGCAATATCGCTCAATTGCGCGGAGGTGTTTATCATGAAGCTTTCCGGTATTTTACCTTAGGTTTCGATGCCGATTTTAAGAACTTCAAAATCATGAATACGGCCGCCAAAGATAACGATGCCTTTTATGGGCAGGCCGTGGTGACCGGAAAAGCTGAATTGTATGGCCCAACGGATAATCTGACCATCCGCGCAAACGTGTCGAGCAACAAAGGAACCCGGATTTACATCCCCCTGGATGGAGCCACATCCGTAGCCGCCGATGACCAGATCCGGTTTGTGAATCGAACCAGATTAGCCACGGGTAAACCCGGAAGTCAAACCGCTACCAAGCCCGGAAATCGCCTGACGGACGAGATTGACCTGTCGGCAATTCAAATGGATTTCAACTTTAACATCACCCCCGACGCGTATTGCGAAATCCAGTTGGATCGCCAAACCGGCGATATCATCAAAGCGTATGGCCAGGGGCGGGTAGCCATGAAAGTAGATACCCGGGGTGAGTTCACCATGACCGGCAATTACGAAATTCTGAAGGGTGATTATACCTTCACGTTCCAGAATATCATCAACAAACGCTTTGAAATCCGGCCCAACAGCCGAATCACCTGGACCGGCGACCCCTACGGTGCGCTGTTGGATGTTACGGCGGCTTACACCCAGTACACCTCGCTGGCGCCCCTGCTGGCCGATCAGAAAAGCAGTGCCGACCAAACCCGGCGCTACCCGGTCGATTTGGTTATCAAATTAAACGGCGAACTGGGCAGCCCGGCCATCAGTTATGACCTCGATATAAAAGAATATCCGTCGTCATCCAACTTTCGGCAGGCAGTTACCGCCTTTGAGTCGCGCATTCAAAGTAACGATCAGGAACTGACCCGGCAGGTAAGCAGCGTTCTGTTATTCAATCAATTACTTTCCGAAAATACCAGCCTGTTTGAGCAGGGGCAGTTGAATACGGGGGTGGCCAACAGTGTGAGTGAACTGATCTCGAACCAGATTAGCCGTCTGGCATCGAACCTCAACGAGAATTTAGACATCGGCGTGTCATTTGGCGGATTTACGAGCGGCACGCAAAACGAAAATCTGCTCAACAACCTGCAGCTTCGGTTCTCGTACCGGCTGCTGAACGATCGCTTACGCATCAGCCGCGATGGAGGCTTTACGTATGGGCAAAGTCAGTACAATGCCGCCAGTTTGCTTGGTGAGTGGACGCTCGAATACTTCATCACCCCCGACGGTCGATTCCGGGCAAAAGTCTACAACCGAAATCAGCAGAGCATTCTGGGCCAGATTGGTCTGAACAGCAGTATTACGCCGGGCGGGGGACTGAGTTTTCTATATACTCGCTCGTTCAACCATATTTTTAACAGCAAACGCCCCACGCCGGGGGTGGGGCCTGCCAAATCGGCCGATGAGCCGCAGGTGCCTGCTCCGGTATCGACCTCTACGAGCAGTTCACGCGGGTCGTTGTAATTACTGGATCGGGCAGTATTCATTTTGGTAGTTTTAGGTTCGAATCCTGCCACCACTCGTGGCACATTCGGGAAAAAATCAGGCGCAAAAGGATAAAAGATACCTGTTTCCTTCTTTTGTCATAGAACTCTTTTTCTTTTGTCTATGAAGCTCCTTCAACGCCTGTTTATGGCGGTTGCGCTATGTATGGCAGGTCAATCGCTGCTGGCCCAGCGCACGTTTACCAACCCCATTAAAAACTCTGGCCCCGACCCCTGGGTGCTGCAAAAAGATGGCTGGTATTACTATATGAATACGACCGGCCGAAACTTAACGCTCTGGAAAACCCGGAACATTGCCGACCTCGCTACTGCCGAAAACAAGGTCATTTACACCCCCCCGGCTGGCAAACCCTATTCTAAAGAATTATGGGCACCTGAAATCCACTCCTTTAATGGCCTGTGGTATATTTATTTCTCCGCCGATTCGCTCAATAACCTATCACACCGGGTCTGGGTCATCGAAAACGCGTCGCCCGATCCCATGCAGGGTGAGTGGACAATGAAAGGAAAAATTGGCGATAAAGCCGACCATTGGGAAATCGACATGTCGGTGATAGACTACAATGGTCAACTCTATGCCGCCTGGTCGGGCTGGGAAGGGCCAGCCAACGGGCGGCAGGACATTTATATCGCTAAACTCAAAAACCCCTGGACCGTCGACGGCGACCGGGTTAAAATCTCCCAGCCCGATCAACCCTGGGAGCAGCATGGCGACGTGCCCCAGGAGTGGCAGAAAAACGGCGAAGTGCCGAAGATATACGTGAATGAGGGGCCGGAATTTCTGCGCCACGATAATAGGCTGTTCATTGTTTATTCGGCCAATGCCTGCTGGCTCGATTACTGCCTCGGACTACTCACCTACAACGGTACAGGCGAATTGACCGACCCGAAAAGCTGGACGAAGAGTTCGCAGCCGGTTTTCACCCAGGCCCCCGAAAATAACGTTTGGGCGCCCGGTCATGGTGGTTTTTTCCGCTCTGCCGACGGCAACGGCGGACCAGGTACCCAGGATTGGATGATTTACCACGCCAATCCCTCGGCAACCGATGGTTGCGGCAACAAGCGTGCTCCGCATATTCAGCCCTTTACTTGGAACGCCGACGGGTCTCCTAACTTTGGCAAACCAGCGCCTAAAACGCCAATGCCCGTCCCGGCGGAGCGATAGTCACGGATAGGTTTTTACAAAATAATTTAACGTACATTACCCTTAAATCCCCTTAATTTATCAAGTATGAATCGCTTTCTGTGTATCATTTTTCTGTGTATTTCTACCTGTTCGCTGGCACAGTCTACCACCCAAACGAGCCGCTGGTCGGCGGATAAAGCCAATGCCTGGTATGCTAAAGAGCCGTTTCTGGTGGGTTCCAACTATGCCCCGGCCAACGCCATCAACGAATTGGAGATGTTCCAGGCGGAGAGTTTTGATCCGAAACTAATTGACCAGGAACTGGCTTTGGCAGAAGGCATCGGCATGAACACGATGCGGGTGTTTCTGCATGATTTGCTATGGCAGGACCCAGCCGGTTTCACCAAACGGCTCGACCAGTTTCTGACCATTTGTGCGAAGCATAAAATACGGCCTATGCTGGTGCTGTTTGATTCGTGCTGGGACCCGTATCCTAAACTCGGCAAACAACACGAACCGACGCCGGGCATTCATAATTCGGGCTGGGTGCAAAGTCCGGGCGCCGATGCCCTCTCGGATGTTTCGCAGTATCCGCGTCTGGAAGCCTACGTGAAGGGCGTGGTGGGTGCGTTTAAAAATGACAACCGCGTTCTGGCCTGGGACATCTGGAACGAACCCGACAACGCAAACGACAACAGCTACGGCCAGAATCACACCATCAAGACTGAATTACCCAAAGAGCGCAAAGTAGCCATCGTCACGAACCTGCTGCCCCAGGTATTTGGGTGGGCGCGTAGTGCCGGAGCCACGCAGCCGCTCACATCAGCGCCCTGGCTTTTTGAGGGAACACATGATTGGGGCAATCCGGCTAAATGGACACCGATGGAAAAAGCGCAGTTCGAGAATTCAGACATCATTACCTTCCACCAATATTCCAACGCCGATGCGCTGGAAAAAATGATTCCGGTATTGCAGAAAATGGGGCGGCCCATTATCTGCACCGAATTCATGGCGCGGGGCGTTAACAGCAAATTCCAGACGCACCTGCCCATTGCTAAAAAAGCAAAAATCGGCATGATTAACTGGGGCTTTGTGGCGGGCAGAACGCAAACTTTCTTACCCTGGGATAGCTGGCAGAAACCCTACGTAAATGGTCGCGAACCGGCGGTGTGGTTCCACGAGGTTTTCAAACAGGATAACTCTCCCGTCGACCCGGCCGAAGTAGCGGCCATTAAACAGGCTACTGCGAAATAATTGAATGGGCTGGCGTGGTGCCATAAAATTTGCGTGAACAAACCATCTGATTCCCAATGAGTAGGGGCCTGTAGCCGAATGCAGTCGCAAACTTTTTCGGGCAGGTTCTTGCACAGCATACGGAGAAACGCTACTTTTGTGCCACGATTAAGGAAAACGGCAGCACGGTCGGAATGCCGCATCACCGCCGTTGCGGTTTGTACTTAGTTAAAAAATGGTTCGGTAGTTCAGTTGGTTAGAATACCTGCCTGTCACGCAGGGGGTCGCGGGTTCGAGCCCCGTCCGGACCGCCAAAATCTATAAACCCCGTCAAACAGCACGTTTGACGGGGTTTTCTGCTTCCTAATCACTTCCGAATGGTCATCAATACCGGACAACGAACCAAATTCTTCCGAATAACTTCCGACCGTGAAAACATCTATCAAGCTGATTATCAAGGATGATTACATTAAAAAAGATGGCACGTCTCCCTTATATCTCCAAGTGTTTCTTGAGCAGGAAATGGTTCGATTTCCGTTGGAGTTAAATTGGCCACCGGCCTACTTTGATAAGAAAACGGGAAGGCTAAAGCCCCGCGAAAAGAATGATAAGGACTGGAATGATTACCAGTTGATCATCCAGACGCAAAAAGCACGGGTCAATGAGATTTTTAAATACTATCGACTGTCAAACAAATCCCTCACCCTGGAGCAATTAAAAAAAGACTATTACAACTGGCGGACAAAACAAGACTTTTTAGTATTCTGGGCTAATGAATTGGAAGATCGTTATAAGCGGAAAAAGATAGAACGATCTACCTACAACAGCCAAAAGGCAGGATTGAATAAATTGCAGGATTTTCAGGCGACAATTAGCTTCAATGAGTTGACACCCAAGTTGATTGAGAATTATAAAGCCTGGTTGAAAACGAAGCTAAAGAATGCCCCGACTACCATTGAAAAAAATGTAAAGGATATTCGCACTTACGTACATCTAGCCATTGCGGACGGTATTGCAATGGATAATCCGTTTAAGGTGGTTAAAGTCCGGCAACTGGAAACCTTGCCGGAAGTGCTGACCATCGAACAGGTTGAGCAACTGATCGACTTATATTATAAAGTTGAGACTCCTGCGAACTGGAAACGGGTATTACGACACTTTCTATTTAGCTGTTTTACCGGCCTACGTATTAGCGACATTCAACGGGTTCGCGTCGATCATATTCAGGATGGTTTCTTAGTTTTTCGACCTCACAAAACGCGCAACAAGAAAGTCAAATCTGTAACGATTCCGTTGCATGACGTAGCTCTAACGTTTGTTAGTAGTATTGCTGGAAAGCTATTTGATACGTTTTCTGAACAACATTGCCGGGATATTTTAAAGGATATCGCCCGGCATATGGATTGGTCAATTCGACCAGGAACGCACACGGCTCGACATACTTTTGGTACTAACTTTATTCAGCTTGGGGGCGATGTAGTTACCCTAAAGGAATATATGGGACATTCCAAGATTCAGACCACCATGCAGTATGTGCACATCAACGAGCAGCGTAAGAAAGATCAAATAAGCGTGTTTGACCGGTTCCGACGTAACGCCAATAAAACAGAATAATATTTTTCAACTCGAAGGGAGCCGAATAGGTATTTAGTTATTAGCACTTCATGAGTATTCATTGATTTTTGTATCGATATGGTAGCAAATGGTAATATGTTATGGCAACAACCTATTTCCAAGTTGTACCAAAAGGAAGTATTTCGAACAGCTTTACTTATATATTATACCAGCATTTTTAGTGACTAGTAAACTGTTTGGTCATCTCCTTGTAGTTTGGCAACCACAAAGGTGGCACGGCTACTAGCCTTTTTCAATTGCCCAACACGCTCTTAAGCCCCTTTTTAATAAGACTGCTTCGGATGAAAATTTATCATTGTTGTAACTAATCAAGGCGTCAAGGACTGGTAATGAATCATATTGTTCGCGCAATTGCCGTTTTTGGTCTTCAGAATTTGGACTTTCCTTTAAAAATGTATCTAACTTCTCCATCAACTCCTTCATATTTCCAATAAACACACTAATGTTTTCAACAATACGTGGGTCATCCTTACCCTTCTTCTCTATATAAGCTTTCGATAAAAAGTAAGTTGCAGCCAAGTAAAGGTTAAGATGTGTATCAAGAAGATTAAAGTCTCCTGCTGGGTCAGTAGTCCTTAACGTATTATTCAAAATAACGGCTAAGCCTTTAAAAGTTTCTAATTTAATATCATTAAAACTTTCCTCGTGTTCAACAATCCTTTCTTCTAGATTATCTTTTACTACTCCTATTTGCTTTGAAAAATAACCGTAAGTAAATAGCCCAGCAAGAGCTAATGCTATTCCAACAAGCCACTCAAAATGACTCCCTTGCCGGTCCACTGCCATTACGTAAAAGTCTTCTTTTGCCCGAAAGTAATATAGCTCTTTATTCAGTGAATCATTAGTCCGAAGAAGCTTTTGAAGACCAGCAGAAAGGCTATCTAATCGTCTAACCATTAAGGCTTGTTTCACCTTCAGCGAATCGGTAGGCGTTGGCTTGGCCTGAACCATTGATGCTAACAGGAACAGGCCAATTAGTATCCATAGTGTAGTTTTCATAGAAGCGAAGTTATACATCAATTAGCCATAGAAAGATGTAATCGCTAAGTTAATATAATTGGGAACAGGTGAATATGAAATAAAATTATGTAGTTACTAATAACTTTCTAATTGATTACAATTTGTTGTAAAGCAAAATTCATACAGGATATTACCACAACTTCTAGTACTGAAAAAAGTCCGAACTTTTCGGTATAAAGTGTAATTAATAACATATTATGGTATTTGCTAAAAACAGAATAATATTTTGTGATAGGTCTCTAAAATCGCTCTTCAGCACATCAGCCATAACCCGTTCGTACCCGAAGATCATGAGCAGTAAGGGTTCAGTTGGTTAATTCATTGACTGGAAACACTTGCTTGGTTCGTGTTAATTGCAACACTTCATCCTCTTCGGTATGTAGGCTTAGGTAACGAGAGCGATTTTTTAAAAATGTCAACACATCTCTACGAGCCAGCGAAAATTGGCCCAGTGTATCCGATGGAATCGAACGGCCCTGGTTATGAACATACCTTAAGTATTCCATATTTTTTTGCCCCTGCTGAGTCCCATATTTCGGTGTTATTGTCACGCCAATGTCTAAATCACTTAATTCATTGACATCAGCATTAAGGTAGCTGCCAAAAACGACCACCTTAGTAATCGTGTAGGTAAATACCGTACTTTGATTGGCCGCATGAACCCGGCCTAATAATTCATTCAGTAAAGCAGTGGCTTTTTCCCGTTTCATGGGGGGCACCGCTCTGGCCAGGGCCAGCGACCGACCCAGGTCCGAGAGTCGATACCAGGCTTCTTTTGCATCATAAGCCCGTCCGAACGTATCTTCTGTCATTCGCTCAATCAGCCCTCGTTGATGCAATTCATCCACGTAGTGTTTTGCTTGTCTGGCATTGAATGTAAACACCTTCATGACAGCCTGCACATTAAGATCCCAGCGCAGATGCCGTTTAAAGAAGTCTCTGGTTTTTAGGATTGGGAGACCGCCAATCGTACTGGTTTTATCAAGGCGCATCTGGTTTACGTTTTAGGCTTAGTAGAATCAATAAACACCTTGATGAAGTAAAGCGCAATTCTATACGACAAGATGCGCATTTCCAGCCAAAGTCTGACGTGTTTAGAGGGTGTAGTAAACTCTCCTGTCAATAAATCGTTCTGGATTACAACAAAATAGCCTTACACCAACGGCATAAGGCTATCCTTCATCAGCATAACGCCTGCACAAGAAAGTTCATGAAGCCGGTTAGGGAGTTAGTCAATAATGACATCATCCCCGTATAAGTCACGGATCCGCTGCTCAAGCGTTGACTGCTTGGCCCGGTCATTCTCCGCTTTACTCTTCGCGGCTACCCACACGAGGGTGCCGACAAGCGCCACCCCCAGCAGGGTTAACAAAACTATCGTGAGCGTTCTCATCATCCACCACTGGTTTAGTCGTCGTCTTCCTCGTCATCCAGATTCATATCGGCCTGGATACACCGTTCTAAGCGGGTAATTTCTTGTATGTCGGTCTCGCTCAGGGGTACGCCATCGGTCGTTAACAGGTCAAACAAGTTGCCAGTAACCGGATTGGCAGCCACCGGCATCATTGGTCGAGGAGCCGGTTGAGAAACTTGGGTTAGGTTTATGCTCATGGGAGT
Organism: Spirosoma areae; assembly: GCF_054781775.1. NCBI lineage: Bacteria > Pseudomonadati > Bacteroidota > Cytophagia > Cytophagales > Cytophagaceae > Spirosoma > Spirosoma areae. The sequence continues at coordinate 485,005 of NZ_BAAGTT010000016.1, read as the reverse complement.
AAGTAGGTACACCTCTTGAATCACTGTCGTTATAGCCTTATTTTGTAGGCTTCTTCAAAATCAACACCACCAGCACCGTCGCCACCAGCAGCAGCCCACCGATGACGCCCACCAGCATCAGCGTGTCGGTTCGTTTTTCGTCGTTAAACTTGGCCAGGGCCGCTTCCCGCTCCTGGGTCAGCCTGGTTAATTGAAGCTGAAACTGGGCGTCGGATAGACTCGCATCGTTCATCAACCCTTGCAGCTTGACCTGGTAGTCGCCCTGAATTTTGGCTTTGTCATTTTGCACAATGCCCAAGCCAATGGTACCGGCGGAACTGACCAGTGAACTACCCGTGCCCCCACTGCCAAAGAAGTAGGACCAAAAATTACCCTCTTTCATGGCTTCTTGCGTTTTTTGGTGACGAACCTGGCAATGACGATGCCCACCAGCTCACGTCGGCGGTCGGGGAGGTGTTTTGGCGATCGAAGGCGATTTCGGCGATCATGGTCCTAATTCGATGATACTTGATCCTAGCGGGGGTCGAACGTCCGTCTGCCCCATTAACAGAGGTGGGGCAGTTCGTAGACTGAGCAGGCGTACAAACCAACCCATTCTACAAACCGCCCCCCGGTTTAGCTGCTCAAACGTAGGTAGGCCCCAAACTCGATATATTGCAATTAGGAGTAAACCGCCTGAAAATCGTAGGTTAACTCCTGTTTATCAGCTTTAAGTGCCTATTTGTTGACGAAAAAAGCCGATAAGGAGGAGAATATGCACCGGAAAAAACGAGCGTCTACACCCGTCGATTCGGCCAAACACAAGGCACGGCTATTTTCGGCGCAATTCCACCGGAAAAACACCGTATATTTGGTTTTTACCGAATCAGCGTCCACATGCCTAAAATATACTCGTATTTGCGCGTCTCGACCGAGGATCAGGACTTGGAGAAAGACCGGATGCTGGTGCTCGACTACGCCAACCGGCTGGGCGTGGGTCCGGTCCACTTCGAGACCGAAAAAATCAGTGGCAAAACTTCTTGGCAAAAACGAAAGGTGGCGAGCCTGATCGCTCAGCTTCAGCCGGGTGATCTGTTGATTGAGCCGGAGATGTACCGCATGGGCCGTAGTCAGTTGGAAATTCACCTGATGGCCGACGCCATCCGCCGGAGCGGAGCCACGATGCACTTGATCCGGGAAAATATCGTGCTGGATGGCTCGCCTATCGCCGATCTGATATTATCCATACTGGCGGGTACGGGTCAATTCGAGTTGCGGTTGACCTCCGAACGTACCAAAGCGGGTTTGCGCCGGGCCAGGGCCGAAGGCAAGCAATTGGGCAGGCCCACCGGTCCTGGCAAATCAAAATTAGACGAGAAGGCGGTTGAGATCCGGTCGTTACTGGCCAATGGCTCCACTAAGAAGTTCATTGCGGGTCGGTATGGCTGTTCGGAAAGTACGCTGCACGAGTGGATTAAGAAGAAAAAAGTATAATATGAGTGGCTATGAGGGCGGTTTTCTTCTTTCGGCACTGGTCGAGCGCGGCCAATAAATGCAAACGTTTGTTTTTCTTTCCGCTCTCGATCTCGGTGTAATGAGCCGTGACTTGGGTGTATATTGCATCACCTAACAATAACGGGCAAACCGCCCGGCTAAATCAACTTATGCAAAGGCAACCAACTATACATCAAGTGAGCTGGCTTTTAGATCTAAAGAGCAATGGCCAACTAGACTTAAATCCTGCTTATCAAAGAAAGAGCGTATGGAGTGTAAAGGATAGAAAATTTTTCCTTGATACCATTTTTAGAAACTACCCAACTCCACCCATATTCTTACATCGTGAAATGGACGATTATGGCAAATCCACATACCATGTAGTTGATGGCAAGCAGCGATTAGAAACTATATTAGATTTTGCTGAAAACAAAATTGCTATTGATGCTAATTTCGGCGATGCGAATTTAAACGGCAGAAAGTTCAAAGACATACCAACTGAATTTAAGAGGAAATTATGGGATTATATTCTGGTTGTAGATTACGTGGAAAGCATCAATGGAAATAGCATCAATGATATTTTCGATCGAGTTAACCGCAACGCCAAGAATTTAGAGCCACAAGAATTAAGGCATGCCAGATATGACGGATGGTTTATAAAATTAGTTGAAAACGAAGCTTCAGAGCCTTTTTGGGTAGACTTCAAAATAACAACCTCAGGCCGCGAAAAACGCATGAAGAATGTGCAGTTTATCTCGGAGCTTTTCTTGGTAATTATTGATAGCAAGATAGTAGGCTTCAATCAAGACTATTTAGATAAAAATTATGCCGAATTGGATTCTCCAGAAGAAGAAAATCCTGACTTCGACACTGAAGAATTTATCTACAAAAAGGAACGAGTCAAATCGTTGATCGAGGCTATAAATGGAGTAAATAACTGTGTCTTGATATATACCAAGTCACAGGCCCATTTCTACACTCTGTGGGCGTTAGTAAGTCTAAATTTAGACCGTATTCATCAACTTGGACATAAAGAGTTCGCAACAAGGTATGCTGACTTTATGCATTCGGTTGGAAAGGTTCCAACTGATAAATTGGATACAAGAGATAAAGCCAATTTAGATCCTTATACAAAATATGCGATGTTTTCCGGTGGTGCGTCAACAGATGCCATGCCTCGATATGAAAGGCTTCATGCATTATCTTTAATACTTGAATGAAAATAGTACTTACTGTCGAGCAAGTATACCTTGAGCAATCCGCTATAATCGAGAGGCTAAAAGACCGAGTTGACAAGCTTATAACTGGCATTAAAAAACCTTCTTGGCATTACTATAGCCGTATCAAAGAAAGAGAAAGTTACGCCCTTAAATTAGAGACTGGTCGTGTATCAGACCCGAAAGGATGTGAGGATTTTTTTGCTTGTACGCTTGTGGTTGAAAACCTCTCTCAAGTACATGTTGCTCATGAAAATATTCATAACAAGTTCGATATTATCGAAAAAAGGCCCAATAATTCCAACTTCACCCACAAAGACCCTTCATCATTTCAGTTTGATGACCTGAGACTATATATTAAGTTGCGACAGGTAGAAGGCATTGAACCTACCCCCTTAGATAACATTGTATTTGAACTGCAAATAAAGACGTTTCTTCAACATGCTTGGGGAATAGCGACTCACGATTTAATCTATAAATCAGAAACGATCAATTGGCCTAAAGAAAGAGTTGCCTATCAAATCAAGGCTATGCTCGAACAAGCAGAAACAATGATTAGTGGAATAGATAAAATTATTGAGATACCCGAGCTTGCTAAAGAAAATGCAACGACAAAGGCATTGAATAAAATAATAGAAATGCTGAAATCGACATTCCCGAGCGAAGAGCTACCCAAAGACTTAAATCGGCTTGCCAGGATTACCTATGATTTAAAAAGGAATTTACATCTCGAAATCGACGCAATTAAAGAAGCTATAGATAAAGAATCTGAACAAGGCAGGGGCACAAACCTACGGAACTTGTCCCCTTATTTTGTCGTCACTCAATGTTTAATAAATCAGCGTACGCAAGTAGTCCAAGACTATATAAATAAACCTAATCAGAAATATAAGCTGTTTATCACACCTGAACTGGATGTCAGTAAATTGGATCTAATGCAATCCTTGAACTGCATCTTTTTGAAGGCTTAGCCAGAATAGGGTCCCAAAAACCGCTCGCCGTTGAAATGGATTAGGTGACTTGGAGCCTCGGAAACCCACACTTCGGTTTCCCACGATATTTCGGTCAGGTAGCGCGCCATAATCGAGCGCGACGGGAAAGCGGTCACATAAACCAAGCCCGGTTTGGCCTTTTTAAATAAGTGCGCTAACTCGCTGTGCCGCTTTCCATCCACCGGCCCGTGGCTGGTAACGGATTCAACCAGGACAAGCCAACCTTTGGCCGGGTAATACAAAACCACATCTGGCATTTTGCCGTGGGTATCGACAGTAACGCCCAAATCTGCTAACAAATCCTTGTCGAAGTACCCCATCTTTTCCCCGGTATCTCCGGCGTAGATCAGCACGGCACCAGGCACGAAACGTGGGGCAAATTCTTCGATGATGGCTTTGATGAGTATGCTGTGTATGCCTGGGCTTACTTGTATTTCCTTACCCTCCGCAATTTGAATCGGAATTTTCTGCAAATCCCGTTCATGGGCATATTTGGCAACCAACGTTTGCCGGACTGACAAATAAGCGGCCAACCGATCCGACCAGTCGGGCGTTCTGAATGCTTGAATCAGCGCCAAAGCATCAGGCTCGACCTGGTACACCGCTTTAGGGCTATTCACCGGGCGGCTTGGTGCATCAGGATTGTATAACGCAAGGCCAGCATCCACGAATTGGTGCATGGTCTGTCGCCGAACGGTTTCCCGTGTGTTGGGAGCGTAGACCTTGCCGTAATGCTGAGCAGCAAATTCCATAATGGGCGTGATGCCGATTAACGGGGCGGTAGCGTCCTGCCACGTCTTTTGGGGTGTCAGATCCAGCAACGCTAATAGGCTTAGCGCAGATCGTTCATTCTGCTGCGCCCGCGGCAATCCGAATGCCACGATGATTTCTAAAGCCTCATCAAGTAAGGTGTGGGTCATGAAATAGAAGCGACTTTCTTATCAATAGCGGCCTGCTCAAATGCAGGCATTTTTTTTGCCCAATTACCCAGGCTCTCCAATGCTTCCTGACTGGGATATTTGAGCAAACGTAGATCCGTTGCGTTTACTTGAGTGTGTCCGTTGAACTGCCGAAAATATTGGTCGATCAATGATGAATTAAGATAAACGGCGAGCCCTAAAGCCAGCGGTTCCGTCAAACCCTGCTTCTTTGAATGAAATATATTGAGGTGGTTTTCAAAACCGTAGTGAGAACCCGGCAGTTCCTCTGGGCTTACCACTCTGGCCACGATACGTTTCTTTTCTTCTTTCGAGGAAAATCGTTTTACGGCCGCGTAAAACCCTGCAGGGTATAGCCACTTTGCCGTTTCTGTGTTGTAGTCAATGGCATTCGCTTTCTTGAAATCTGGCTTTGGCCAGTTCATGCTTTTTTCTCCGAAATGTGCCGGGTAGAGCAAAGGAACGCTTAATTCGTCGGGCTGCATCCGTAGATGCTCTTTCACCCGAAAATCGACAACCGGGCCGGTCGATACGGTAAGACCAATCTGCGCTAGTGAATACCTAAAGGCTGTTGGTAATTCTAAGCCGTTTTCCTGATGACTTGTCGGTATGTGAAAAACCTTTTCCGAGTTGGCTTTGACAATCTGGTCAAAATTGAACGCGGTAGTCTGCAGGTCGTTGAATGTATCATCGGTAGACGTGGATATAGTTACCTGGGCTTGCGGCTCACCTTTGACCAGGTGAATAACGATGTTTTCCTGCAAAACGGCATCTTCCCCAAATGCCTTGGAACGAGATTTAAACAAGTGGATTTGCTGAATGGACGTTTCTGCAAGTAACAGATCGCGAAAAGGCCGATAGTACGGGCCATTGCAAAAGCTACGGGGAATGATGGCCACGATCTGTCCGCCCTGCTTCATCTGCAGCACCGATAAGGCAACAAAAGCCGTGTACATATTGACCGTTTCAATCCCTGCGATACGCAACAATTGCCGGTGGCTTGACTGGCTATTGATCTTCTTATAAGGCGGATTCAAAATTGCGTAATCGAAAGACGAATTTCGGCCGGACTGCAGCCGCAAAATTGTGTCCTCAATGAAATCTTTAGCCTTTACCTCAGTCGATAATTTGACGCCGAAACTCAACGTAAAATTTTGGTAATCAGCCAGGTTAGTTTCGAGTATCCGTAGCAAGGTAGGGTCTATTTCATAAGCTGTGGCTTGAATTTGACGGAAGCCTCCCCACCCCGTTTGTACCCGTTCCAGAAAGGCCGCAGTGAGTGATCCAACACCCGCCCCTGCATCTAACAGCGATACACTTTCATGCGCACCCTCAGCGAATAAGGAGGCCATAAAACGAGCAATACGGCTGGGTGTCATGAACTGACCAAGCTGGGCGCGTCGTTCATGGTTTAAACCGGGACTGACTTCCCGACGAATGGTGTCAATTTGATCGAACATCGGCCGAAGTTAGTCAAATTTCAAACGTCGGCTGTGGCTAAGGTGTGAGTCAATAAGGCTTCTATGAGTTGATTCAGTGTTTGGTACCACTGCAAGCCGTATTTAGCGAGTGGAGTAAGCGGCAACGGTCGTTCGTAGTTTATAATACCCAAACGAAAAAAATACTTATTCTTGCTAAAGGAAGTAGGACGTAATCTTCTGAATATCGCACGGTTATAGATGAGGTCAACAAAGTCTACTCCTTCGTTTCTTCGTAATCCGTGACGAATTTATCCATGATGAACTTGACGACGGGCGGGTTAAGTAGTTTCCGGTAAGGAACCCACCCCAACCGGATCATGTCGATCCAATCATCGGGGGTGAGCAAACATTGAAACAGCGTCACGTCTTTGTAGCCGGCGCGCCTAGCGATATCGGTCATGAAACAGGGGCGATACTTCTGATTGATGGCCATTGGTCATTTGTCTTGTTTAGAAAGCTTTCTCTCACTCAGTTTGGCCGTTATACACGCCTTGAGCACCTGCCTGATATTACACGGCTAGAAATACCAGTAAAATGTACCCTCACTTTCCTGCTCGGCTCGCCGAATGCGATAGAGCGTCGATAATGAAAGCGTGACTAAATTGGCCGCTTTGTCGTAATCCGGGCAGCGTTTTTTCGCCATCGTGCTTAATTGGCTGCGGTTATATCAAGCACGCGAAAGGCAAGTTTGGGCTGCTCCGGGCGGGGGTATAGTCGCTCGTTCTCCGCTTTGATCTCCCCCATCGCCCACTCAATCAGGTGCGGTACCGGTACTTTGGCTGGCAGTTTCACATCGGAGGTTTTTCGTAAGATGATGTACTCCGAATGGCGAAACAGGAAGGGAGCGGGTTCGGCCAGGCTATGCAGGTTAAACAGGTAGTCGTTGCACAGATTGCGGCTGTTGAGAATCAATTTCCGCACCGGCTTGCTCAGGTTGCCAGCCATGTAGGTGGTGGCGTCCTCGAAGACCACAAACGCATTCCGCACAAACTCATTAACCTTGGTAAAAAACTTGTCGATGTCGTCCGACTCCCGACAGACAAAAAAGGGGTGCGCTTCCTGTCTGGCTAATTGATTAAACCGGGGTAGATCCGCAAGTAACAGGGGCAGATAGATGTCATATTCGGCCTGTGAGCCGACATCAAAGACCAGTATGGGTTTGCCCTGCTTTTTCCACATTTCGACCTGAATGTTGATGCTGCCCTGCGTTTTGCCCGTTTTCTTGGCTCCCACGGCCAAAAAAATGGACGACGCTCGTTTTTTGTTGTCCAGGTCGGGAATAATCAGCTTATTCATAACGGATTAGATTCTAAGCAGAACGGTTTGGTGCTGCGACCCTGCCAGTTGACGCCCATTTCGGCCCGTTCGCTATCGAGGTGAATGCCGTAGAATTCCGGAATCAGGTGGCGTTTCCCCATGGGAAAGGCTTTAGAAAACACCACGTCGGTATGATCAGCGCCCACGCTGTTTTCCGGGTAGCGGGTAATGCCCGATCCGGCCGGGTGCCAGAGCTGAAAGAAACCAATCGGAAACCACCCGTCAGGTTGGTTGTAGTGCGCGACCCGGCTCCCCAGAGGAAAGGCGCGGGCCTGCACCAGGTAGTACAGTTCGTGCATGGCCACCGGCCGGGCCAGGTAGTTGATCCAGTCGCGGTAGCTGTGGCATAGCAACCGGTCCAGGCCGTAGATGGCTTCTTTGTCCAAATGAATCGTATCGAGAATGTGCCGGGTCCAGGGCGGCAAATAGATGTCCGAATCCAGATGGACCACCCAGTCACAATCGCCCAGGGCGGCTAAGCCTATGTTGATGCCCCGCGCCTTGTTGAAGGTGGCTCCGTCATCAAAGAAACAGTCGGTTTGAATGCACTCCACCCGGTAATACGCACAGACGTCACGGGTAAACCGGTCGGCTTTACTGGTCACAATGACGTAGCGGTCAAAGTGGTGGCGGTTGTGGGGCAGGGTTTGGACCAGAAAATCACCGTAGTTCACGCAGACGCTCACGGCGTCGATGCGTCGGCGGGTCGTACTCAGTGTACAGGGGGTGTAGTCGGTGGGCTTGGGAGCGTACATTTAGCGCATGGTTTTATCGACCATTTTGTTGACGGTCATCATACTGACTTGCATCAGGGGAGCCATTGCCTTGATAATCATGATCTCGAACAGGGTTTCGGCGATACTGCCCGTTTTCAGAGTGCCCCGTTTGTTTTTGGCCTTCAGGTCCGCTTCGATGGCCCGGCGCAGGAGCGTGAGCTGCGCGTCGGTCAGGCGGGCTTCCTCATCGGCCTCTTCTAAAGCTTCTTCAAAGTCATTCCAGCGTTCACGGGCGGCATGGTAAGGATGATCCATCTCGTAATGCGGCAGGTTGCCCGTCGCCTTCAGGTAATGATCGTACTCTTTGACGAGTTGCTTATCGCCCTCTCGTAGCTTCTGATACGCCGTGTAGCGGTGAATGAAGCCAAAGAACAGGGCAATGATGGCCCCCCACATCTCCGCTTTGGACTCGGCCTTTGTCTTGATCTCCTCCGGGGTAAGTGGTACGTAGGGTTCGTCATCGGGATCCGTCTCGACCGGCGTGGGTGTAGCTTGTGTCGCTCTGGGGCGAAAAAGATTCGCCAAATCAAACGGAGATTCGTCGGCAGGGGTAGCCAGAGTTTCGACCAACCGGGGTGCTTCGTTGAGCATGTCCGACAGGGGCGATCCGGACCGGGTTTCAACCAATTGGGCAAGTGGCGTCATGGGCAATTAATTGTCGGAAGGCGTCGGGAAGTTGTCAGCAGCGGGGGTTGTCTGGGCGGGAAAGTACTGGCGAATGATGGGCAGGACGATGGCCGAGCGGTGGGGCTGCTTGACCAGTTGGGTGAGTACCGCTTCGGTCATCGGACCGGCGTGGGCGGTGATGGCATCCCAATTGACCTCGATGTCCTTGCCCTTCTTGATGGTTTTAGCACCGGTCTTGATGGCCGACATGACCATCATCCCCAGGGCGCTATCCCGAAAGTCCCTGGAGAACATTTCTTTGTTAGCCAGCAGAAACCGGCAGATGCTACCGGGGGTGTACTCCGAGGTATGCAGGCCGTTTTCGTCGATGAGTCCCGATTTAGTCAGGATCTGAAACAGGTTTTCGCAGAACTGCTCCCACTGGTTACGGGCCATCACGCCCGCGTTCCATTCTTGTAAGAACGTTTCCGCCAGAATGCCCGGAATGGCCTCTGCACGTTTGATGAGGAGTGGTCCCCCGTTTAAGGGTAGAATTTCCCCCTCAATTTCGATATACGCTAGTATTTTCATAAGCAGACAACTCAGACATGATAAAGCAATTACTGGAGGTGGGGAGCTAACAACTCCTCGAAATAGGTACTGTAGTATTCCGGGGTCCGCCAACTGTTGTTGGCCGCTTCGACGCACAATTGTTCGATGAGTTGAGGCAGCACCTGAATGACATTACCAAGGGATAGTAGCTGATCTTTGTCCTTCTGGTGGGCATCGACGGTCGCCTTTAACTCTTTTGCCACATCCTGATAGCGTTCATACCAGGTATCCTTTGCAGGCGGTAGTATCTCAGGTAGTACCCCAGGTACTACCGATTCTGGCGGGACGGGTGCGGGAGGTGTACCGTTTAGAGAATTGGCCTTGTTGAGTTCACTCGTTAACGTGCTTAGCTCATAGCGGGCTTCCCGCAGTTGAGTCTGGGCAATCTGAAGTTGACCTTTTAAGGATTCGGCTTCCAGAAAGGACCGGCGTAACTCTTCATGCTTGCTCAATAATTCGACGCCATAAGAGTGCATCGTAACGGGGGGTGTACCGTAGGGTAATACCGCATTAAGGTTGGCGATCATCCGCTCCATTGTCGGTATTACCGACATGGGTAATTTATAGGTTTTAGGTATTGTTCCTTCGGTAATACCTTCGGGTTCATGTTGCGGTAAACCGGCCAGATTACCTTGAATTACCGGGTTTACCGGGGTAATACCGGGTTGAGGTATTACCGGTAGTACCGGCTCGGAGGTATTACCTGATAATGCCTGTAAAGGAATCGTTACGGATGGGTTTTGAGGGGCTTCGGCTGGCGACTCAGCCTGGGGAGGTACTACCTCAGGTAGTACCTCGGTATTACGTTCTGTTTGCATCGGTAGTACCTTGTTTCTGTCGAAGGTAGTACCCACTATTCCGCTAACTTTTACTTCTCTAATTTTATGGTATCTTGTGACACTTTTTGACACTAAATCAGGTGTATACACCGGTATACCTCACAACCAATGTCGAATCAACACAATCCCCGCGAACGCCTGACGGCGAAGGATTTCCAAAACATCATGGGCTTTAAGCGATCCCGCGCGTTGTCCTATTATCGCCAAATCAAGCAGGCTAAAAAGCGACGGGCAGAGCTGAAAGGAGCCAGGCGAGCAGACAGTATTGAAGCGACGACGACCTATGTGTTTGTCGATGATTTAGCCGAGTATTCGGGCCTGAGTCGCGAGGTCATTAAAGCGGGATTAGTCGATTAGCTGACGGGGCGATAAGCAGCTATGTATGGTAGTTTTATCGTTTTGTACAAAATCCGTAGTTTGAAGCTATGGGCAATTTAGAATACAAGTTAACGATCAGTCATCAGCTTGTAATCTTCCCAGACGAGTTGGATAACTAACTTTATGTAAAGGGAGTATTCATATATAAGCTTAAAAAATTCTCAGCCGTCATACTTGAAATAATGTAAATCTTAACCGTTCATAAGGAATGTGGCTGTTGCAAAAGTGGTAGTTGATTCCTGGAAGCCTGACTTATCCGCCCATTTCTGGCCATCAAAAGATTGAAAAATACCTTTTTTTACAGAGTTATTTTTAGTCGGTTTCGACTTTTGCAACAGACACAATTCTTATATTGAGGGAATATTCTAAGATCAACCACCTTATACAGTTCATAAAAACAAGCTGAATTGTCCTATGGAAAGGGAAGAGAAAAGCGCACTATTATGTTAATGGAATATCCCTAGACTGAGACTGTCAACTGTGAGTAAAATACCGCTAAAAACGGCTTTTTGATAGCTATGTAACTTTACACAATTACTGATTATACAACAAATCGTTATACAATTTTAAATCTGAGCAGGGATGGTACGCATTTGTGCTTTTTTAGTCATCTTCGTAATCAGTGTAGATAGCCTCATTGCACAGTAGTGTAATGTTAAGGAAGAGATTAATCCCCTGAATGACTCTTTGTGTTGGATCATAGGCACAAAATATCACCTCGAATTCATACCAGAAGCACTTTGTACCGCTGATTCCAGCTTCGGGCGTTTAATTCACGTTTTAGTCTCGCCAGCCCTGCGGTTGAAAGGGTGTACGGCTGTCGCTGGGTACGCACACGGCTAAAGGCGGGCGACCGCGTACACCCGCTACCGGCTCCTTAAAAGCAGACCGACCATTGAGGTAAGTGAATAACTTTGGCCGCTCGGTATCGCCGGGGGCGGCTGGTAACTCGTTTGTCACATTTTTGCGGTCGAGCCAATAGCGAACCGCCGAAACACCCGACGCCGTAAAATACCCAACCACGTTTTCGCGGTCATCCGTTACATTGCGAATGTTGCCAATCGGAGCCGACGGGGGCGTGTCGGTCAGGCCACCCGTGCGCTGGCTTTGCTCGGCTAAGCGTTTGATATAGGTATGAGCCGCCAGCGTCAAAGCCGATTGCCGCACTTCGACCAAGGCGGGCGAATACTGGTAGAACGGAATCTGGCCTACCCGCCGATTGGCGATAATTTTTCCATCGCTGTAGGTGTCAGCGAACTGGTTTAGCTGCGCGCTGAACAGAATTTCCCAGCACTTCGTCCGGCACTCGTAATCAATAGATAGCGGAGGAGGAAACGGCAGTGGCGCAATCCGGTTGTTGAACACGCACCCCTCAACAAGCGTGTTGGTCGCGTCCCGTTCGACGTAAACAAAGTTTTGGGGGCAGGTCCGGCAAAAGTCCTGCCGTTCCCACAGCACCCAATCCCAGCGGTAATAATTCGGCGTACCGGCGGGGTCATTCGTCTCGACGTAAAGGTCATTGGCCGCCCTTAATCCATCCCCAAGCGCGTCTAAACTACGGGGGTTATACTGGTCGGTGATCCTCTCAATGGGCGGTACAGCGGGCATTGTCTCCTCGGAGGATTCGTAACCCATGCCGTCGCTTAGTTGAAAGTGAAGCCGGTAGCGGCCACCCACCCGCCCCCGAAAGCCATCCGGCAGTTGATAAGTGCCGGAGTTGGTCTCCCGCGCTTTTACGGTTTCTACCCCATCGACTATTACCTCAACCGTTGCGCCGGTCAGGGGAATGTTGCCGAAGCGCCCGGTGAAGCGGTCCGCCTTCGAGCGGTTGAGCCGGATGGTCTGTGGTTCGTCTAAGTCAGTAATGGTGCCGTCAACTACCACTACATCGACGGTCGAATCGAAAGCCGGGTCGTAAGGATCGACGCAGCCTGTCAGTACCGTACTGAAAATAAGGCAATGTATAGCCAGTTTGACTAATCGCATCGGTTTTCATTTAAACTCAAAATTGTAGGACAGGCTGGGAATGGGCGCGGCAAAGATCGCCAGCCGGTAGGGAGTTTCGGTTCGGAAGAAGATCGAATAGGCATTCGCGCGACCGTACAGATTGTAGACCGTGAACGTCCATCGGCCCTGCCAGCGACGCCCTTTCTGACTTGGGTTATTGATATTCCAGGCGAAATCGAGCCGGTGGTAATCGGGCAGGCGGTACTGGTTGCGCTCGTCGTAATACGGGTAATTGCGGCCCTGATAGCGCACAAATCCTTCAGGGGCCGTATAGGGTCTGCCGGTGCTGTAGACGAAATTAAACGAAAAACTGTGGTGCTTGGTCTGGTTAATGTTCAGGCTGAGGTTCAGGCTGTGCGGACGGTCATAGTTGGCCGCATACCAGTCGCCCCCGTTGATGCGCTCCCGAAAGTTGGCGCCTTCGGCCACCTGATTAAAGGTGCGGGCGTAGGTGTAATTGACCCAGCCGGTCAGTTCACCCTTTTTCTTAGCCAGCATAATTTCCAGTCCGTAAGCCCGGCTACGACCATGCAACAATTGCGTTTCGGGGTATGGCTGAAGCAGGAAATTGGCTCCTGGCCGGTAATCAACCACATTCTGCGTTGAGCGCCAGTATACCTCCGCCGAGAGTTCGTAGATATTACTCTTAAACGTCTGGAACCAGCCCGCCGACCATAACTGGCTAATTTGGGGGCGAATAAACCCGTCGGCAGTTTTCCAGCGGGCGGTTGGCAGGGGCGTCGTCGTATTGGTTATCACCTGCAAATACTGCCGCATGAGGTTATACCCGACCTTGATGGAAGCATTAGCACCCACCGCGTAGCGCAGACCCAGCCGGGGTTCTAAACCGCCGTAGTGCTGGGTAACCTGCCCGGCCCCATAGCGCACCGAGTCGATTACCGTCGTTTCGTCAGGGAGAGTGCCAGTTTCCGCTCCCGCGTATCGACGCACGAGACTCGGCCCCACATTCATAAAATACGAGTAGCGGAGACCCGCCGAAACCGCCAGCCGTGGCGACAAACTCCATTCGTCTTCGGCGTGGAGGGCCAGTTCGAGACCGTTTTCGATGGGTGTGGTCTGGGCGTTCACGCTGTTGCTGCTGCCGGGCAGCAGTTCGCCGGGGTTGAGCCGGTAGTGGGTCATGCTCACGCCCGCTTCCGCCTTATGATCCGTAGCCTGGTAGCCAAGACTCGATTTCACCTGCCGTTGCACAATTCCCTGCCGAAGCGCGACTTTATTGGCCGTTACGGGTTCCAGCGACAGAATCTGGGGCACATAATGGGCCACCAACGCGGTGGTTTGCAGGTTCAGCCGGGGTTTGATGGCCCAAAACCAGCGCACCATGCCGTTGCTGGTCTGGTGATCATACTGCGTAGCGGTGGCGTTGATGTTTGCTACACTGCCCAGCAAATCGGTCTGAAAGAAGTCGCGGCTGAGGTAACCCATCGCCGTGAGGGTATGCCGATCATTGAGTCGCCAGAACACTTTACCGACCAGATCACCGAATTTAGCCTTAATCTGGTCAAAGCGGGGCGAAACCAACGGCAGCAGAAAGTCGTTGACCGCCCCCCGGCCCGAGATCAGCACCCCCAGCTTTTGCCGCACAATGGGCACTTCGGCCGTTAGCCGGTTGGACACAAAGCTAACGCCCCCCGTCAGCCGGAACTGCTCCAGATCGGGCGTTTTGAGGGCAATGTCGAGCACTGACGCAGCCCGACCACCGTAGCGGGCCGGTACGCTGCCCTTGTACAGATCAAGCCCGCTGACGGCATCGGCGGGAAAGACCGAGAACAGCCCGAACATGTGCGTAGGATTGAACACGGGCGTGTCGTCGAGCAGAATCAGGTTCTGATCGGTGGTGCCGCCCCGGATATTGATGCCGTTGGCCGCTTCGCCCACGCTGGTGACGCCGGGCAGCAGTTGCAGACTGCGGAGAATGTCGACCTCGCCTAAAGCCGTTGGCAGTTTCTGTATGGTCTTGATATTGATCTGGTTAACGCCCAGCAGGGGTTGCCGCACCGTTCGGTCGAAGCCCTTGCTGGTCACGATTACCTCCTCCAACTGACTGGCCACGCTGGGCAGCCGCACGTCGAGGGTGGTGTTTTCGCGCACACGCAGGGTCTGGCGAAACGTTAGGTAGCCCACGTGCCGCACCACAACGATATGCCGACCAGCGGCTGTATTAATCGAAAAACGGCCCTGTCTGTCGGTATACGTGCCGGACGCGGCTTTTTCATAGTCGAGGACAATGGCCGCCCTCTCTAAGGGTTGCCCCGTGGCTGAATCGCGGACCGTGCCGCTGAGGGAATACGTTATCTGGGCATGTACAGCGTGGGCGAACACGACGAAACCAAGCAGCAGAACAAGTCGGTTCATAAAGTAGGGTGCGAATTTTGTTCGTCGTGTACGTAGAACCAGGAAGACTATTGCTTTTAAAGGGAATTATGGACATTTGTTACCTATCGTTCACGCGCTTTCCGTCCGGTCTCATCTTCGGTTGTTTACTATCGGTAATGCTCATGGCAAGTTGCGTCGACCGTTACGAACCCGTCTTCAATGCAACAGTCGATGTCATCGTAGTGGACGGTACGATTACCAACCTGGCCGAACCCCAAATCATTCGGCTCAACCGTTCCAAGGCCGACCCCTTCACAGGCCGCTTTGGGACGCTGCCTATGACCAAGGCAACGGTTGAGGTCGTGGTGGATTCCGCGCAAGTCATTGCCGCCCATGAAACGACGGATGGGACTTATCAGTTGCCAGGTGATTTCCGGGGACAGATCGGTCATACCTACCAATTGCGCTTTACCTTGTCCGATGGCCAGCGATACGAGTCGGCACCCGAGACGATACCCGCCCTGGTGCCCATTAGCCGCGTGTACCACTCCTTCAGCCCAACCGCTCTGCCCACCCAACGCCCCGACGGACAGGCCAGCCGCGTTCGGGCAGCCAGCGAGGTCTTTGTTGACTGGCAGGACCCTGCCGACCAGCGCAACTATTACCGTTGGGGCTGGAAACTGTGGGAAAAGCAGGAATGGTGCCGCACCTGCCAGGATGGCTTCTATCTACTCTGGAATCCATTTAATGAAAACCAGGTCTACGAAGACTGCTATGCGCCCTATACGATGGTCGCGAACGGTGGCGAAGCCATACCCGCTTTTGTTAATGACTACCGGTGTCGAACCCAGTGCTGGGAGATACTGTATGACTCCGATCTCAACCTGTTTGATGATCGATTCAGCAATGGCGGCCAGCTAACCGGACGACGAATCGCCCAGATTCCCTACTACCAGAGCACAGGCTGCTTGGTGGAGGTTCGTCAGTCGTTGCTGACACCAGCCGCCCACACGTATTTCAGTCGATTAGCCGAACAGTCCCAGAATACGGGCGGATTGGCCGATTCGCCCCCGGCCGCGCCCATTGGCAACGTGCGAAACCTGACGAATGACCGGGAGGCCATTGTTGGCCATTTCTCGGCGACATCGGTCTCTTCCGTGCGGTACTGGATCGACCGGAAAGACGCGACCGGTAAGCCGCCAGGTTTGTTTCAGGCACTCAACGGCCTGGAGCCTTCGCCGGAATCGCAGTTTCCCGACCCCAATACCGGTCGGTTTAAGGCCAACCTCGGTGGTGGCGGTAAAAACAGTGATCGGTCGGTCACGGCCATCTGTTTTCCAGCCGACAACCGAACGCCGTTTAAGCCCGAAGGCTGGCGGGATTAAAGTCGATTAGTATTCATTGTGTCTAGTCTAAATTTATAGTCAGTAGATTAGAAACGGTCCTCAAAAGTTGGTATAATGAGCCTTAGATTGTCGTATAATCACCATTATGATTAGCTAAAGCCTTGATTCTACAAAATATAACCCAAGTGACGGATTTTGTACGAAACGGCAAAGCTACTCTATTTGGGAAAACTGGGGTCATTCAAGCAGCGACCACTCGCTATATTCATCTTATGCCTCGCTCAGAGGATGATTTAGATGTTAGCAAGATCGAAAACTTGGTTATTCCTGATTGATCGATCTATCGTTCCAATTGAGTAGCCTCTCGTTAAACATACCTTTCAATACTGAGTGGGCTTACGAAGCCCGATTTACGTTTAATCGGTTGCCAATCGCCGTGCAGACTGGGCTAATTAACCAATTACCAGAACTTGTTAAAAAATATGGGTAGGGCTGACGTTTCGGGCAAAAACCGTCAAGTGACGGTTTTGATCGGTTCAACGGCTTTCAAGAGTCAAAAATTCGAAAAGTCATGGCTTTTTCGCAGGCGTGGAATAGGATGGATTGACTACTGAAGGCCAAGGTTCCTTCTGGAGTAATTTCAGCGCTTCCTCAACCGCTTTTTCGAGTTGCAGATCGTGGCCTTTCGAGACGGCGACGGCGGAGATGGTTTGCTCCATATCGGGCGCGATGCCCGTGTTCTCCGCGACCCATTTGTTACTCATTGGGTCAAAAATGGCGTTGTCAGGGGCCGTCATAGCGCCACCGTCCACAAAGGAATAATGCACCGACGATTTCACCAGACCACCCCAGGTGCGGGTACCGATCAGGGGACCCACTTTCTGTTGACGGAAGATCCAAGGAAAGAAATCACCGCCTGAACCAGCTAGTTCATTGATTAATAATACTTTAGGGCCAAGTATACCGGCAGGTAATCGCAGTGCTTTACCGGCAGGTACTTCATTGGTGATGGAGGCCCGTAGCCGACGGACCATCAGATCAACCATATAGTCGTCCAGGAGTCCTCCTCCGTTAAAACGCTCATCAATAACGGCTCCCTGCTTATCCTGTTGAGCAAAATAATAGCGGTTAAAACTTTCGAAACCTGACCCGCCCGTATTCGGTACCCAGACGTAGCCTAATTTCCCTTTAGACAATTCATCAACTTTACGCCGATTATCTTCTATCCAGGCAAGCTGGCGCAGAGCATTTTCGCGCGTGCCAGGTTGCACTCGTATCGTCCAGGCCCCCTCGGTTGTTGGTTTCATATTCACCGTTAGAATGGTTTGTAAATTAGCCGTCCCATTCAGCAGTTCGTAGGGATCTTTGTCCGTCGTTAGCGGTTGTCCGTTGATGGCCAACAGATAATGTCCCTCTTCTACTTTCAGGTTGGGTTGAGCTAACGGGGCAATCAGACCAGGGTTCCAGCTTTCGGTCGTGTAAATGCGTTTGATCTTCCACCGGCCATCGACGGGGATCAAGTCAGCTCCTAACACTCCAACCCGCGATGTGTCTAACTCAGGGTAGTCGCCACCAAAAACGAAACTATGTCCTACGGAGGTTTCCCCACCGAGTTGGTCAAGTAGGTACGTTAGATCGGCGCGGTGTTTGATATACGGCATCAAGGGAGCGTAGTCATTCCAGACGGTCTGCCAATCTCTGCCGTGCATATTTCGGTCGTAGAAATAGTCGCGTTGATACCGCCAGGCTTCTGTAAAAATTTGCTTCCATTCGTCAAGCCGATTTAACTCCATCCGCAGGTTCATGGCTACGGTTCCTTCAGTGGTGCTTGATGGCTTGGTCGTTGACACGACCCGCCAGTTTTGACCGGCTTTGAACAATAGTTTTTCGCCATTGGCCGATACGGCAAATTGAGAACCCGCTTTGACTAGGTCCTCCAGTTTTTTATCCGCAATCGTGTATTTGCTCAGTGATTTGCCGGTAGAGATGAGCAAACTTCCTTTAGGCCCTGTCAGCAGATCATCATAATTGCCCACTGGAATCGGCATCGCTATAATTCGCCGATCCAAATACTTCCAGTCGATTCGAACGTCTTTAGCTGCTGTTGTGTCCTTTTTGACAACGGCCTTTCTTGAAGCTTTAGGTTTTGGGCCTGGATCTATTTCTGGTTTACTAAGAAGCGCCGGTTTACTGGTGCTATCCGGCTCTTCGTCCGTTTTAAGCGGAAATGGGTTTGTATCATCCTGGCGTAACAGGGTAATATAGACCCCGAACGTTGGTTTGGCCTGTTGGGAACTGGTATTGGCCCAACCCGAGCCCAGGGCGGTATTCGTGCTGGCTAAAAAATACAGATAACGCCCATTCAGGTCCCAGGCCGGCGACATCGCATCAGCTAGAGGATCGCTCAGCGGTCGCGTTTTTTTACTGTCTACCGACCAAACCATGACGTTTCTGAAATTATTAGCCGCGGATTTTATGTAGGCTAGCCATTTGCTGTCGGGCGACCAGGTTAGGCTCATATTGCCCCGGTCTAAATTGGTACCACCCGTATCGACCGTCGTAATGGCCCCGTTCGCTAACTCGAGTATTCGGACTTTTACCGCATTATCGGTGAAGGCAATAAACTTCCCGTTGGGCGACCAAGTAGGATTCCAACCTAGTTTACTGTCACCGATGGAAATCTTTCTTGGCTCTTCGATCCCTTCCTGATCAGCGACATACAGCGCATAATCCTGCCTGTCTTTATCGGAAAACCAAGCAATTTCTCGCCCGTTGGGCGACCAGACGGGTCTGCGATCAGCGGCATCGGAGCTTCGAGTTAGGTTTCGAGGATCACCATTTTCAACCGGCACGGTAAATATATCGCCCCGGGCTTCCAGCAAAATCCGTTTACCCGTCGGCGACAGGGACGCACTGGTTGCCGATTTGGTGACTACTTCTGTATGGGTTTCCGTCCAGGGGAAATCGCCAACAACCTTAATAACCAGTTGATTGCTTTTCCCCGTTTTAGGATCAAGCAGATGCAGATAACCCTTGTGTTCATACACTAGTTCGTTGCCGTTACCTTCCAGCCACTTGATGTCGCCATTCGTTAACTTAGTCACCTGACGTAGTGCGGACGTAGTTGGATTAAACGCCCAGACGTTCATGATAAAGTCGCGGTCAGAGAGGAAGTAAATCTCCTCGTTCATCCAAATCGGACGGATGTCCATGCTGCCTTGCGTTGGGATCGGCTGTTCGGTTAGCGTCTTCAGATCGACTATTTGCAAAGGGGTATTTTGCCCACCCCGATAATGCCGCCATTCGCTATCCCAGCGGCTTACCCGGTCAATGATTAGTTTACTGCCGTCGGATGCGTAACGACCATCGAACCCCCAGGGAACTGGTAATAAAGTAGATGGCCCGCCTTTAGCAGAGACGGTCCAGAGCCGGTTATACCCCGTAGGAGATGTCTCCCGGCTGGAGGCATAGAGGACCTGTTTACCATCAGGTGACCAGCCCCGGGGATACGACGCAGCCGGATACCAAGTGAGCCGGGATGGACTTCCCCCCTGAGACGATACCATATACACCTGCGCGATACCTGACCGATTTGAGCTAAAGGCAAGCCATTGTCCATCCGGCGAAAAATGCGGGTTTTCTTCAGTAGCGGCCGTACTGGTTATGCGTCTGGGTTCCCCGCCGTTTTTGGGCGTTATCCAGATATCTCCGCCATACTCAAATGCTATTTGGGTAGCACTGATTGCGGGTTGTCTAAGCAAGCGTGTTCCTTGATCTTGAGCAAAGGTGGGTGCCCAGATTGTAAGTACGTTCAGGCAGAGGAAGGTTATCGTTTTGGTGAACATCTTAGTATTGAGGGTGGTTTTGACTAAAAGTACATAATTCATGCCGGGCCGCCTGAGCGGTCATTCGACCCTTTTAACCGAGTCGACTGCTCCAAGAAAGGCAAATGAACGTTGAATTTAATCAATCTATCTTCTTGAGCCCTAAGTCATTAATGACTTTATGAATTAGGTAGCGGTCAGAATTGAGATTACAAAATAGGTTTAGCACTACTGCTGTCGTTTACTTAATGATATTCATTTTCAGGTCATAATATACTGAAAATTAGAATTGTAAATAATTTGGTCTGTTCAAACGATTGCGCCGGCGGCCCGGCGCAAGTCGAACGCGACTCCGAGACGAACCGCTCAGGTAGCCCTTTGTGAAAAATATACTTTTCAACTGAACTATCCTAGCTGCAACTGTTAGAAAATCTATTTTCATTTTGCTTCGGCGGTCCGACTGGATGGCCCCGTTTTGCACTAAAGCCCCTCATTTAGAGTCCCAGTTTACCTGACGCATTATGTTTGCGGATATTGCGACGGCGGTCATAGCGCTGGATCATCGTCGTGGTACGGTGTTTGGTCTGATTCATCACTTCCAAATCATCGGCTCCATTGACCTTGGCAATGGTGACAAAACTGGCTCTGAGGGAGTGGGCCGTAAAGTGCTCACCCAGCTGGTGCCGGACCAATAAGTTAACCCACTCGTCGGAAAGCCGCTCCCCAGTGACTCGTTCCCCTTTTCCGAATCCGAACAAATAAGGGACCCTGCTCCCGATCCAACAGGCTTAGCCATTGCTGAATGGCTCCAATGGGGCAATACTCAGGCTCGTTGGCATATGAAACGGCTTTTTCTTCGACTTCGCCAAATTGATTGGTTTTGGAGCGGTCCAGCCGGATAACCATACCGGCTTCGTCGATCGAGATGTGATTGACGTCGAGCTGGGCTAATTCACTGCGTCGAAAGGCCCCCGTGAAACCCAGTAACAGGATCGCCCGGTTGCGCAAACCAGTTGGGGTATGGGGCAGCGCATCCAGAGCCTGGCGCAACTGCCGAACCGAAAAGTCAGGCGCCTGTTTCTGACGCACAGTCTTTTTGAGCTTAAGCCTTTCATAAAGACTTTGAACTGCTCGTAGGTGGTCGGCGATTCGACCCGGTTCTGGCGGTGGAGCTTGGCAATACTGGCCAGATGGCGCTGGATGGTAAAGAAGGAACGCGTCCGTCCCAGGAAGGTCACGTATTCCACCAGGGCAACGGCCGACAGTGGCGTTGATTCGTACCCGTTCTCCCCACACCAAGCCCCGTACTGACGAATGTCCGTCGTAAAGGCCCGGTGAGAATTAGGGGACTCTTGCCGACCTGCCCGCAGATACTCCCGGGCTCTTGCTGAATCTGTTCGTCCACCCGTAGCGAGAGGCTTTGCTGGGAAGCTGGACTGATCGTCAGAGCTTGAGGACCGGTATCGAGTTGACTCATGGGTTGGAAAGGGAAAAGAAAGTCGATGCCTTCTACTTGACCGATTTGATTAAAAAGAAGGCTTTTTGGCAAAGATAGGATTAGTTGTGATAATTGATGGTTATCACGAATAACGAACTTTATAGTTAAATTAAGTGGGTTAGGCTAACGGACAATCAGCCCCGATGAAGATGCCGGGAAAAAGCCGCTTTCACCTGCTGCCACATGGCCCCGAAAGCACATGCCCTTGATGGACTTCAATCAAAAAGGTAAAATTCTCCCAGGCACCCGCTCGCTGATAGGCTTGGCCAATTCGCACTAAGCTGGCTCGAACCGAGTCAATGGGGGAGCCGGGGTCCTGCTCGCCAAAATTAAGGTGCAGCGCCCGGGGGCGATCAGGGAGGCAATCTCGGGGGTATCCCCAAATTGAGCCCAGCCAGGAACAAAATTAGCAAAGCAGTGCAGCAAATGCTGGGCTTCAATGACCTCGTAGGTTGGTAAGCAACAATTGCCCACAATGCAGCGCAACCGAGGTTCCAATGGCCCCACTAACCAGCCGTGGGTTGCGCCCATCGAATGACCATAACAACCGATCTGATTGGCTACTACCTCTGGACGGCTACATAGGTAATCTACCGCACAACGCATATCCAGCACGTTTTTCCAGGCCAAACTACGGCCCCGCACTACCTGGCGCAAAAACTCGAATCGTTCATAGTCGCCATTGGTAAGTTTACCAGTTGGGTCCTGCCGTTCCCCGAAACAGAGCGTATCGGGACACAGGACGACGTAGCCTTCCCGGACCAGCGCTACGGCCGTATGATGGGCATAACCAAACAAACAGGGTAAATTTCCGACTTATGCCTAAAGTGCTGAAATGTTTGCATTAAAATGGACGGGTGTGTTGAAAAAATAGTTTACAAAGAGCCGCGTCCGTTAACTCCGGACGCGGCTTTTGTTGGCTGGCAGGTGTAGTCCCGAAATCACCTGTTTCTGCGTAATCCATTCTGCCTGCCATTGCCACCAGACCAACCCGCCCGCACCACTTAACACAACCAAAGCAAGCTCAATCAACGCCTACCCCCAATACCAAAATGGGCGTTGGCGAATGGGCGGAACGTCGGCAGATAAATCATTGGTCAACGGTTCGAGAAAATTCGCAACTGGAGCCAACTCAAGAGTTTCGGGCAGGGTGGACAGTCTTGTTTCGCGAAACTCGGACGGACTCAGGGTAAACTCTGCCGTGAATTACTTGCTGAGATTTTGGGGGTTCGTCATGCCCACCGCATCACCAATCTCCGAAATGCGGAAGTCAGTGCTAGCCACCAATTACTTGGCGACCAACAGCCGACGTTGGCGGATATACAGCGAAACCAAAAACGGAGAATAGTTTTTTAGGGAACGGTACAGGTGCGACCGACTAACATTCAGTTCATGACAGAGCGATCAGCCGAAAGCGACGAGACATCGAACCACCGAACCACTCGTCGATCAATCGATCAAGTTTAGTAATGAAGCTCTTATTAGGCGATACCATTCAACGCGGTGAACTGGGTTAGATGCCTAAAGATACGGACCCTCGGCTTCTGAAAAATAGATACCGAAATTTAGGTTTTATCGGGTAAATCGGAGGTTGACCAGCGTGCCATTTTGGTTTTCGTAGGTCAGCGTGCCACCTAATTGCCGGGTGAGCAGGTCAATCAGTTGCGTGCCAAAACCTGTTCCTTTGGCCGGGTCGCCGGGTAGTTTGCCGACGCCGTTGTCGGCCACCTGAAGCAGAAACGAATCGTCGTCGGGTCGGCGCGTCAGGCTGATGCGGATGGTGCCACTGTCCTTACCGACGAACGCATATTTCAGCGAATTGGTCAGCAACTCGTTGGTTATCAAACCCACTGAAATAGCCGTGTCGATGTCTAAGACCAGTTCGGGCATGGAGCAATCAATTTTGACACGCCCGGCGGCATCGAACGAATCGAGGATGCTCTCGCTCAGGTTGGTGAAGTAATCGCGCATTTCGATGGCCGCCAACTGCTCGCCCTGGTAGAGTTTCTGGTGGATAATACCCATGCTCTGCACCCGGTTCTGGCTGGCCTGCATGACTTCCTGCACGTTGGGGTCGGTGATTTTAGCCGACTGCAAGGCCAACAGGCTCGACACCACTTCGAGGTTGTTTTTGACCCGGTGGTGAATCTCCTTCAACAGCAGTTCGTTCTCGGCATTGCGCTTATCGAGGGCCGCGTTGGTCGTCGCCAGATTTTCATTCAACGCCTGCAACTGCCGGGCCGATTTTCGGCTGTTGCGGTAGCTAAAAAACGCACTCGCTAGGAGCAGCACCAACAACCCGCCGATGCCGTAACTGAGCCGTTGTATTTGCCGCTGTTGCTCAATTTGCCCCGACTGTTGGGCGATGGTCTGGTCTTTTTGTTGGGTTTCGTACTTGATGAGCAGTTCTTTTCGGAGCGTCTCATTTCGTTGCCGTAACGCATTGACCTCCAGCGCATTTCCCCCCGCAGCATACACATAGGCCGAATCGGGTTGCCGCAGAGCCTTGTACGATTCGGCCAGCCAGACGTAGTGTTTCTGTAGCTCTTCGGGGAAATAGACTTTTCTGTTTTTGAGGTGATTGATGTAATCTTTCAGATACGGCACGGCCCGGGCATACTGGCCGCGCAGGAAGTAGATGCTGCCGACATCACCTTTCCAGCCATTGGCGTTCGCGGCTCCGTACACCCCCTGTATGCCTTTCCAGGCGTACTCAAAATCGGCTAAGGCTTCGTCGTATCGCCCTAACGCCCGGTACGCTTTTCCGCGCCAGGCCCGCACGTTGTACGATTCCTCGGCCCGGAGGTCTGCTGGCATTTTTGGGAGCAACGCCAATGCCTGATTAACGGTCGCAAGGGCCTTTTCAGGTTGTTTCAGAGCGATGTAAATGTTGTTCCGAACAATTAAGGTCCGAATCTGCCCGAGCGTTTCCCCGTCCTGCTGATAGGCTGAAACCGCTAACTGACTGTATTTAAGAGCCGAGGCAAAGTCTTTCGTCTGATAATACAGTCTGGCAAGCGCGGCATAAATCGAATTGACGATTTTGGGCGACTTGATGGCTTCGGCCAGCCGTAACCCCTTGAAATACTGAACTTCGGCCTGAGCGAATCGTTGCAATTGCCCCAAATTGTCACCAACCGTTTTGTATGTCTCGCTGATCGCTTCCTTGTCGTTGGTCTGGAGAAATAGCATCAGGGCTTTCTGGTTATGGAAATAAATAGAATCCGGGTTTTCGGAACTCATACTGCCGTAGTGCCAATTCGCTATCTGTTGATGGGCTTTGGCGATAGATAACGGCATCCTGGTGGCCTCGGCACGGGTCAGCGTCTGCCATACGTCCTGCTTTACCTGGGGATCAGTCGCGCCGGTCATCTCATTTGTCGCTATCTCTAATTTGGCAAATACCGTGTCTAACGGCAGCGATTGCAGCGTTACCCCGTCGGCCAGTTTGTAGATGGTAGCGGGGGTTTGTTTTGGCGTTGGCTCGGTTTGGGCAATGGCTACTGCGCCGATCAACAGCAGGGCGAGGGGTAGGGCTAGGCGGGGTTTCACAGTCAGCGTTGGTTCTTCGTTTTATTCCGGGTTAATACCTTACCTGTTTTGTTAACTTCGTTCAATCAGCGTTGAGTGTAAATGCCTAACCTTCCACCGTTTTTTTACTTTTGCTAAAGCTACGGTTTCCAGCCATAATGATGTGATTAGTTTTGCGTTTTTGGCTATTGTTGAACGAAGGCGATACGTGACCCAGGCCGTAGTTTTATCGGTTGTCGTGCTGATGAAATCAAACGAATTGGTGCGCTTAAAATCGACTGCTGTGTTCCTCTTTATGGCATTCGTGACGAGGGTGTCGATGGTCCAAACCTTGCCATATTCGTACAGCGTAATGTCAGGTGTGCAATACGTTTTCAGACGTACCGAATCTCGGTTAGAAAAGGCTTCAAAAAAATGTATAACCGTTTGCTGTACAGCCTGTTGGTCTTTTGTGCCTACTTGCTGTGCCTGTACCGGTATTGAGAATAAAGCTGTCATGAAGATGAGCATTATCTGTCTCATTTTTGGCGTTTTTTAGTTGATATACACTGTAATCACTTCTTGAATATTACCGCCTACGTTGGTAGCTGACCATCCTACCAATTACAAATAACTCAGCCACCACTGCTCTTTGTGGGCTTGTTTATAGCGGTCGAATTTTTTGCAGACCGGATAAAGTACCAGAATAATCCCAATCCAAATGGCGTACACGATGGGCAGGTCAAACCCGAATCCTTTCAGGCTTTCGGTTCTGAATGGCATTTGCGTTAGGATCATTTTCTGCCAGCCAAATCCCGTAGCTTCGGCCACAATCAGGGCCAGAACGTGAATCAGATAAAGATGGATGATGTAATAGAAAAACGGCACTCGTCCAAATACACAAAAGAAACCAACTACTTTACCTTTCAGGCCTGCTTTCAGGTGTTCGGTGTTTGCCAGAAACAGCAGCGTTGCGCCGAGGGTCAGGAGCAAAAACGTAAGCGATGCCGGGTATTTGGTCAGCCGCAGAAAGGAAAATACCGTTTGTGAAAAATGGTCATAAACTGTCCAGGGCAAAGCATTACCATAAACGTTTGCCCCTCTGATTATCAGCATAAACGCCACTGCCGAAAGCCCAATAGTTTTGAATAGCTTCCGCCGGGCATCGGCCCCAAAAGATGGATTGTAAAACGGGCCGAACCAGTACCCCAGCGACATAACTGCTACCCACGGAATCAAGGAATACCCCGCCCGAACCACGTGGCCGGGACCAATCGGGAAAGACGCTCGGCCATGGAGTAAGGCCCACAAAAAAATGCCCTCGACCTGAATACCATCGAGCAGATTATGACCGAAAATAATGACGCAGCTAAAGACGAGGATGGCTATTCGGGGCAGATGAAGTAAACCCGCCAGAAAAATCATGCTGATGCCCAGCGACCAGATCACCTGAAAGTTTACCTCCCGAAACTGAATATCGAAATACCAGCCAAAATCCATCACGACTAATTCCACGAAAATCAACCAAAGTCCGCGTTTCAACAGAAATACGGATAACTCGTTCCGCGTTTTTCGCCTGCCCACCAAAAAGGCCGATAGTCCGGCCAGAAAACTGAAGGCCGGGGCGCAGAAATTGGTGATGAACCGCGTCAGAAACAGGGGCCATGTGGTGAACGCGGGGTCGGTTGCGTCGAAAAAATAGGCATCCTGATGAAAATAGTCCCGCACGTGATCCAACGCCATGATGACCATCACCACGCCTTTCAGCAGGTCAATGGATTCGATGCGGGCGGGACGCAGGGCCGTAGCGGGTAAGGCAGGTAACAGCGTGTTCATCTGATGTTGGGGTTGACTATTGCTTGAACTTCCCATACACCGGTTGCCCCGGCAACGTCCCGGCCATGGTTTTGCCGTTCCGCAGCACGACGCTTCCGTTTACGAGTACGTACTCAATCCCTTCTGAAAAGGCCAAACCGGTTTCAAACGTGGCTTTGTCAGTGACGGTCTGCGGATTGAACACCGTAATGTCGGCATCGGCCCCGACCTGAATCCGGCCTTTGAACCGCATGGTGGGGGCTACGGTTTCGAGCATGTTGGCCGTCAGGTACGTCATTTTTTCGATGGCGGCAGGCAAGTCGAGTATCTTGTCTTCGCGCACGTATTTGCCCAGCACCCGCGCAAACGTACCGGCCGTGCGGGGGTGCGCCAACGGCGCATACGGCCTGCCGTCGGAGCCAATCAGCACACCCTTCGCCCGGATACCGGCGGCTACCCAGTCGGGTTTCATGGCGTGGAAAATGACGATTCCCTTCGTTTTTCGGTACGCGTCGAAAGTCTCTTTGGTAAGCCGTTCGCCGGTTGCCGCCCATTGCAGGTCCTTGTAGCCGATGCCCAGCCGCTCTTGCCAGCCATCGGCAAACATATTGGTAAACAGCCCCGTAGAACCGGCGGTGTAGGGGTAAATTTCGGCGGTGATCGAAAAACCTCTTTTTTGGGCCGTCTGTACCATCTCGATGCCCACCTCAATCTGCGACAGCATCATGCTGCCGATATGCACCAGGTGCATCGGCGCGTTGGTCAGCATGGCATCGGCGATGGCCTGTTGAACATACACGAGGTTTGGATCGCGGACGTGGTTGAAAATAGTGGTCTGCATCTCGCCCGCCAGTTGATAGACCCGAAAGACCTCTTCGGGTTTGGCCCCCGGCACGTACCCAATGTACAGTCCAATGCCAATGCCCCCAACTGCGAGGTCGTTTCGGATGTTGGCCAGCATGGTTTGGGTTTGGGCTGCGTCGATCCCTTTGGTAAACGAACCGCCCACCGCACTCATGCCCACGTCGGCATGGAAGGTCTCATTCGCTACGGCCTGCCTCAGTTCGGCGGCTTCGTTGGCGTAGCCGGGTAACGCCTGCATCCGGGCAAAGCCCCAGTTGACACTCGCCCCGTAGTTGAGGAGGGCCTTTCCCCGACGAGTCTTGTACCACTCATCCAGAAATGGCACGCCCACTTCCAACTCCAAGGCCGTCGTGATGCCGTCGTGCAGTTGGTATTCCTGCTCTTTGTTGCTGATGCCGTGCACGTGCGGGTCAATAAAACCGGGGGCCACCACCAAGCCGGTTGCGTTGATGACCTGCTTCCCGCGCAGGGGGTCCGCCGAAATCTGGGCAATTCGTCCGCCGATGATGCCCACATTCCGCACGGCATCGAATTTGGTTTCGGGGTCGATCACCCGGCCACCGAGAATCACTATGTCATACTCAGGCTGCGACTGTGCAAGGGCAGTTGGCGGAACCATTGCGCCAAACAGCAGGCAGACCGGCAGGAAAAGGAGGCTATTTTTCATGTTTTCTGGTAAAAGGGGTTCACAAATAGCTCAGCCACCACTGCTCTTTGTGGCTCGTTTTGTAGACATCGTACCGCCGGCAAATCGGATAGAGCGACGCAATGACAGCTAGCCAAATCACATAGACAACCCAGAGAGAGTAGCCGCCCTCACCCGGCAAAACAAACCGCATCGGGATTGTTTTCAGGGCTTCGTCGGCCTCGGCCATCGTGTGTCCGGCGGCAAAAAAGACGAGCATCCGCAGCGTGTGCAGCACGTACCAATGGATGGTGTAGTAGAAAAACGCCGTGCGCCCGTAGGTACGCAGCACGCTGGTAACGCCGTTTCGCACCGGTTCCAGCAGGGCCAGCCCCACCAAACCCGGCCCGACCGTAATGCACATATACAGCAGCGATGGGGGGTATTTATGCACCTTCAGGAACGAGAATAACGTGCTGAGTCCGTCTTTTTGAACGCGCCACGGAAATGGGTCGCCATACACGTTCAGCCAGCGTAGCCCCACGAACAGCCCCATGGCTCCGGCTCCGAGTGTGAGCAACACCCTGCGCCGTTGGGCGGGCGAAACGGTTGGTTCAAACCAACAACCGAGGCAGTAGCCCAGCATCATCAGGCCCAGCCAGGGCAGAAACGGGTACAGGACTATCAGGAACCGACCCAGCGCATATTCAAATACCCGTTGGCTGCCCCCATGCACCAACGCCCACCAAAACCCCGATGAAAACCCCGGCGACTGCTCCCAATAATCCAGCAAGTTATGCCCCAGCACAATTACCAACCCGATGCCCAAAATAACCCGAAACGGTAGCCACGTCAGCCCGGCCATACACACCATACTGATGCCCAGCGACCAGAACACGACCAGCGTAATGGGATTGAAGAGTGTAAACGTGTCGGCTGGCGCAATCAGCAGTACCTCGGCCACGATCAGCCACAGCCCGCGTTTGAGCAGGAACCTACTCAACTCGATGCGGGACTTCCGCAAGCCCTGCAAATAAATGGACGTGCCGGACAGCAGCGCAAACGTGGGCGCACAGAAGTGGGTAATCCAGCGCGTGAGGTAAAGCGCGGGTGTGGTTGTTGCCAGATTCAGCGGATCGTCGGTCATGGCCTCGGCGTGGAAAAAATCCCGCGTGTGGTCCAGGGCCATGATGACCATAATCAGGCCCCGCAGCACGTCGATGGACTCGATGCGGCTTTTGATGAATGAAGGCGCTGGATTGAGAGAGCCTTCGGTTACAGATTCATGGGGGAGCGGAAAAGTCATTTCGGTATAGCGGCTAAAACTCGTCTATGTGTGATGGAAGATTTGGGCTAACCCCAGGCAGGAATCTGTCAAAAACGATGAGCCTCAACATCGACTTCGCTTAACTGAATTAGCGCGCTTTATAGGCTTCTAACTCAATCTCAATCAACTGGCCGGGCAAGGCTAATTCCTTCACGCCAAACCACGACCCGGTCGGAAACTGCTTTTTGTAGATCGTATTTCGGTAAGCCGACTGGTTCACAAATTCGGGCATGTTCGTGGTCAGAATATTCTCCACCACAACGTCGTCCCAGGTGTAGCCATAGTGCTTCAGAATTTTGTCCAGATCGGCGTAGCAATTTTTCATTTGTTGGCCCAGATCACCTTTAGCCGTCAGGTTTCCTTTCTCGTCCATACTGACCGCGCCCGATATTTTGAGTTCATTGCCAATCCGAACGGCATGGGAATAACCATACGCTTTTTCGACTTCGGGCCGTAACAGGAAGTACTCCGGTGCATCGGATTGAGCCGCTGGTTTCTCATCTGCTTTTTGGGGTGCGGTATTGCAGCCGACGGTAAACAGGAGCAGGGCGGCAAAAGCAGGAATAAATTGGTTGATTTTCATGGGTTTATCGAATAGAGAAAAGGCTACGAGGTTATTAGCTTTATATCCGCTTTACAGCTACCTAAAAAAAGTAGAAAGGCAACAAGCAGGACCGGGTAGGTTGATGGCTTCATTTTTCTGTTTTGAGCATGGGGTTTACGTTAAAAATCCGCCTTACTGTGGCGCGCTGGTGTTCCAGATGTTGGCGTAGAGTTTCCAGTCGCCGTTTTCCTGCTTCCAAACGTTCAGGTAGTTCCCTTTTTCGGTGATGTTGTCCTTGCCGTAGCGCATCAAATACGGGCCTTCACTAATCAGATAGTCCCCGCTGCCGTACAGGGCCGTTATCTCTTCGTGAAACTTGCTGATACCGTAACTGACGTATTCTGCGTTGATGGCTTCAATCGAGCGTCGCCCGGTTACCATATCCGAACCAGGCGCAAAAATTCGGGCATCCGTCGTGAAGATATTATTCAGAAACGTGGTATCGCCGGTGATGTGTGCTTTGGTGAACCGGCGGGTTTTGTCCTGAATAATTTTTTTTGCTTCCACTATGTCGGTACGGCTGTGTGTATCGGTGGACGGAGCGGGCGCGTTGCAACTTATGAGTGCCAGGCCAATGAACGTACCGGCCAGCCAGACAAAGTGGATTGGTTTCTGGGTAAGCATGGTTTGGGCGTTTTATTTTTTCGGCTCGAGCGTTCATTTCATCGGGATAATCCTTCCGTCGGGCCGGAATACGTGGCAGCGGGCTTCGCCGGTCGCAAAATCGGAGTAGAGCGAGACAAACGTTTTGTCCGCTTCCTGCCAGCCAGTCAGCACGGCGTGGTCGTTGATGAGGACCGTTTTACTTTTGTCGGTTTCCGCCCTGTTTTTGTCCTGCCAGTGCAACGTCGATTCTGACAGGAATGTCATATCCACTTCGTAGCCGCTGAGCGAATAATGCCATGCGTTGTTAAACCGGTCGGTCGCGGGAGTCTGCGCCACGGCGGATGACGCGACCAGCAGCATGGTGAGCAAGAGGAGGACTTTCATAGGTTGTTTATTGAGTTATCACTTGCCCGGAAACTACCAGGCACATCCATGTGAAAAGTAGGGCGAGAATTACACTCGTGTGCCATGCAACTCTTGTCCATCCCGCGCCCGAAACGTGGCCGACACTACCTTACCGGCGGCATTGCGGCCAAACGTCAGCACCGTGTCGTAAAATGAAGCCGCATCGAACTGATCTTTGGCTTTCCAGAACAGTTCGGCTTTGGGGGCATTGGTGGTAGTCAGATAAAGCAGACCATCCTGTTGCTCCACCTGCATGGTAACCTTGTCGTAGGGGCCACCCAGAAAGTTATTGAGAATATACTCATAGTCTGTGCCTTTCGCCTGCAATACATACTCGCCGGTGTAGTCGGCCAGGACCTTCGCGGGCAGCATACCCACCTGCACCTTGTCGAGGTTGATTGTAAACTCGATGGTTGGCGTTGGGGTAGTTTTGTCTAATTTACTTGTCAGCCGCATCTGTTCTTCGTGGGTAAATGAGTTTAGAATCTCGTCGGTCCTGTTGCGGGCCTCTCCATCGAAGTAAAGTTGCGTAACCAGTTCGTGGTAGCCGCGTTTAGCCACTTTGTAATGGATATGCCGCGCCCGCCGACCATACAATCCCGGCAGTATCGTTTTGAACTGGTATTCTCCCTTTGCATTGGTAACTGCCTGCGCCCAGCCCTGAAAGTTGGGGTCCGACTGGCCGGAGTCGCCATACTCGTGGCGGTATTTGCCGTGGTGATTAGCCTGCCAAATCTCAACAATAGCCCCGGCAATGGGCTTGCAACTGGTGTCGAGTATTTGACCCTTCACGATGATGACCTCACCCGTAGCGATGCCTGCCTGTCCGGTTATCTGCGTGAGGTCAACGTCATGGTCGGCCTGCGACCGGAACTGCATAGTTGGGAATGGCCCAAGTTCCTGACGGGGCGTAACGGCGCAACGGTCTTTGTCGGCATCGGTCAGCGTAAACGCCGTGCCGACTGTGCCGGCAGCCAGGCCAACGCTTAAGCGGAGCCAGCTTCGACGGGGGATGTTTGGTTGCTTTTCCATGGATGCTTGGTTTAATTGACTTACTGGTAATACACGCGATTAAAAAAGGCCGTAAGCCTGGCCGACGTTTCGGCTACCACATCGGTCATTCCTACGGGATTTGCCAGGACGAGGACTACGGTTTGTTTCATGGTATCGGTCATGCTGTCAGTGCGCCCACCGCTGCCGGGTTTGCATTCTCCAATTCCGCTACTTGCATCAGGTGCTTTTTGAGGTTGATGCCCTGACTAATTAACAAAGCGACGAGGGCGATTCCCGCGAAAGCAAGCAGGGTGTAGTTCCAACTAAACTGGTCTCGAAGTGGCCCGATCAGGGCGGACCCCGCCGTTTGGCCAAGATTAAAAATGGCCATCGACAGGGTGAATTGCAGGGCGGAAATTCGTTTCCAGCAACATTGCATGACCAGGGCAAAAATGGCGATGATGACAAACGTGTACAGGAGACTGAAGACCGCGATATAACCGTCTACAAAATACGGTCGACTCCACCAGGTTTGGCCAAAGGCCAGAAGGACGGTGAACAGGATGAGTAAAACCAGGTACGTGCTAATCATCCGTAGTTTCCCGAACCGATCCACCAAAAAACCACCCGCCAGCATCCCCAGGATGCCTCCGGCCAGCGAAGTAGCGGCATAGACCGAGGAATAGGCCTGGTTTGACCAACCGAGTACCTGAATGGTGAAAATTGGAAACAGGGTTCGCATGAA
This sequence comes from Spirosoma areae, assembly GCF_054781775.1. Taxonomy (NCBI): domain Bacteria; kingdom Pseudomonadati; phylum Bacteroidota; class Cytophagia; order Cytophagales; family Cytophagaceae; genus Spirosoma; species Spirosoma areae. Next base: position 451,870 of record NZ_BAAGTT010000016.1, on the reverse strand, counting down.
AGCCAGTGCCATCATGATGGTAAACGTCGCAACCAGCAACACGAGGGTATTTGGCAATTTCAGCACCCGAAACAAGGAGGTGAAGATTTCGTTGAAGCTGCTCAACTGCATGGCCGCTGTGACCGGCGATATCCTGCCCGCCGTCCAGGGAAGCAGTTTTTCGTCCGGGTATTCGCGCAGTAACAGCGGCACCAGCGAGATCAGGAGCACGACAAACGACAGCGAAAAAAGCGTGGTGAAGAAACCGTAGTGATTGAGCAGCCAAGTGCTAAGAGCCAGTGAAGCCGCCGTGCCAACGACTTTGGCACCCCACATCATTCCATTCGCTTTGGCCTGTTCATTTGGGGGTACGATGTCAATGACTAGGGCATCGGTTGCAATATCCTGAAAGATGCTAAAAACAAAAACGCAGGAAACAACGGCGATCAAGGCGTTCAGGTTGCTCAGGGGATCGGGCAAAAAAGCCATCCCAATCATACTGGCAGCGATGCCTGCCTGCCCAAAAAGAATCCAGGGCCTTCGGCGACCCATGGCTAAAAATGTGAACCGTTCGATCAACGGAGCCACAATGATTTTGACGCTAAAGGGTAAAAAAATAAGGGCTGAATAATTACCGATTTCGGCGGGCGTTTTCCCATGTACTGCCAGCCAGGCCGGCATCGCAAACAGCATTATTCCTTCCGGGATGCCCTGCGCCACGTACAGCATCGCAAAGCTGAAGTACCGTAACGAACGGTGTTGTGAGAGCGTAGGCAGGGTTTTGAGTGACATGGTTTTTCAGATTAACTTCTACCCATCTGGCCGTGCATTTGACCAGATGGGTGAAAGACTGGTTCGTTCCTTCAGAAGCTGTCAGCAACGTCTCATTCCGTGCCACCCGGCAGATGTGGACATAGACGGAAAGGCCGCGACTTATTTTTTGCTCAGAACCATGACGGTTGGTTTGCCCTGAACGCCATCTTTCTGCATGGTGGCGGCCAGGTCAGGGCGGGCAAAAAAAGCCTGAGCCGCTTCAGCCGAGGCCCACTCGGCAATGATGCACACCATGTTGGGGTCATCCTGCAACGTACTGACTTCGGCGCTCAGCTCGCCCGCAAACCGCCGTTCGTTGGCGAAGGTGTTGAACCCCTTCTTCCAGGCGGCATAGTCGGCTACCTTGTGGTAGGTGACGGTTTTAACGACGGGCATAGTCTTTATCTCGCTGAGTTTCCACTGCCCGTTTTCTTTGACCACCCGGTTGCTATAGGCTCCGTCGTAGTGAATGGACTGGCCTTTGGTTGTGCGGCCATTCTGACGAAAGATGCCCGTCAGGATGACGCTGCCATCAAACTGCGGTATGCCGTTCGAGATGCTGATCGCCGTATTCACATCCTCCTCGGCAAAGGCTTTGGTTAGACCGGCAACCTCCTTATCGAGTCCGGTTTTGGTAGTGCCATCGGGTGCGGTCCTGACGATGCCGCTGGTCATCAGGGTTTTGAGCGTGGCGAGGTCTTCGCGGTTGTAGGCATCCTGAAATTTCTTCACCACCTCGGTCATTTCATCGGCGAGGCTCGAAATACTCAATAGCAGCTTTTCCTGCTGTATTTTCCACTGACCGCCTTCCTTGGCAATAATCAGGTCCATCGAACCAGGTGCGGGCTGTACTTTGGCGTTGGTCTTGCGGTCAAAATCGTAGCCCGTGAACGTAGTGGTGATGGCCATTTTCCCACCGGGCAGGGCTTTGGTGCTTTTCACCGTGAAGTCCTGGTAGGTACCCACCGTTTCGCCGAAATCGCGAACGTAATCATCGTTCCAGTACGACTTAGGCAAGATTTTACTACTGCCGTCGCGGTTGACCCGGCTAACGCTATCGCTGAACAGGGTCATCAGGGTGGTGCGGTCGCCTTTGTTGTAGGCATCCTGATAGGTTTTCACGAAGGCCACGGCCTCTGGGTTCAGGGACTGTGCGTGAAGCGAGAAATTGCCCAACAGCAGGGCAACGAGCATGAGTAATTGGCTGATTTTCATAAGAGGTTTGGTATGATTATTGGGTTTGTTCAACAGGGCCAATTCTTAAGCGGGTCAAACCTTCGTCCCCCCGCATACCGACGATCTACTTGACTGCTACCGGTGCCGATGCCGACTCCTGGTAAAAGGTCGCTTTCCACGCGCCATTGATTTTGGTGAAGAGCATCGTTCCCGCTACGTGTTCAAACTTTATTTTCTGGCCGGTTTTGAGCGTTGCATCCTGTTCCATCGAGAACGTATAAAGCACCAGCGAGTCAGTCAAAACCCGTATCGCTTCCTTGGTTGGCACGACACTCAACGTCTTCATTTGGCTAAACCCGTCTGCGTTCAATTTTTTTAGCGCGTTGTAATCGCCGAAGGTGCCATCGGGATTGACCGCCTGAAAATCAGGCGTATTTTCAAAGTAGGTCATGCACGTTTCAATATCCAGTTTTTCGACCTGTTGGAAGAAATCTTTCACGAGGCCAGAAATTTCTTTTTCAATCGCCTGCTTTTGTTCAGGTGCCATTGCCGACACGGCGGTTGCTTTGGCGTCAGTTTCCTTGGCGGGTGAACTACAACCGGCGGCAAACAGGAACAGGGCCGTAACAACGGCCAGTATCTCGGGTAGTTGATTAGTTTTCAATGGGATATCTTTAAACAGGGTTGATTGACTGTATTGACCTACTTAGCCGCAGGCAGGGGTAGATCGGAGTTTGTTATGTCGCGGAAGGGCCTCCATTTACCAGCTTCTTTTTTCCAGAGGACGATGTACTTGTCTTTGATCACCTGCGTACGGGCTTTATCGAACAGGCTTGCTTGGCCTTCCTCCGACACGAAATCGCCGGTTCCCCATACGTCGATGGTGGTAAACTCAGCTTTGGCGATTCCAGAACCGAGGACGTTGTGTATGGCCGTCTGAATATTTTTGCGGCCTACGATAGCTGGTGCGTTCGAGAACATCAGCTTCGCGTCTTCGGTATAAAAATTGGCCATGCCCACCGAGTCGCCTTTAGCAATGAAGCCCGCGAACTCAATATTGGCGGCTTCGATTTCTTTTTTGAGTGTGGCGTTATCGACCGTCACAGTACTTTCTTTGGCGGGCGAGTTGCAGCTAGCGGTGAATACAAGCGTAGCCGCAAATGCAGCCAGCATCAATGGTACCTGGTTGGTTTTCATGGGTTTTAGGATTTGGATTGACTGAAAACGGGTCTATGCGAACGTTAGAAGCCTGTATCAGGATCAAACGTCGGCCCACTCGTTGAGCGGCACCTGGGCGGGTTGAAACTGCATTCCCAACTCCTGAGTGGCTAGCGCGTTGCTATACACGTTTCGGGCAGCGTTGACCGGGGCTTTGCCGTTCAGCATAAGCGTCATGTCTGACATTTTATAGCTTTCGCTATTGAGCAGGTAATTCCTGCCATGCAGCCCGGCGGTGGTTGCGGCCCGGAAGATTCCCTCGGCCACGTCGGAAACCGACACAATAGCCATCTCCACGTCGTGGTCAAACATCATCTGCACGAACGGATTGGGGGCAATTTTATGCTTGATAAGGTATTGCAGGCCCACTGACGTCGAGTCATCGCGGGCCGACAGCGGTTTACCCATCACGCCCGTGGGCGACACGCTCACGATCTCGAAACCGGGTTGGGGATACGTAGCCACGAATGTTCGCACGGCCTGGTCGGCGTAGTACTTGGCCTGCGCGTAGGGAATGGATTCGGGGTCCAGGTACGGCTCGTCTGCTTCGGTATACTGGTGGTCGGCAGGGTAGTGGGGGACGGGCATCGGGTAGGCAGTGTTGAGCGCACCTACTGAGGCCACGAACACCACCTTCTGTACCGAAGGCGTCTGGCTGACCACCTTCAGGAAGTTCTCGGTTCCGTGGACGGTCGGCTGGAATACCTCTTCCTGCGGATTCTCAGTGGCTAATTGAAAGGGAGTGCCGCTATGAACCACAATGTTGCAATCCCGTAAAAACTCGCCAAGGGCTGCTTCGTTGGTTACGTCCACTTCCCTGATGGTCAGGTTTTCAGCGAGAGAAAGCTGATGCAGATGCTGGTATTTTTCGGGTTTGGCAAGGTCAGTAGTGGATACCTTCACAGTATAGCCTTCGTTCAGAAATTTTTGGGTGACGTAGCTGCCAATGAAGCCAGCTCCGCCAAGGACACCTACCGTTTGCATACAGTTTTTGGATTAAACCGCCGGGTGTTCGTTGCCCGACGGGAATTGACTGGACGTGGTTATAGAAGACTGGAGATAATTAGTTCACTGGCGAATACGACAAATCGGGTCGCAGGTGACCAATTCTCGATTCTATGCGTCGGATGAATGGCTTCATTTCGGCAAAGAGGTTCTTAAAGCCAGCCCGAAATTCTTCCGTATTAGCTTCATCTCTCGCTTTAAAGTCGGCTTGACTGTTGGCTAGGTCTTCAACCAGTATGAAATTTTCGGTAGTACCGAACCAGCTCATATATACGTTGTACGGTATCTTTCCCGCTTTGCTGGTGTAGAGTTCCTTAAACCGGTTAAATAGAGCTTCTATCTTACGCTGATGCTGCGGTTCGTAATAGAAGTAATCGTACCCTCGGTAGGCGTACTCTGACTGACTGGTTTGGTCAGGTGCGTAGGAATAGTCCGGGAGGTATGCTAGTATATAATCGCGGTGGCTGGGGTAGCACTTGTCGAAATTGGCGAATAAGTTCGCGTAGGCCTCTTCGCCCATCGTCTTCTGCAAACGAGCCAGCGGGTCTTTGTCGAGATCAGCCATGTGCTCAATTGGCTCGATGGTGTAATACCGATAGTCATTGTCCTGAATCGTGAGCCAGCCGTTCTGTATACTGTACTTTCGGCATTGACTGACCAGCTCCTTCGATGTCCGTTCGTATTGGTCCACCATCGTTGGTAGAACGGGGGCCTCATGGATGTGAAAGAACTGCGGTTTGGCGGGCATGGTCTGAGCCTGCAGCATGGCAGTGGGCACTAACCAGAAGAAGCAAAAAATTACTTGAGCACGTACAAAAGTGAAATGCAGCGGCATGGTTAAGGGTACTGATGGGGTGGATTCGAAACGGAGCGGCCCAATCGACTCGACAAGCGATTTGGCCGATAACGGATCTAAACTATCGCCATCGTATTTCCCAACCAAGTTCGCCCGGACGAGCGCATCCTTTTACTGTCCGAGAGGGGGTATTTTCTTACCGGATGTGTGAACGGTAATGCCGGTTTAGCCCGGCGGCCTCAAATGGTCTGGATTCGTTTCAGTAGTGCCTCGCGCAGGAGGTGGCTGAGCGGAATCGTTTTACCCCCGATTCCGATATGGCCTTCGCCTACCTCATCGACCTGCGTCAGATTTGCCAGATAGGAGCGGTGCACCCGCACAAAATAGTTGACCGGGAGTTTGTCTTCCATCACCTTCAAGGTCGTTGTCAGCAGGTATTTTTTGTCGGCCGTATAGAGGTGGCAATAGTTGCGGTCGGCTTCCACATAGAGAATATCGGCGATGAAAATCTTGACGATCTTTTCGCGGTGCCGCACAAAAATCCGGTCACTGAGCACAAAAGGTGCATCAGGAGCAGGGTCGGCAGTGGCGTGATGCTCGTCGGCCATGCGGCTGATGGTCAGTTCGATAGCTCGTTGAAGGTCAAGGCTTCGGATAGGCTTCGTGATGAAGGCATAAGGGCGGGTTTCTCTGGCGCGATTAAAGGTGGCCTCGTCCGAATTGGCCGTTACGTAGATGATCGGAATCGGGGCGAGTTGGTTCAACTGGTGGGCCGTTTCGATACCATCGAGCGTGCCTTTCAGGTGAATATCGAGCAGGATTATATCGGGTCGGTTCTCTGCGGCCTGCCTGATGGCCTCTTCCCCACGGGGTACAATAGCCGTCACCTCATAGCCCAGGCGGGTAAGTTGCAGGGAAGTTTTGGCGGCAATCAGCATATCGTCTTCCACGATAAGCAGTTTAATCAGGTTTGTCATGGGGCAAAGGCCAAATTAGGATGTCTTATCTTGGAATAACCAAGTGATTGTATCAGCACAGTTGAGGATTCTCTTTATGATACTCAGCCCTAATAAGAGGGATGTAGTTAGCTCATTATCAGCAATTAGAAGTAAGGGGGGTATCGAAATGATTAGCTTTACCTCACCACAATACTTTTCCAGAATACTCTTTAAAAATATGATTGTGGCTACTGATGGCTACCCTACTCCAAATTCATGCTGACCAGATTCGGGAAAACTTTGAAAATACGCCCCAGCTTCTGTCGCCTGATCGCCAAAAGCTGTTTGACTTACCTCCTGGAATAGAGGACATCGTTGCTCAACTTCATAACGAAGTAAGCCGATTAGGCTTCATCCTCCAATTAGGCTACTTCCGGGCCACCCATCGGTTTTTCCCCATTAGCAAATTCCGGCAGGAAGATGCCCGACACGTCATTGATCGCTACAGCCTTGCTATCGAACCCGAACAAATCGGTGAATATGCTTCTTCCACACTCTGGGATCATCAAAAAGTCATCTGTCGACTTTTAGGCTTCAACCGCTTCACTAAAGCGCACCAGAAACTATTGGATGTCGAAACCCTACGACTCGGCACCATCCACATGAGGCCGGACGATCTCTTCGACTACCTGCTTTGCTTCCTCTAAGAACGCCACATCGTGATTCCCTCCTACCACACCCTGGCCCAGATCATTACCGGAGCCTTGCAAAAAGTCGAACGTCGCTGGGCCGAACAGGTCGAACGGCTCATGACCCCCGACGAACAGAAACGTCTGGATGAACTGCTCAAAAACACACCCGAAACCGACGACAAAGAAAAGGAAACTTTCGGTCTGAAACGCTACCGCCTGACCCATCTCAAATTTATCAGCCAATCCCTCAAAACAGGCTCTATTGACGAACGGGTCGAACATTTTAAGTATCTCCAGGTCGTCTTCAACACCATTGAACCGTTCGCCAAACGCCTGCAACTGCCTGACCAGACACTGCGCTATCTAGCCCAGTATGTGCTCAAAGCCCAGCCCGCCCAGCTTTATCGGCGTAATCACCGACTCTATCTCTATCTAGTAGGCTTCATCGTCCACCAGTATCAGGAGTGGACCGACGCCCTGGTCGATACGCTGCTCCAATCGGCTAGTCATTTCTTCTCTCAGTGCGAGGAGCGCCTGAAGGAGCAGTACTACGAGGATCGGGGGGAAGCGGGTAAACTCACTCAGGCGGTGACGGACCAGAGCCGTGAGCACCTTAGAGCCCTGACCCAGATTCGGCAGGTGGTTAAGCAGACCGAGGGGAATCAAGAAGCAAAATTAACGGCCATCGAGAAGCTGATTGACCACTACCTGCCCGATGAACAAACTCTGGAACCGTTACATAGGCAACTGGGAGAGTTGGAGAAGATTAACGGGCGGTATCATCACCAGGAGGCCTACTACGACTGGCTAAACCAGCATTCAATCCGCTTGCAACGGAAAGTATCAGTTTTGGTCTGCCTGTTGCCCTTGGATGAAGCCACGTCGAGCAAAGAGATCGTGGCCGCCTTGAATTACTTCCGTACCCACAAAGACCTCACCGGTAGCCCGCCCACGAATTTTTTGTCGTTGATTCAGAAGGGCAAAGTGCTGGACGAAAAAGGGAGCCTACGCGTATCGCTCTATAAGGTTCTACTGTTTTATCATACCACCCTTCGTATAAAATCGGGCCGACTGAATTTGCTTCACAGCTACCGCTATCGCTCTTTCGAGAGTTATTTGATACCCAAAGACCGCTGGCTGAAGGAGCAGGCGACCCTGTTGGAACGAGCCAATCTGACCGAGTTTTCGGACAGAGCCTCGGTCTTGGCTAGGCTGGGCAAACAACTACACGGGCAGTTGGTGACTACCAACGAACGCATTCTGAAAAGCCAAAACCCGCATGTAATTCAGAAAAAAGACGGCCAACTCGTGGTGGACACGCCCAAAACCGCGAATGATGCCTTGCTGGATCCCTACGAACTCTTCCCTTCTAATAAGGTCATCTCGCTTCAGGAGGTGCTGGCCACGGTCGATTCGCTCACCCACTTCACCGACTCGCTCACCCACTGGCAGCCTAAGCACATCCCCAACCGACCCAACACCTCGCTGTTTCTGGCGGGCCTGATGGCGCTAGGCTGTAACGTGGGTGTTCGGCGCATGGCCCAGATCACCCGCCAGGTATCGGAGAAGGGGCTTGATGAAGTCGTCAAGTGGTATTTCTCGCTGGAAAATCTGCGGCAGGCGAGCGATGTCATCGTGAACTATACCAAACAGTTGAAGCTGCGAATCCATCTTAAAGACGACCCTGATCTGACCTATACCAGTAGCGACGGACAAAAGGTCGAAGTGGCCCAGGATTCGTTGTTAGCTCGTTCCTCGTTTAAATATTTCGGCAATCGAAAAGGGGTGTCGGCATACAACTATATCGATGACACGCTCTTGTTATTTGATTCGCTGGTGTTCAGTGCAGGCGACCGGGAGGCCACTTACCTGATGAATACGCAGGTCGTGGATTCGGATGTTCACTCGACGGATTCGCACGGAGCCACTGAACCCATGTTTGGAGGTACGTACTTTTTGGGCGTTCGTTTTGAACGGCAGCGGCCGATCGTCTCGTATCAAGAATTTTCTTCGTCAGCAGCTTTACGGTTTGGAGCCTGTGAGCCGCTACAAAGACCTGAACTACCCGGTCTCGCCCAGCGGTCGCATCAACTCGGAGCGGATTCTGGAGCAGTGGGACCCGATGTTGCGGTTGATGACGACGATCCGGTTGCATCACAGCAGCCCTTCGGAGCTATTCAACCTACTCAACTCATATGGGGCTGACAACCCATTATACCGAGGCCTGAAGGAATTTGCGGGGCCGCCCGTGCGGCCGGATTATTAAAAGTATCTTTCTGGCCCAGTACATCGACAGTGTAAAAATGCGGCAACGGGTTCATCGTCAACTCAATCGGAGTGAGAGCATCCACCAGTTGGTGAAAAGCGTGTGGTTTGGTCGTCACGGACAGATGGGTTGGGTGAGCCGTGGGGATCAGGAAGTGGCCGAGACAGCCAAGCGAGTGATTCTGAACTGCATCGTGTGTTATAATTACCTGCACCTATCCGACCGCATCAGTCAAATAGCGGACCGCGAGGAGCGTCGGGCGTTCATTAACCGACTCTCCAAACTGATAGTATTGACGCATCATCACATCAATTTTAACGGGATGTACGATTTCATAGATGGGGTAGATTTGGGGAACATCCCTTTCGATTTGTCTAAAATAGACAAGTTAGAGATATAATTTTCGCAATATGGGCACGAGTCGGAAATTTACCCTGTTTGTTTGGTTATGCCCTACAATGACTTTTTTATAATTACATAATATGTAAATAATTATTTGATTATGTAATTATTATACTTTATCTTTATAGAGTTAGAAAAGGGTGATTAATGGTCATTATTACTAAAACAATCCTTAACGAGTTCGGCCTCAAGCATACAGATTCGGCATTAGCTCTAAATGACTGGTATAGTACTGTAAAGGCAGCTGACTGGAAGAACTTGGCGGATATAAAGCAAACCTTTAACTCCGTTGATTACGTAGGTAATGACCGTTATGTGTTTAATGTTCGTGGCAACCGATATCGAATCGTAGCGATGATTTTTTTTGATAAACGTACCGTATTCATTCGCTTTGTGGGTACTCACGCCCAGTATGATAAGGTTCCTGATTGTTCAATTATATAATACCCACTCTCATGCAACAACCAACTAATCATGTTGAGTATCAACAGCTAATGGCGCGCATTGAAACCTTTCTTCAGAAAGCTACTGTGGGAGGAGGATTTGAGGCTTTAAGCTCCGATGAGGCCACTGAACTGGCACATCTTTCCCAATGGGCAGAAGCCTACGAAGATAGCATCCCATTGATGCCGATTAAAGTTCCCCAGTCCCTCGCTGAAATGATTGAGTTTAAAATGTACGAAAAAAAAATGAAGCAGCGGGATATGGCTCGCCTACTGGAAGTACCTGAAACCAGACTCTCGGAAGTTCTCAGGGGTAAGCGACGGGTATCTTTGGCAATGGCTAAAAGTCTTCGCACAAAACTTAATATCGATGCCGATTTCATTTTAGAGCATGCTTGACTTATAGTTTCGCCACAATTTTGATTCACGTCTTTACGCTAAACTGTCTGTCTTCTTGGCTATTGACTAGTGCTAGAACATTTGAGCATTTACAAAAGCCTGATCCACCCCAAATTAAGGTCAAAAAAACGTAGATTTGAATAAATCTAACGTGCTATAGCACAATTAAATCTTGAATTTGTTTACTTTACCTAAGTTATCTCCTCACCATCACCATGCACATAGCTGATCCGAAGAAGTTCACTTTCTCTGGGCATGATTCGTTTCAATGCCGGTTGCTTTGGCTGAAAAAAGGCTTTGATTTTCTTCAAAAAGGCCATTCGTTTAATGATGCTGACGCTCCTGTGCTATTGGGCGTGGGTAATAATATGGTTCGTTCAATTCGCTACTGGCTTCGTGCATTTGGACTACTTGAAGAAGATCTAGAGACGCCTACTAGTTTGGCTGAGTCAATCTTTTCTGATGATAACGGTTTTGATCCATTTTTAGAAGATCAAGCTACACTTTGGTTTTTGCACTATAAACTCATTAAAACGCATTACGCTTCGACATATTGGCTTATTTTCAATGAATTAAGAAGACGTAAAATAGAATTTACGAAAGAAGACTTTGTCAATTATGTAACCCTAAAATCCCAACAGGAGAAGTTCTCGGCAAACCCTGGTACTGTTGGCGATGATTTTGTGGTCTTTATTAAAATGTATTTACAGGCTGGTAAGCAGCCAAAGGATAAAGATGATTCGGTTGCTGGCATCCTGAACGAATTAAATCTAATTCGGACAATGGAGCGCCTGACAGATGATGAAAAAAAGACGGTTCCTATCCATACTATACCCCTAATTGACCGGGAAGATCTGCCAGCCGTTTTACTGCTTCTATGCCTATTAGAAACGCCTGGAGTTGGCTTATCGGTCAGTCTAGAAACGCTTGAAAATGACCCTGATATGCCTTGTTCAATCTTGCGCAATAAACCAGTTCGGTTCATTGCAAATATTGAACAAGGCATATCAGGGTTATTTAGATGCTTGCGTTTATGGTTACTGCCGATTAAACTTCCTGGTCATTGGGTATCTGCCACACACCGAAAACCCACAGTTGCGCAGCGATCCAGGCCCGGGGAGGTCATCAGGTATTTGGCCCCGAAACTGGTTTTTTGCGCGCCCTGATCGGCGTACCATTCCGAGCCACGATTAATGTACCAGGCCCCGCCCCGCAGGATGCAGTACGTGTTAGACCCATCCGTGCGTTCGCTCTCGGTAAGTTGCCAGACGTTACCGCTCATATCATACAGGCCCGTTGAGTTACGGCCGTTGTCGAACTTCGTAACAGGCGTCGTGCCACCCCACTGGCCGGTGTTCACCCGCGTCGAATCGAAGGTTTTGCCCCACGGATAGGGGTTAGCTGCCTGACCGTTTTGGGCCGCCCACTGCCATTCAATTTCGGTAGGTAGTCGCTTACCAGCCCATTTGGCGTAGGCGCGGGCATCGTCGAGGGTGATCCAGACCACGGGGTGATCGGCCAGCCCGGCTGGTGGCGCGTTGTTCACCCAGTGTTTCAGGAAATTTTCGGCATGGGCTGGTTTATAGCCACTGGCGGTCAGGAACCGGGTAAACTGCGCGTTGGTTACCGGCGTTTTATCCATCGCAAACGGCTTGAGATTAACCACTACTTTCTCCGCTATAATCTCATTACGGTTCTGGCTGTAGGAATAATCTACAAAATTACCAACGGGGTAAAACCCGCCCTCCCGCTGCCGGAACGTGATGGTCAGGGTAGTCGACCCCGGCGGAACAGGAATAGGCACCATGCCGTCGGGCAACGTAGTCAGGGTGTATTTTTGGGTCGGTGCAATGGGCGTCAATCGGTGGCTGGGCAGTTGGTAAGCCGTGCTGAAATCAGAGGCCTTATTAATGGCTGCCTGCTGCTTGAGAAACGCATAAAACTCGGGCGTCAGCTCACTTTCGGGGATTGACAGAATGCAGCCGATGGCTTTGGGTTTTAACTCGGTATACAACGCCAGTTTTCCGTTTTCCAATCTTGTTTTCAGTTCCGTACCAGCCACAAGATCGAAGTATTTCTGCCCGTTGATGAGGTCCACATCCAAGAGTTTGCCCGGCATAGCATTCTCCTGTCGGTTAATAATCGTCCATAGTTTTTGGTTGCCCAACTGCCATTGGCTGGCAAAGACCCGGTTCAGTTTCGTTGGAAACAGCGGATACCACTCGCCCGCCGTGAAAAACGACGAATAGCGTCGCAAAATGGGTAGCATCGCCCGCAGCAGCGACCGGTCACGGGGGTTGAGCGGGTTGACTGTGCCGAACACGTTTTCCCACAGTACCACGCCACAGCCATTGACCCACGCATTCTGAATCAGTGTAGACTGCTCATGGCTAAAGCGCGACAGCCGGTAGATCAGGTGCCGCTGTTCCAGCCACCGATTCCGCACTAAAACGGGCACATCGCCAAATTCAAGGTTTTTGTAGGTCTCGTTCCAGCCCACTTCCAGCCATGACTGATGCACCTGATTCAGGACTTCGGAATTAATCGGAATTTCCGACTGGAAAATAGCGCCGGGATTGGACTGCTGCATCTGCTGAAAAAAGCCCTCCACGTTTGAAATCGTATCTAAATAAACCCCGTCGGCCCCGGTTTCTTTCAGCAAATCGAGCAGTTCGTCTTCGTCTGTTCTGCCCTGCTTTCGGGCGGTATTGTCCCAGGGGTTATAAGCGATCAGCAGCCGCTTGCCCATCCGGTGCAGTTCGTTGACGAGTTGTTTCAGGCCCGCTACACCCCCCGGCAGGTTGCTGTAAAACGAGTATTGCGTCCGCCCGTCGAAGCCCAGTTGGGGATACGTTGGCCACAACACCACCAGGTCTACCCCGCCGTAGTGGGCCTCGTATTTAGCCAGACAGGTGCGGATGTCATACTTCCCGGTTTTGTCGTACAGGCTTTTGTCATTGGCCATCAGAAAAAACGTGGAGTAGGCACTGGCCGCCCAGTTGTAATCCGGGTTTTGATAGTTGTTACCGGTATAATGCAGCAACGCCCGCGTCGAGTCACGCCAGGAACGTAGTTCATGCCGCCAGGCGTTCCACTTGCCAGGGTCGGTGGGTGCTTCGATGAGCTGGTAGTAGCGCTCCATAATCTTGCGGTTGCCTTTGTTTTGCGCTTGGCTAAGTAGCGAGCAGCAAACCAGTAATAGACCTGCAAAGGGTGGTAATCGAATCATGAAAAGTAGCGGTTAAGACAGCGTCAAAAATGGATTTGGGGTTGTTCAGCCTACCCGCGCCCATACCAGCAGGCCTAAGCCCAGGAGGTAGAAAACGAGCATCACAGTCAGTAACCGACTGGTGGTGGGACCACTGCCTTTAAATTCTTTCCAGACGAAAATGCCCCATAAGGCCGCAATGAAGGTGGCCCCCTGACCCAGCCCATAGCTGATGGCAGGACCCGCTTTTTCCGACGCTAACAGACTGAAAAATAAACCTAAGCACCAGATAATTCCGCCCAGTAAACCGAACAGATGCACTTGGGCAGTGCCTTTGACGTAGTCCGAAAAGTGAACCGGAGCACCTGAGAACGGATGCCGCATCAAGTACGTGTTGACCAACAGATTGCTGGCCACCAACCCCAGCGAGAAGATAAAAACTGCCGAATAAGGGGTAAGCAGCCCTGGCTCCGGCGAAACGAAATTGGTGGTCATCGAAACTGCGACAAACCGGAAGAAGAACCCCATCAGAATACCCCCCACAACGGATAGTATCAGGCCGGTTCGCTGACCCGCCGTTGGTTGGACACTGTTCATGCGCCGACTGATGTAGGCCCCCGTCACGATGGCCAGTAAGATGAAGGCGACCCCACCGAAAATGTAGAGGGGGTTGCCAATGGGCGACGCGATGTAATTGACAATGACGCCGAGGGCAAGGGCAATACCCACCAGAATCGTGATGGCCAGCGACAGGCCGATGAGCGAAATGGCCGCCACCAGCATGACGTTGCCGACGTTAAAAACAATACCGCCTATAAAGGCCCAGCCAAGCGACTGGAGACTACTTTGCGACAGGTCGGCAAGGAAAGGGCGTCCCTGAGGGCCCCAGCTTCCGAGTGTCAGACCCACCAACAGCGACCACAGCAGTACACCAAAGCCGTAGTCCCAATAGAAAAGCTCGAACCGCCAGCTACCCACTAATTTCTGGGTGTTAGCCCACGACCCCCAACTCAACATGGCCAGAAAACAGCAGACAACGGCCAGCGGATACGATTCGATAATGAACATGAATACAGGTTTAGGAAGGGTAGGAATGGTGGAAAATACGCCGACAGGAGTTGAACAAACCGGTTTGTTCAACTCCTGTCAGTAACAGTCAAAACAGGTAACTCGCTGACCAGATCGAACTGCATAATGGCCTCGCGGGGCACCTTTACCAGTGGTTCGTAATTGCCGTATTCGCGCACTTTTTTGTAGGGCGCATTCGAGACCGTGTTGTACGACACGATGAAACTCCAGCGGTTGTGATCGGACTGGTTCGAGTCGGACCGGTGCAGTATGTTGCCGTCGAAAAACAGGGCGTCGCCGGGTTCCATTTCTAAGTATTCGAGGTCGAAGCGCTGTTTGGCCATTTCGACCCGTTCAAGGTCAATTACATACTGCTCGTTGATCCGGTCGTGGTTAATCCGCCCAATTTTATGCGAACCTCGCAACACCTGAAGGCATCCGTTTTCTCGGGTAGCCCGGTCAATAGCAATTGTGCAGGAGTTCATCGAAGGCATCAGACAGCCGTAGTTGTACCAGTAGCCGTAGTCTTGGTGCCACTCCCAGGCGCCCCCCTCGCGGGCATTTTTTAGAATCATCTTGGCCGAATACACGTAGACCGGCTCACCAAACAGCCGCTCGGTATTATCGACGATGCGCTCGTTTCGGGAGAACATCCCATACAGATCATCTTCGGGGCGGTTCCACATCCGCAGTTTGGTTGCATTGCCAGTCTTGTCGCCCTTCACCAGCACCTCATCAGGTGTAATGGTTTCCTGGGCGTATTCTTTCAGTTTGCTTACTTCGTCGTTATTAAAAAGGCCCTTTACCAGAATGAACCCACTCTCGTGATACGTGCGTATCTGTTCGGGCGTAAAGCCGTCAAACCCCGTTTCGCGGACAATTTCAGAGTCGTGTACCATAAATTCAGTTAGTTTTAAGGTTGTAATTAATTGATAAATTGGGCAGAAACTTGATTGAATAGGGCCTTTTCCCGATGCCATTGCCAATCGCAAATGGCCCACACATCCGAAACGGGCTCCTGAGAAAAAGGCAGGGTATGCTGGTAGGCAGGTGGCCCATACTCCGGTGTAAGCGTAGAGACGAGTTGACCATTCCGGGCCTGCGCCCGCCAGATTTGCTGCCACCAGCGTTCATGAGCCGCCAGATGACCAGCCCACTCCGGGGCCGCCGGATCGGTTACCTGTGGCCCCTGCTCGTAACCCACCCGTGCGTGGATGTGGATACACCGCTCGGCACATTGCTCAAGAACGGCTAATTCGCTATCCAGCAGCCGTTCGCAGACCGTGACCCAATGGCTGAAATCACAGGTTAGCTTCATATCGCTGAAGGTGGTTAACAACTGACTGGTATCCCAGGGCGAAAAAGTGATTCGCCCTCGATGCGTTTCGTGCGCTACGGTCAGTCCAAGGTCCTGCTCCATGCGTAGTGCCTGCCCAATAAACTCTTCCTTTTGGGTCCAGTTCCAGCGGTCAAGGCCGCTCTGACTGTTTATAAGCACAGGGCGGAGGGGTAATACGTTTTCGATCAGGCTCTGAAAAGACAGTAGATGCTCGGCTACGCTTTGTCCCGTCGTATGAATTTGTGCAATAAACTGCATGTCGAGGTCATCGAGCCATTGGCGAAAATAAGGGGTGTTGCGGGCATGAATACCCTTCCATTCAATGCCTGAATAAGCGGCTTCCCTGAGCAACGGGAAGACCTCAGTTACTGGTCTGGTGATACCCCATAAGCAGCGAAATCCCTGTATAATCATTAAAAAAGAGGTTAAAATCAGACCAGGCTGGATACACTCGCTAAAAATTGGGTCACCTCCTGATGCGTGTGATACGAAGGAATGGTATTGGCACGGGTGGTTGACAAACCCGCCACGACATTGGCATAAGCGGCTGCTTCGCGCAATGGCTTACCGTCGATCAGCGCGGCCGCCAAAGCCGCATTGAACGCATCGCCGGCACCAGTTGTATCCGTAATCTGGTCGAGAGAAAGTCCCGGAATGCGTTCAATGCCCTCCGCACTGGCCAGAATACAGCCCCGTGCTCCCACGGTCATCAGTACTGTTTTTACACCCAGGGTGAGCAGTCGGCAGGCAATCTCCGCATCATCGGTGGGATCGTCGGGTAATAGGCCAAGGCACACCCGGGCTTCGGTTTCGTTGGGTGTTAGAATGTCGATGCACGATAAGTCATGACGGGTCAAATCTTCCGCCGGAGCCGGGTTGCAAATAACGAACGCGCCCTGCTGGTGTGCCTGCTGAGCTGCGTACAGGGCCGTATCGGTCAGTATCTCATGCTGCGTAATGACAATGGTTGTGGGCCTAAAATGCTGGCGAATTTTATCAATTTCGTTTCGGTCAAACCGTTTATTAACGCCGATATCAATCGTAATGGAGTTATGCCCATCGCGGCAGGCAACAATAAATCCGGCACCGGTTGGCAGTTCCCCTTTTCGGCTGAGTAACGCCAGGTCCACCCCTTCCTGGCTGGCCATCTGGGCAAAGTGGTCTCCATAGGCATCCTGCCCGACACAGCCCGCAAATCGCACCGGCTTACCCAACCGGGCCAGTTGTACTGCCATATTAGACCCCTTGCCACCAAAGGTCTGCCGGAAGTTGTCGGCTGTCAGTGTTTCGCCCCGACCGGGGAAGCGATCTACATCCATCACTAACGCCACTAAGTAGGCGCCGATGACGATGGCATCTCTATTTGCACTTGTCGGTGTGTGGCTCGTATGGGCGAGTTTTGACGAACTGCCGTTGGCAACTTTTAGCGTTGAAGCGGGCTTTGTAATGCCGGGTAGATTCATTTTTTTACAACGTCTATAGCCGCCGTTGGGCAGTTGCGTTAGTGAGATACGATGACTAATCTGTCGAATTAGGTTGCAGAGGCTACCCAATCGTTTGCGAAGATTTTGATTATTTCCTGGATGGATATTCGTAGCCTTGTTGGCCTACATTACCAGTTGGGATTCTGGGTAATGCTCCGATTTAGTTCCGTTTCCCGTTGTGGAATGGGCCATAAGTAATCGCGGTTTTTAGTAAACACTTTTGTAAAGCCTGATTGCGACACTGTTTTCAATACGCCATTATTGTCGGCATACGTCATACCGTAAATAACACCCGGAACTAGATTTTCAGCGACTTTCCAGCGTCTGATATCAAAATAGCGCAGTCCCTCGAAAGCAAGCTCCACTAAGCGTTCTTTTCTCACTATTTTCCGCATTTCATCCTGTGTTCCCATACTGGTAATTGAGGGCATTTTAACATCTCCGCGCTGCCGGACTATGTTGATTGCGTCCAATACACTCTGATCCAACTGGTTGGATTCAATCTTCGACTCTGCATACGTCAGCAGCACTTCCGCGTACCGAAGAAGAATGATATTTATACCCGCGTTGGAAGGCTGTTGGATATCTTCTTTATTCAGATATTTTTTAACATTAAACCCGGTTGCGGTGGCATTTTCTGAGTGACCAATGGCATCGGGCGTACCACTTGATGGTCTTGAATCATACACAGCGTTATTGGGTAGCTTTTCACCTAAAACAATCATTGAATACTTCAATCGTGGGTCCCTGTTCTCGTAAGGTTTGAACGCATCAAATCCACTGGCAGGATCGGTAATATCTTTGCCATTTTTCATTTGATAAGCATCAACCGCCTGTTTGGTCGGTACAAAACTGTTTGCCTGGGGAAAGATGCTGTTTGGCGTGGTCAGCAGAAAAATATTATTAGGTTGGATATCCTTAATGTGCTGACGGTCCAGTATGACTTCCTGATTATTTTCCGCTTCGTAGGAGAAAAGTTTTTCATACGAGGGATAGATCGTGTAAGCACCGGATTTAATTACCTCATTAGCGGCTGTTGCCGCTTCAGAATAACGACCGGCAAACAGCAGCGCACGGGCTTTCAACGCCAATGCAGCCCCTTTGGTAATTCGCCCTTTATTCGACTGCGTTACCGGCAAAATAGCAGCCGCTTCACCGAGTTCCTTCGCAATGAAATTCCAGACCTCGGCAACGGGTGTTTTGGTTAGCGTCCTGCTTTCTTCGATTGATAAGGCTTTTACAGGTAATGGAATATCGCCAAATAAAAAGGCAAGCTTGATATACAAATAGGCGCGTAGCACCCTTACCTCGCCTTTTAGCCGGTTAATAAGTTCTGGATTCGTCGTTTGAACCCGGCCCACGTTATCTAAAAACGTATTCGCAGCCTGTATACCCCGATAGGCATTATTCCATTCCGTAGATACCCTGGGCAGTGTCGCGTCAAAAGCCCCCTTCTCAATGCTCGATTCATCCCGCCAGGTGAGGGTAACATGGCCGATATCCGACATGGCATCCCAGTGAACAAAGTCCCAGACGTTTTCTAAGTACGGATAAATCGCATTAGCCCCTAATTCTGCGTCTTTATCCGTTTGCCAATATATTTCTGATGAGATTCGGTCATTGGGCAGGGTTTCCAATAAGTTAGGATTGCAGGCCGCCAAACAAGTTGCCACCAGCAGAGTACAGGCTGTTTTTTTGAGCGTTTTCATAAGTTAATCTCCGAAACGGATGGTTAAATTTTTAGAACTGAATGTTAGTGCCAACAGTCGAAACGGAGGTTTGTGGATACCGTTCTGCCCGGGTGCCGGGGGGCGTTTCCGGATCAAGATTCCATTCGTTAAAGGAAGCAAACGTGAGCAGATTGGTGGTGGCAACATATACGCTCATACCTTTAATCCGAAGTTTGGATGTTATCAGGGAAGGTATTTTATAGAGAAGCTGAACGTTTTTCAACCGTAGGTAAGCGGCACTTACCAGCGACCGGTCGAACATATCATCATTTCGGGTATCAAATTTAACGGGTCTCGGAAACCTTGCATCGGGATGTTCAGGCGTCCAATAGTTATTGGTAATTAACTCGTGGGTGAAGCCTCCCCAAACCCCCATTTGAAAAATAGCCCCACCCAGCCGAGTTTTGGAGCCTGCTATTCCCTGAAACAACAGGTTCAGCGCAAACCCTTTGTAGGTCAGATTTAAGGACGAACCAAACGTGTATTTAGGAAACGTTAGACCTAAGTAGGTCATATCATTCGGTGTAATTTTACCATCCCCATTTAAGTCGACAACTTTTACATCTCCCGGCGCAGTGCCCGGCCTGAAATTTGGATAACTATTAACCTGATCCTGGGTCTGAAATAATCCATCTGTTTTATATCCCCAATAGGCTCCGTATGGATACCCTTCACCCACTATATTTTTATCTTCCAGACCACCGGTGATGTAAGGGCCCGTACCTGCCAGATCAATGACCTTATTATTATTTATGTTAAAAATTAAATTTCCATTTAACCCAAATTTTCCGAAATTATTTCTTGATTCTATCAAAAACTCCCAGCCTTTATTATCCATTCTGCCTGCATTCTGGTACGTAGGATTTAAACCAAGCGTTCCGGGTACGGGCAATAAAAGCAAAATGTCATTCGTCTTTTTGTGGTAATAATCTATGGATATGGATAGCCTGTTATTTAACAGTTGTGCATCCAGTCCAAGGTTTGCCTGGGTAGTGGTTTCCCAGGATATATCTTTATTGGCCAGTGTCTGTTGCTGATAACCCTGAACCGGAGTTCCACCAAATGAATAAGTAGATGGATTTAACGTAACCAGGCCGGTATATAGACCAACGGCCTGATTACCAGTCTTTCCCCAGGAACCCCGGAATTTCAGTTCATTAATAACCTTATCGACGCCTATGCTACGCCATATCGGCTCTTCGGAAATACGCCATCCGGCCGAGAAAGAGGGGAAAAAACTATAGCGATTATTGCCAACGAATCTGGATGAGCCGTCGTAACGGGCGTTTGCCTCGATAAGATACTTTTCTTTGTAGGCGTAATTCAACCGGCTGAAATAGGACCGTAAGCCCCAAGTTGCTTCATTCCCGTCATTGCTTTTAGTACCATCGTTTGTGCCAACGCCAATCGATTGGATACTGTTGTTATAAAAGCCTTGCCGAAAAGCCGATAAATTATTGGTTACATTCTCTATTTGCGAATAGCCTGTTAGGATATTAAACGAATGACTGTGAGCCATTAATGAATACGTAAGCAAATTATTCATTGTAATCTCCCGGGAACTATTCCGGGTTTCTAAGAGGGAATTGATTGGTACGGCTTTTCTGATTATTTTAGGGTTATAGTAGTCAAGGACTTCGTAGCTATTCGTGTAATTTTTTCCGGTAATCGAGGTAATGGAGGCAGCGATTTGTGTCGAGAATTTAAGCCCTTTTACGATTGTCCAGTCTGCTTTAATATTTCCCGTCAACAAATCATTTTTTAGCCGGCTGGTACCGGCGGCTTCTGCATACAACAAGGGATTATGTCCGTCCGAACTGATTCCGTACGTTCCATCGGGATATTTAGGAACTGTCCACTGCGACGTTTGCAGCATACGCGTGAAAACAGCATTTTCATTAATTGGCGAGAGCGTGTTTGAAAACCGATAATTGATATCAGTTGCAATTGAAATTTTAGGCGATATCGTATAGTCGGTGTTTAACCGTATTTCGCTGATTTTTGACCCCGAATTGGCAATAATCCCGTCCTGATCCTGGTACCTGAGACTAAGCCTTGCTTTTACTTTTTCACTTCCCCCTGCAACAGCCAGCGAATGATACAGTTGGGGAGCAGGACTTAACACAGCATCAAACCAGGTATTGGGCAATGGATATTTCAGTCTATCAGTAGCATTGATATACTCCTGAATGGTTGCCTCCGAGTAAATAGGAGCTCCAAACGAATTATTATACGCTATATTTTGAAGGCGCATATACGCTTCAAGTCCCATATGCACTGGGTTATTGGCACTTTTTTGAATGGCATAATACCCACTATAGGAAACCGAAACTTTTTCGGATTTGGCTCGTTTCGTTGTAATCAAAATAACGCCATTGGCCGCCCTGGACCCATAAATGGCCGTTGAAGCCGCATCTTTCAGCACCGATACGGTTTCAATGTCGTCCGGGTTTATATCCGCGATTCGTTGTTCGATTCCGTCCACGATGACTAGTGCATCGTTATTACCCAGGGTGGTTATTCCCCGAACGCGCATCACCATGTTGGATTTACCAGGACCTGCTCCCTGATCAATAATAGTCACCCCGGAAACCTGCCCCTGCAAAGCCTGCTGTACATTAGAAGTCGTTCTTTTCACCAAATCAGTCCCTTTTATCTGACTGACGGCTCCGGTGACACTAACCTTCTTTTGCGTTGCATAACCAACCACAACCACCTCGCCAAGTGCTTTGGTTTCGGCCTCCATTTTTACGTTAATCACCGACCGCCTATTAATTGCAATCACCTGATTCACAAAACCGATATACGTAAAAACAAGCTCACCATCTTCGGGTGCCTTTATTGCATATTTACCCAAAGCGTCGGTAGTCGTCCCGTTGAAAGTACCCTTTAAAGTTATGTTTACACCAGGTAAAGGTTCCCCGTTAACATCCTTCACCTCACCTCTTACGTCTATGTCTGCACTCATTTTCTGATTTAGTATATCAGCACAATGGGCATTTGTGGCCGCCGAAGTTTTCCCGCCAATCAGGCACAGCCATAAGATTACCGCACTAGTGCAAAGAATTGAAAAACCTTTCGAGGATAGGTAGTTCATCATACCCACTTTACGTATTAATTCGTTCATTTGATTGGTTATTAAGGGTTTAAGAATACTTAATTTGAGGAAGTGGATTTCTTGTTCTGCTAAAATTTTATCAATCATATTTAACTCCTGGGCAAATCAACTTACAGACTAAAAACTGATATTATTTATGAGATGATGAGTGATATTCTACTTGTTGCATGTAGTTGGCATCATCTATTTTGATCACTTAAACTGTCTACACCAACTTTGGCAATTCGATTACAAAGCTTCTGTGACGGGACTCTGTATAGTACCAGGAATGATTCGTTAAGTACAAGAACTTATGATGTTGACAAATGTATAGTAAATTTATTATAATAAATTTTTTGGGGATAAATTTTTTTTGTGGGCTACTACCAACAACCGAACTGAGTAATATTCTATGTAGCCAGGGGCAGCAGTGCTATCTCCTGGAAGATCAACTCCTCCACAGGCGCAGTTGTGGCAATATCATTTTTGATAGGTAATACACTGGGCGTTTAGTCTCTGGAATTTCTTTAGAGCATTGCACAGTACTTTGCCAAAACGGGCAATACTGCCCATTTTGGCTTAAAAATGGTATATTTTCATTTTTCCGGAATTGATTATAGTATTAGATGGATATTTTTTTTGCTATGCGTTTGTACCAGATATGCGCCCAGCTTATTCCCTAATTTACGCCAAACTTCATCGATTAGCCTACTCCTAAAGCTTGTAGTTACAGGTATTTCGCTTCAAAACTCTGTCTCCTGTCAACATCTATAGACCAGTGCACAGCCATACTTATCTAAGCTAACTTCTTATTTATTCAGTATAATGAATTTCAAAGTTGGAATAGTTGAGCAAAATATATCCTATTATCAGATGCGTTAAGTACTTGGCAAATAGTAGTGGGGAATGAATCTTTCCTGCTGGGCATACCGCTCCCTCCGGCAAAGTGCCTGCTATCGTATTGTCACCAGGCTTGTATGCCGCTTATAATGGAAGCTTGGCAAGTCTAGCGCATTTTGGGGTTTTCGGAGATCCAAAAAATGAAACCCGTATATAATCCTCCGGTGTATCAAACTAAAATGAGGCTGTCTCATTGTGAGACAGCCTCATTTTAGTTTAACAATTTTCATACCCATCATGGCACTGAGGCTCAATGGTTGAAACGTATCAAAAAACTCCGTGAAGGAGATATTTGTCTGTGCTGGCAAACAATGAAGAGTAGATACTGAAATTAAGCCGGTTGGTGTCCGTGCGTTTTTCCAACCTTTGGATAGGGCTTCCTGGGGAAACCTTTAAGATTTCACTAATAATTGGATCAGCCGCAACTGCCCATATCTTTTGTTCACCCCCTTTTATAAATAGTTTATACTTCGTGCGAAGCAGGTCAAAAAATGAACAATCATTCAGGTTCTGATTTAAAAAGCCTGGTAGATTGATATTAGGAATGAAAACTTTTTCATAAAAGACTATGTCCTCCTCAACCTTACGGATACGTTCAAAAAAAATAAATCCAGCCTCAATTTGCTCCTGAGTGGGTAAAAGTGAAATTATTTCAGGAAAAGGCCCATACTGAGGTTCGCGTAGAATATAGGTATTTAACTTTAATTTTTGGCTATCCGAATTGGCCAGCCTTCCCTCAATAGAAAGAATGCCTAGGCCGACAGGCAGGGGAAGGACGGTACTGCCTCTCCCCTGGACCTTTTTGATATAACCGTCATTGACAAGCATACTTAATGCCTGTCTTACCGTTGGCTGAGTGACTTTATAGGTATTCTGGAGTTCCTTTTCCGTTGGAAGCAACTCACCCTCCTGGTAAACCCCTTTCGTAATTTGCTGCCTGAGCATCTCGTACAAATGTTGGTACAGAGGCATGCGTGGCAATTGGTCGGTCATTACTACTGTTAATTTTGACTAAGTTTAACAATTATACTTAAGAAAAGCTCAAGTAAGGGTTTATCTTTAAAAACTTCACCATCGCGCCGATTATTGGCCAGACCCTACATGTATATGACGACGCATCCGGTTTCGGCGGGGGCTTATCTGTTTTTCTGGCCCGGCCAGTTTCTATACATCGGCCCGGCCCTCGATACGCATACCCACGACCATCATGCTCTACAGGTCATGGTCAGTCTGGATAAGTCCTTTCAGATTCGAACGCCCCAGCAAGACTGGCAACACCACTCTGCCGTATTGATTGCCTCCGATCAGTCTCACGAATGTTTAGCCAGCCAAAGTACCATCCTGTTTCTGAACCTTGACCCGGAAACCCGGTTGGCACGCTTTCTAAAGGCTACTTATTTGGAGCAATCAACGTTTGCATCGTTGCCGGATGCCGTTACGATCCCGTTTGTTACGGCGTTGAGGCAAACGCTGGGCGGATCGGTAAGCTGCCTGATTTTAGCCCGGCAGCTTACCGAGTTGACCGATACGCTGGCCGGACCATTGGCTTTGGTTACGCTTGACGACCGCATCATTCAGGCGCAGACCCTGTTAAAAGAATCGCTTGAGCGTCCCATCCCACTGGCAGAATTGTCGGACTTAGTCTGCCTGTCAGAAGGGCGGCTGGTGCATCTGTTTAAGGAACAGGTGGGTATACCCATCCGGCGCTATGTGCTCTGGGAACGACTGTTGCTGGCCATTCAGCAACTTACCGGCGGCTATAACCTAACCGAAGCCGCCCATCAGGCTGGTTTTAGTGATTCGGCTCATTTTAGCCGCACTTTTACCCGAATGTTTGGCTTACCGCCCTCGCTGCTGACCAAGAATAGCCAGTTCGTTCAAGCACAAGTGTGCCGCTAACCCCACCTTTGTGTCTGTCAATCAACTAAAACTCGACAGACCATGCAACGACGTGAATTCATGCAGCAAACGAGTCGCTTAGCAGCAGCCACGCTGGTAGCTACCCAACTTACCCAACGGGCAATGGCCCAGTCACCTCGCTCACCTACCTACAATCCCCCGACCATGTCCCTTACTTCACCTTACCCGGAAAAAAGCGTGCATACCACAACCGTGTTGAAAAATGGGCAACCTGTCAAAATTCACGCCATCAGCACCGGCAGCGTAGCCGTTACCCAGGCATTCCGCCGGGCAAAAGGGGGCGAGTTGTTTCGTAAAGCAAACATTCTGCTCGACAGTCATTTTACCGAGTTTATGCCCATCTGGGTCTGGGTGATCGAACATCCCGAAGGCGTGCTTGTAATCGACACGGGCGAAACCAGCGACGTACTCAGGCCGGATTACTTCGATCAGGTTGGAGTTCTCAACCGGTTTGTTAATAAAAAAGCGTTTCGCTTCGAGATCAAGCGGGAACAGGAAATAGACCGGCAACTGGCGCAGTTGGGCATAACGCCCGACCGCATCCGCCGGGTCGTGATGACGCACCTGCACTTGGACCATACCGACGGGCTGCGCTATTTTCCGAAAACCGAAATTGTGGTGGCCCGCCCCGAATTTGCCCATCCCTACAGCAACCTGCCCGAACTGTATCCGAGCTGGTTTAGTCCACGTTTAGTGGATTATCAAACTGAAAAAGTGGCGGGCTTTAGCCAATCGATGCCCCTGACCGATGCGGGCGATTTGCTGCTGGTCGCTACGCCGGGGCATACCCACCACCACAGTTCAGTGCTGTTTCAGGCCGATGACGCGCATTACCTGTTTGCCGGGGATATGTCTTATAGTCAGGGCCAGTTACTGCGGGGCGAACTGGCCGGGGGCAACGCCAGTCAGTCCCAAGCCCGTCAAAGTTATCAGCAGGTATTGGCTTACGCAGTTCAACACCCGCTAGTGTATCTGCCCTCCCATGATGCTGATGCAGCCAACCGGCTCCGAAACCAACTTGTTGTGCCAACCGCAGTGTGAACGAAATAGTAGTAATTAATGGCGTACAGTAATGCTCAATTTCCTTCAACCAAAAATAGCTCGATAACCCCTCCTTAGGCCTGTGGAGTAGGTTGCGTCGCGTTTTCTTTACGCAACTAACTTGTTATATATCCATACAGTCTCTCTTCTGCTCAACTGGTGACTTGTCCGGGAATATGTTGACCATAAATAGTCAACTCATGGACAGACTTGTTAAACTACGTATGAAACAGCCTAAACGGATCATGCGTGAAATGGCGGCCGCCGTTCTGCTCGGCCAGCTCAACATTGACCAGGCCGCTGAGCGGTATAAGGTCAATCGACTAACGGTACTGCGCTGGATCAGGAAAATCGAAGAGGAAGCCAAAGCTAAGAAGCAAGCTGCCTCAACTGACCCTGATTTGCTGCCTCCTTCCTCAAGAAAGTCAACTCGGCCTTCTACCCCAGAGGACCAAGTCAATCAACTGCGGGCCAAGGTGCGTTCGCTCGAAGATGAACTGGAAACGGCCAACTTTAAAACCCTTTATTATTCGACTCTGGTGCGAGTGGCTAAACATGAGCTGGGGGTCGATATTGAAAAAAAGTCCGTTACCAAGCCATCCGGTTTATGCTGATGAACTATCCCAATCTGCATATTCGGCACTTAGAGGGTGCGCTTGGTTTCTCCCGACAAGGCTACTACCAATACTGGCAACGGCAAGCTGGCCAGATCAATAATGATGAAGATATTCTAGGCCTGGTCAAGAAGGTTCGTAAAGATCATCCGCGAATGGGTGGTAAAAAACTCTATGAGCTGATCAAAGAGGAACTGATTGGAAAGGGAATAAAAACAGGCAGGGATCTATTATTTGACTTATTCGCAGGTAACCACCTTTTAATCAGGCGACGAAGGCGGAGGGGAGGGTACGGACTACCTTTTCGGGTCATCCATACCGAAAATACCCGAACCTGATCAAGGAATTAGTAGTGGAAAGGCCCAACCAATTGTGGGTGAGTGATATAACTTACTGGTTTACTCAATACGGATGCCTGTACATATCGTTCGTAACTGACGCCTATTCCAAACGAATCATGGGTTATTGTGTCGCACCGACGTTGGAGGCAGTTCATTGTAAGACTGCTCTGCAAATGGCGCTGAAAAAGATTAATCGACGAACGGCCAAAGCCTTGATTCACCATTCTGACCGAGGTATTCAGTATGGTAGCGCCATCTATATTGGGTTATTAGACGCTTATCATGTTCAAATTAGTATGACCGAGACGGGCGATCCACTGGAGAATGCCATCGCTGAACGAGTGAACGGGATCATCAAGAATGAGTATTTAGCTCACCGAGCAGTGTACTCGTTAGCCCAGGCCGAGCTCGTGCTTGAGCAAGCGGTATTCCTTTACAACTATAAGCGTCCACACTTGAGTTGTGATATGCTGGTACCGGATCAAGCTCATCAAGGGGAAGGAAAATTAAAGCGAAGATGGAAGAACTACTATCCTCAAAATCAGGAGGTGGCTGTAGTAAATAATGAAAATAGGGGTTAAATTACTGGTCAATAAAAATACGGACTACCAACAAACGGTCAACACTTTTCCGGACGGGTCATGGTTGTTTCCGATCAATAAATGGGTAACGGAGCTATTTAATGAACTTATTATGTTGCTATCAATGAACAGGTTGCGTGAATATCAGCTACCGCTGGAAATTGTTCAGTAATATCTCCGAATAACTTCAGTGTAAGACATTACCTGCGTCTCAGCCGGTTCAGTAAGCCCATTCCTAACAGAGCGGTAATCAACAGAAAGGCTATTAGTGAAAGCTTAGTCCTCTGCGTAAGTGTTCGATTTGAGAGAACCAGCGTTATGGCTGAAATGAACATAGCTGCCAATAGGAGCAGTATACCTATAGTCAGAATTACCTTGAGCGCATGAATTGATCCGCGTTTCTTTTGGAGAAAGATTGGGTTCATCGGTAAGGGTTGTTAATCGACGAGAAGTAAATCAAAAGTGCCAGTTACATTAACGTCTTTGTTGGCTGAAACACCTACGCCCGTACCCGTTAGGGCCGTCTGGAGAGTTCCCTGAAGGCGATAGAGCTTACTGGAACCTTAGGTTTTAATGAGCGTAGACTCGGTAATAGTGAGACTTCCCAACCGGGCTGAGTACAACTGTGGAGCGGGCAGATTCAGGATTACATCCGCAGTGGCCCCGGTAGGCGTCGGTTTGCTCTGATAGCCCATTGGATAGATGCCAGGTACGAGAGCGTTAATTACCAGCAACTGACCATTCGCCTGGTATTCTGTCGGCACAGAATAGGTCTGCTCGAAGGGCAGGGGTTGGCCAACGGTGAACTTAACCGTGATGTCGGTGGTGACGACATCACCCAAAACAACCGAGTAAGTATTCTTGGCTGGGTCAAGGTGCTCTGGCCCTTCCGCTCGAATCGTCAAATCACCGGCTATTGTAAGGAGGCCCGATCCAGCCCACTGAGGTGGTCCAGGTTTGCCGGACAGTCTAAGTGCTTAACTTAGCTGTACCCTGAGTAAGTCACAAACCCCAAAGGTACCGCGCCCAAAGTAGGACGAAGAAGTTAACCATGAGGCCGTCCGTCTGGTAACCACCGGCACCCGGAGTGTGCCAGATGCGGCCCGTTCGTTGGGTATCTCCCAGAACCTGCTTTACCGTTGGAAGGGGTATAGTAAACCAAGTGGGCGGCAAAACGAAATTACCCAACATCACTACGACCAATTACGTGAGCAATTGCGTTGAACGAAACACGAGCGCGACATCTTAAAAAAAGCCCGCCAGGCGGCCCCGTTGAGCATTTCCAGTCGGATGACCTGACGCTATCCGACAGGTTGATCACCGAGTTAGCCCTTGATTTTCCAATAGAAAGACTCTGTAAAATGCTCAATGTTGGCCGTAGTGCCTATTATGCCTACCAGGCCGGACAAAGCCATCGGCTAACGGAAGGGAAAGAAAAATTGCGTCAGGCGATGCTGAACAGTTTTACTGACCATCGTCGGCGGTAGGGAAGTCCGGGGCCGCCCGTGCGGTCGTTTGCTGACTGAGCTACAAGAGCAAGGTTACGAAGTAGGCCGTCATGAGCTTAGACGCCTGATGCAAGAAGCTGATCTTCATGCCATTCAGCCACGTAGCTTTATTGCCCGAACCCCTGACCGTCGCCACAACGGCCCATTTAGTCAGAATCTATTACTGGAGACGGACGTACCGACTCTTGCGGGCCGTGTGCTGGTAGGCGACAGTACATATATTCCGCTGGCTGGCAGCGAGTGGGGTTATCTGGCGGCCTGGATGGACTTGTTTAGCCGTAAAATTAAAGGCTGGTCAGTAGCCGACAACCTGGGAGACGAACTGGTGGATAATGCTTTGCGAAAAGCTATTGATTCAAACCAATTAACTCCTGGTAGTATCATTCATTCGGATCGTGGCGGACAGTATATCGGTAAGTCATTCCGCCAAACACTGGCCGATTTCAGATTTAGACAAAGTATGAGCAGGCCTGACGACCCCTATGATACTGCTTTTATGCCGGGCCGCCGGAGCGGAGTCCTGTTGGTCACGATTGAAGGCAGAGTTATTCGAGAATGGTGTATTCAGATCGTTGGCAGATGCTCGTACTGAGTTAGTTGAGTACATCGAGAGTTAGTACAACCGGAGACGGCGGCATTCGTCGCCGGGCAACATCAGCCCTGAGCAATTTGAGCAGACGTAGTACTTAAATTTGAATCAAAACTTGCATAGTCGACTATCCGGCTAAACAGGACCACCCCAACCTACCAAACCGGAACGGCGGACTTTTGCATCCTTTAGCTTGTTGAATTTGCCAAAGTAACGACGCTCTAAAGATTGAGTCTTGATATTCCATTAATAGAATACCAGAAGCTATTTTTTTAGAAGTATCGTAATCGAAATGGTGGAGTTTACAGGGGCGAAGGGAAGTATTGATTGAGAGTTGTTTTTAGGCAACTCCATCAAGGTATTTGTTAATTTTTGTGTTAACTTCTGGTAGGCATACATGATAGTAGGTTATAATTGCCTAACTATCAGGCTCCTGCATTACCGTTGTGGAGAATATCGGAGTCGAACCGATGACCTCTTCCATGCCATGGAAGCGCTCTAGCCAGCTGAGCTAATCCCCCAATAAAAATGCATTTAAGCGTTTTGTGGGTGCAAATATGGGTAAAAAATCGACGTAGCACAACCCAAAGTACATTTTTTTCGCGTGGTGAGTCGTACTGTTCCGCTTACACAGATAATATTTGTTTTGTATTACCAATTGCGTAGTTTTGATAATAGTCTCGACACCCATGCATACAGTTTATATTATTTACAGCCCCAGCACCGACCAGTATTTTATTGGCCAGACCAAAGACCTGAAGATTACCTTGTGGCAACATAACGCCAAAACGAACCCTTCCACGGCCAATGGGAAGCCGTGGGAAGTGAAATTCACCCAGCAATTTGCTACCCGAAATGAAGCGTTGAGCCTGGAAATGAGACTGAAAAAGAAAACTCGCGAACACTGGGAGGAATTAATTACGAATGCCCAGCCCGCCCTTTAAGAGCCATACCCGAACAATAAAAAACCGCTCTCGCAGCGGTTTTTTGGTTTAATTTCATTCAGCATCAAAACGGTCGCAGGGCTTTCACAAACCGACCTTTGAAATAGTCGGCATAGAGGTAATCCTCACGAACACCGCGCGATGAGGACGCGTGTATGAACCGGATATTCTGCATCCCGTTTACCTCTGTCACGATGCCCGTGTGCGACACATACCCGGCCTGCCCTTTGTCGGGCACGAAGAAGATCAAATCGCCGGGCAAAATTTCCTTTACATCGACTTCGTGCCCTACTTCCGACTGCTGCCACGAAATTCGGGGCATTTTTAGCCCCACCGTATTGAATACAGCATAGACCAATCCAGAACAATCAATACCATCGGTGGTGTTGCCCCCCGACTGATACGGTGTACCGGTATACGTTCGGGCGATTTTTACCACTTCAGGCACATACCGATTTTCATACGTGCGGCTGTCGACCACTTTGCCGGTTGGCTTAGCCGGAACAGAAGGCGGACGGACAGGTGTTCGACCGGTTGATGTCCGGCGGGCAACGGGTCGTGATGACGGACGGCGGCTCACTGAGGAGCCAGAGGAACGAAGAGCCTCACAGGCCGTAAGCATCGAAAGAAGGCAGGCACTTAGCAGTACGGGACGTAGCCTTTCCCGAAACCAGCGTAGTTGCATACAAGGAAGGGTTAGGGTTGATTTAGGCGTTTAGGAAACGCTATGGCACATAGGAACAATGCAACCTATTAAAATTTCATGGATAATGCAATGCGTTTGCGGGCCTTATCGACCTCCAGCACCTTTACTTTTACTTTCTGGTACACATTGACAACGGTTTTCGGGTCCGAAACGTAATGATTAGCCAATTGCGAGACATGAATCAGCCCATCCTGCTTGACGCCAATATCGACAAACGCCCCAAAAGCGGTGATGTTGGTAACGACACCAGGCAACACCATACCTTCGTTTAAATCATCAACGGTTCGAACGCGAACATCGTATTCAAACACCGAAAGTTGTTCGCGCGGGTCGCGGCCCGGTTTGGCAAGTTCGGCCAGAATGTCGCGGAGTGTGGGCAGGCCAACCGTTTCCGTTACATAACGCTCGGCCTTGATTTGCTGCCGCAGGTCGGCCCGGCGTATTAACTCAGCGACGTTGCTCCTCACATCCCTAGCCATCTGCTCCACAACCCCATAACGTTCGGGGTGAACTGCGCTGTTATCCAGCGGGTTCCTGGCTCCGTCGATGCGTAAGAAACCAGCACATTGCTCAAACGCTTTGGGTCCCAGACGCGGCACTTTTTTGAGTTGGTCGCGCGAGGTGAATGCGCCATGTTCCGTCCGATACGCCACAATGCTGCCCGCTAATTGCGGACCCAGCCCCGACACGTAGCGCAGGAGCCACGCACTGGCTGTATTGAGCGACACGCCTACCTGATTTACGCAGCGTTCAACAACTGTGTCTAAACTGGCCTTCAAATCGGTCTGGTCGACGTCGTGCTGATACTGACCAACGCCAATCGACTTGGGATCAATCTTGACTAACTCGGCCAGCGGGTCCATAAGCCGGCGGCCGATGCTGACCGCTCCCCGCACGGTCACGTCGCGGTCGGGAAACTCCTCACGAGCCACCTCCGATGCCGAATAAATCGACGCGCCCTGCTCACTGACCATGTACACGGGTTTATTCAGGTTTAAGCCCTGAATAAACTCCTCCGTTTCCCGCCCGGCAGTGCCATTTCCGATGGCAATTGCATCGATGTTATACTGCGCTACCAATTTCTGAACGGTCTGGATCGCCTGTTGTCGCTGGCTTTCGGATTGGGCCAGATAGAGTACGGTGTCGGTCAGCAAATTACCCTGTGCATCAAGGCAAACGGTTTTGCAGCCGGTTCGGTAGCCGGGATCGATGGCCAGCACGCGCTGCTGACCAAGGGGGGGACTCAGGAGCAACTGACGCAGGTTATCGGCAAAAATCTGGATAGCCGCAACATCGGCTTTTTCTTTTGAACTGTTGGCAAATTCGGTTTCCAGTGAGGGTTTAAGCAGGCGTTTGTAGCCATCCCGAATGGCCAGCGCCACCTGTTCTTTGCAGGCAGACGTACCTGACCGCTCGGCCACAAACTGCCGGTCGAGCCGGTCAATAGCCGCGGCTTCGTCGGGACCAATGCTTACGGTTAAAAAACCTTCGGACTCTCCCCGGCGCAGGGCCAGCAGCCGGTGCGAGGGTACGCGTCGGAGTGGTTCGGCAAAATTGAAATAATCGGTAAATTTTATGCCGTCTGTTTCTTTCCCTTTCTTTACAACCGACCGAATGACAGCCTCCCGCTCGAACAGGTTACGCATGCGCTGGCGGGCATCGGCATCTTCGCTGAATCGCTCGGCCAGGATGTCGCGTGCGCCCTGCAACGCATCGGCCACCGTCGGAACGGCATCCGACAAATACCGTTGCGCGATTCGGTCAGGAGCCGTTTCGCGCTGATTAACGAGCACATTGGCAAGCGCTTCCAGGCCGCGCTCAATGGCAATGGCCGCGCGCGTTTTGCGCTTTTGTTTGTAAGGCAGATACAGGTCTTCGAGGTCCGTAAGGGAGTCGGCCGCGTCGATTTTCCGGCGAAGGTCAGGGGTGAGTTTACCCTGTTCGTCGGTAGATTTCAGAATCGCGTCCCGGCGTTTATCGAGGTCGGCCAGTTTTTGGCGTGTATCCTTTATCTGACCAATTTGAACCTCATCGAGGGGGCCTCGGTCGGGCGACGCAGTCGCTTCTTTCCGGTAACGGGCAATGAAGGGTACAGTAGCTCCGCCGTTGAGTAATTCAATGGTGGCAGCTACAGATGTAGGACTCAGCCCCAGCCGGGCAGCAATTCGTTGTTCGAGTGACATGTATGGTCAGGAGTGGTCAGGTCGTGATCAACTGTGATATGGGTCGGCAAATAAGTCTTATCTGACTATAGCTGACCACTACCTAACCCGTTGTTTACGACCGCAAAAATGGCTTTCTGAACTGACAGGGCAAAAAAAAACATGCCAGAAGGCATGTTTTTTACAACGGGTGTCTGCTATATCTTACAATTAAGCTATTTCGACGTTCACGGCGTTTAAGCCTTTCTTACCGCGTTCGACATTGAATTTAACTTTGTCGTTTTCGCGAATTTGGTCGATGAGACCGGAAGCGTGTACAAAAATATCTTCGCCACCTTCATCGGGTTTAATGAAGCCAAACCCTTTGGTTTCATTAAAAAATTTTACAGTTCCTGTTTGCATTGTTTGTTTTAAATTTGGGCGAATAACGATACAATAAAATTGATTTCCAAATCTATTCTATAATTTTTCGCTTTTGAGTCTAAAATATTTATTTAAACCCAATAAGACTGACAAATATTGCTACAGATAAGTTCAAATAGAGACATCTTTATTGTTTAGAAGGGACTACCCGACGTAATTCCGAAAAGACATTAACTGCTTCGCTACTGGCTGAATTGGCAATGTGGCTCCAGGCCAATCAGTATATGGGCTATTTCACTACTTTGCGTATTTTTGGCGACTTTATTGAAAAAACAGCGTAGTGAAGATTGACGTAACTTTGTTCATGCGAATAGCGGGCATTGTGGGAGCATTACTGGTTGGCGGACTCAATGCGGCTTCGTCGCAGGTTGTCCAGAACAACGCCAATGACCCCGCACTATATACCTACTGTCAGCAGTTTCAGACCTTATACACGCAGATTCGGGAGCAGGCCGTTACGCCCGACTCGGCTCGTTTGCAATTCAGCCGCATCATGCAGGCCTTACAAACGCGTTTTCGGAGCCAGGAAAGCTACCGACAGGATTCGCTCCAGCACGACAGCCTTCGCCGGACTGGGCTTTATTTTAGCTTTCCCGTTCGTGGCTACACGCCCAGTGCCATTGGCGGCACGCATGGCGAAGGTTACCGGGGCAACGGCTTCGACCTCTTCGATTATAAAGTACGGGGAAGTCACCCGGCTCAGGATATTTTCATCCGCGACCGTAATCAGGATACTATCGACGACCGAACGGAGCAACCCGTCGATATACTGGCCATGAGCCGGGGGGTAGTGCTGGGCATTGAAACGGCCTGGAAACCCGGTTCTGAATACCGGGGCGGCAACTGGATTTGGGTTTATGACCCCACCCTGCACGGCCTGTTCTACTACGCCCACAACAGCGGGGTGAACGTGTCGCCGGGGCAATGGGTCAGCGCAGGGCAGAAACTCGCCGAAATGGGCCGAACGGGTTTCAATGCCTACAAAACCCGCTCACCAACGCACCTGCACCTGATGTATCTGCAAATTCAGCCAAACGGACTGCCCCAGCCACTCAATCCGTATGAGTGGCTGCTGACGGCACAACTTTCTAAATGAAGAATGGATTCGTGCAATTATCATGCTTCGTTTTACATTATTCATTCTCGTCCCTACGATTCCCGCACCAGATTCACGCCCGTCAGAAGGAAAATCATGCCCACAATGAAGGGCGCTGCCGATTCACCTTTTGATACGTGGAGACCCAGAACGGGCTTACCATCGGATAAAAAAGCCACTAAAGCAAAGAGAACGACAACGACACCAATAATGGTGAGCGATGCGCCAAAGAAGCGCCGGAAATTGGTATTGTTATTCATGAAGTTAATGTAGAATGTGTAATGAATACGATAAAATGCAGAATGAAAATTGGCTCATAACTTCATTTTTCATTATTCATTTTTCATTGTTTTTAATCCGCGTTTGCGGCCTTCTTCGAGTAAAAACGGGTAGGCCATATCGAGGGAATTGGGAATAATGCCCTCTAAAATAGCTTCCCGCATAACGGTTTTTAGCTCACCTACTTCTTTGGAAGGAGGCAGACCGAAGATTTCCATAATTAATTCACCCGTGATAACCGGCTGAAAACTACGCAGTTTATCGCGTTCTTCAAGGTCATGCAGTTTGCGCTCGACCCGGTCGAAATTACGCAGGTGTTTCTGAACGCGCTCGTAATTTTTCGAAGTTATATCGGCCCGGCATAGGGCCATCAACCCCTCTAAATCGTCGCCTGCATCGAACAGCAGCCGGCGGAGAGCAGAGTCGGTGATTTGTTCTTTAGTGAGCGCAATGGGCCGTAAATGCAGCCGAACGAGTTTCTGCACAAAACGCATGTGCTCGTTGAGCGGCAATTTCATGGTTCTAAAAATGGCCGGTACCCAGCGCGCGCCGAGGTCTTCGTGCCCGTGAAACGTCCAGCCAACTTTCGGATCGAACCGTTTGGTGGCGGGTTTGGCAATGTCGTGCAGCAGGGCCGACCACCGCAGCCAGAGTTCATTTTCTGAATTCATACCCGAATAGGCTGAATCAGCGCGGTTGGCAATGTTGTCGAGAACCTGCAGCGTGTGGTAAAAGTTATCTTTATGGCCCTTGCCTTCAATGGTTTCAACTCCTCTTAGAGCCACCAACTCCGGGAAAATCCGCTCCAGCAAACCGGCGTGATACAGCAGTTTGAAGCCATACGACGGTGTGGCCGACAGAATGATTTTATTCAGTTCGTCGGTTACGCGCTCCCGCGACACAATGCTGATGCGCTCGTTCATCCGCACGATGGCATCGAAGGTATCCGGCTCAATATCGAAACCCAGTTGCGAGGCAAACCGAATGGCCCGCATCATCCGCAGGGGATCATCGGAGAAGGTAATATCCGGATTAAGTGGCGTGCGAATGAGTTTCCGTTTACTATCCTGCAGGCCGCCAAACGGGTCAAGTAGTTCGCCAAAGCCACGCTCATTCAGGCTGATACCCATTGCATTGATGGTAAAGTCCCGGCGATTCTGGTCGTCTTCGAGGGTGCCATCTTCCACAACCGGTTTGCGCGATTCGCTCCGGTACGATTCTTTTCGGGCACCCACGAATTCGACTTCCCACCCCTCGCCGTTGGGCCGGATGGACGTCCGCAGCATGGCCGTGCCAAAATTCGGAAATATCGACACGTTGGTTCGCAAGGCTTTCCCTACAGCTTCGGCTAAGGCTATACCGCTGCCAATACACACAATGTCAATGTCTTTCGAGGGGCGACCCAGTACTAAATCGCGCACGAACCCACCAATAACGTAGGCTCGCACCCCAAGGATTTCGGCCTGGCGGGCGACGACGTCAAAAATCGGATTCTTCTGTAAGATGTCGCTAAAATTCATTTTCGTATAAAACTCACTTCACCATTCACCCGCAGCCGCATAAGGCGCGGTCGCCTGGGCGTGGCTGGAAGCGTTCCAAATCGTTCGGCGGTTATTGCTTCGGCGGCTGGCGGCAGTATTAACGACTCAAACGGGATAGTCAGTAAACCACGGCCAAAGCTGCCAATAAGCCGCTGCACCTCAACTGTCAACGACCGCCGGACGGCCACTTCACCCTTTGACAAAGTTGCCACCGGCTCCTCTCCTATTGGTTGCCATACAGTCAATGACAGGTTTTTTCCCTGTTCATAAACGACCGTCAGCGGGTTTTCGGCAAACTCCACTAAATCGTAGGCGACGTCCGGCAATTTAGCTACGTATAAGCCCAACTGGTCGGTGTTCTGAATAAGTATGGTTGGCATCAGGCCCGGAGGCATACCCGCTTGTAAGGTAAGAAGTTGAGCCACAGCCGGATCATTGACGGGGTCGGCGGCAACTGACCAGCCGGTTTCGTCGGCGAGGGCAATAAGTTTTCCCTGCCGAAGTTGAAAAGCGATGTCGCGGATAGAGGGTGCCATAGTTGAATAATCCGCAAAAATACAGCAAGTTTGGCGAAAGACGGTCAGCCACCCGGAAGATAGACCCTGCTGGTGGGTAGGAAACAAAAATGGAGGTCTAATGTTGACACTATACGTGATTTTATTCCGATTTAAGTTTACCCAATCAACCACCTTCTCTCCTTAAACCCCAGTGAATTGTATGGCTACCGAATCGCCTGTACAGCCCCATTACCACCAGTTTTCGCACTCCCTGCTTTCGCTGGCTATCTTAACAGCCGCCCTTTATGTAGGGCAGAGTATTCTGGTACCGCTCGCGCTGGCGGGCCTGCTTGCGGTGTTGCTGCGCCCTATTGAGAATAAACTTATTCGGATGGGTACGCATAAAGTGATTGCCATTAGCTTAGCCCTCCTCCTGGCGATTATTGTTGCAGTAGGGATAGCCGCAGCCATCTCGATGCAATTATCTGATCTCACCGACGACCTGCCTAAAATCCGCCAGAATCTGAACGACTTTTTCAGTGATGCCAAACGATGGGTTCGGCGGGAATACAATGTGAGTTATCGGGAGCAGGAAAAATACCTTAAAGAAGCGAAGGCGCAAACGCTCGATAGTTTGCAAAGCCCTGACGCCATAGGCCTGATTGCCGGTCCGCTCGGCACGCTAACGCTGCTTCCCATCTACGTTTTTTTGCTGCTCTATTACCGGACCATGCTGCTGCATTTCGTTGTGGTGCTTTTCGCGGAGAAGTATGCCGAACGAGTACGGGAGGTGCTGGGCGAAGTGAAGTCAATTGTCCAGAGCTATATGGTTGGTCTGCTCATCGAGACGGCCTGCGTGGCTGCGCTTAACACCATCGGCTTACTGCTGTTGGGTGTTCAGTATGCCCCTTTGCTGGGTATTATGGCGGCTATTCTGAATCTGATTCCCTACATTGGCGGGCTGGTGGCCACCGTCCTAACCGTTATTATCACCTTCAGCAATAATCCGGAGCCTTCCGTTATTCTGGGCGTTGTTGTTGTTTTCTTACTTGTGCAGTTCATCGACAATAACGTACTGGTACCGCTCATTGTCGCGTCTAAAGTTCGGGTCAACGCGCTGGTGTCAATTGTTGGTGTATTGATTGGCGGGGCGTTGGCGGGCTTTTCGGGCATGTTTTTATCAATTCCGGCTATTGCCATCCTGAAAGTGATTTTCGACCGTGTCGACAGTCTTCGGCCCTGGGGCGTTCTGCTGGGCGACCAAACACCCGAAGAAGCGGGCAGTAATTTATTTCGCCTGCGCCGACGCCGACGAAAGATCGATATAAAGGAAGAGGTTTAACTGTATAATTTCTTAATGACCTCTTGTTGCGTCCGCATAAAATGGGAACGTTCGGCGGGTTGGCTCAGGAGCGTACCGGGCGGGTAAGCAGTTGATTTCGCGTAACTCTCGGCGTATAGTTCAAACCGCTGGCGAGCCAGTAGATTGCCGTCGGCGGGTCGCTGCCGAAACTCGCGCAAAGCTGCCAGGTCGATTGTGGCATGGGCCGCAAGGCTTTCGCCAGGCCCTGCTTCGGCCAGCACAAGTCCCTTTGGATCAATGAGTTTAGAGGCTCCATCGGTTGTGCCGGATGGCAGTGGGCTACCCAGCATACCCCCCGAATTTGCCGATACGACATAAGCCATATTTTCGGCAGCCCGTGCCAGTTTCGCCACGTTTTTTTGCGTCAGCAGCGGACTACCCACCTCCGAAGTCGAGTGCAGCAGCACTTCGGCCCCACGCATGGCTAAACAACGCGCTACTTCAGGGTACAGAATCTCTTCCGATGCCACACAGGCCAGATTACCAATGTTGGTTTTGGCCACCGGAAAGAGCGAGTCGTAGCCATAAGCATCCAGATACAACTCCCAGACATCGTGGGGCGTGGGGGTGAACATGGCATTCAACCGCCGATACCGCAGCAATACGTCGCCATTGGGCCCCATGATAAAGCTGGTCTGAAAATAGAGTTCGGGGAAGAAAGGGTCCTGTTCATAAACATTGCCCGAAAAATAAATCTGTTGCCGCTGCACCATGGCGCTGAGGGCTTCGTAGATGCGACCGTCGATATCGAGTGCGGCCTTTTCGCGCCATTGCTCTACGGTTTCGTCCATTGGGGGGCCGGTCAGAAAATGCTCTGGCACAACAACCAGGAGGGTGTCGCGGCCAATAAATCCAATCGACGCGGCAATTTGCTGGTCAATCCGCTGAATGGTTTGAAGCATAACGGCTTCGGCTTCATCACGAGTTTGGCAGGCATTAACGGTTTGGCAGGTTAGCTGAAGGGCAAGGGCTTTGTAGGACATACGTTCGGTTAAGTAGGGCAGGTAGCTGGCAGTTGCGTCGCCAAAATAAGGCGTTTCAATTGAAAAATCGCTACCCGACCTTTTTGGTCAATTCAGGAACAAATCGACAGGCCGATGGATTATTGGTATCTACGCTCACTACCCCAGTTGATTACTACTCTTATGACCGTTGACGTACTGGCCATTGCGGCCCACCCCGATGATATTGAAATGA
The DNA here is from genome assembly GCF_054781775.1 of Spirosoma areae. NCBI lineage: Bacteria > Pseudomonadati > Bacteroidota > Cytophagia > Cytophagales > Cytophagaceae > Spirosoma > Spirosoma areae. The sequence continues at coordinate 412,115 of NZ_BAAGTT010000016.1, read as the reverse complement.
CCTGCGCGGGCACTGTTCTTTCGCTGGTAGCCCAGGGTAAAACTGTAGCCGGAGTTGACCTGACCCGCGGGGAACTTGGCACCCGTGGAACACCCGAAATTCGCCTGCAGGAATCAGCCGAAGGCGCCCGGCTGATGAATCTGACGGCCCGCGAGAACATGGGTTTTCGCGATGGCTTCTTCCGAAACGATGAAGAACATCAACTGGCGCTGATCCCGATTATTCGGCACTATCGACCCGAAATTGTCTTAACCAACACCCCCGACGACCGCCATCCCGATCATGGCCGGGCGGCAGCACTCGTTGTAGAGGCCTGTTTTTATGCCGGTTTGCGCCAGATTAAAACGACTGGAAAAGATGGGCGGCCACAGGAAGCCCACCGGCCGAAGTTTGTCTATCACTTCATTCAGGATCGGTCGCTCAAACCCGATTTTGTGGTGGACGTTACACCCTACTGGGAGCAGAAACTGGCGGCCATCAACGCCTATAAAAGTCAATTTTTTAACCCCGACAGCCCCGAACCGCAAAGTTACATTTCGGGCGAAGCGTTTATGAAGTTTCTGGAAGCCCGCACCCGCGAACACGGCCACCTGATTGGCGCAGAGTTTGGCGAAGGCTTTGTCAGCAAACGGATGCTGGGTGTTCAGGACTTATTTTCGCTGGTGTAAAGCGAAAGAATTTGACCGCTGCAAAAGTGGTTCCTTAATTTTTTTCGCGGCTCCACACTTCGCTGATAGGGCTGCCCGCTGAACTTTGGCCGGTATGGCGCCACTCCGATTCGGTTACATCGGCCCCAAATGTGAGCGAGCGGCCTACCCGGCTGTTGTCGCGGGAAAAGAAGTCGATTGTCTCGGTGTACTTACCAGCGTTCAGGCTGTAGGTGCCGCCCCCCGTTCCGAAAAACTGTTTGGTTTGCGGGTTAATGGCTACCCACTGAAATCGGCTGCCGGTCAATAGTTTGATAGTTTTGCGCGGGCCGCGCTGCATGGTTGTTATCTGGCCGGCATCGTTGGCCCGGCCCGTAATCCGCCACAGGCCCGTTAAGGGCGTTTTGGTTTCAACGATGCGGCTAAACGGTCGATTTCCGGCTACACCCGTTAAATACAACTGGCCGTTGTTCAGCGAAATTCGGTAGGCTTCTGTTTGGCCAACCCGGCTGCTATCCTGTGTATCGAACTCAACCGTCACATTTAATTTATCGCTATCCTGCCGATAGGCACCACCTCTCGTGCTTATGTAACGGTTTGGCTCATAGACAGTTTGTATTAGATAATCGTCGGTTAGTGTCAGCAGGACGGTTGCTCTCGACGGCTCCACGAGTCGCCAGGCTCCGCCGATTTTATTGAGTTGACGAGGTCGAAACGAGGCTGCTACAAGGCCGGTACTCAGAAACAAAAGCACAACGAACAAATTTTTCATAGCCCCTGCGTTGATTTATAAACCTGGCGGCAAGCCTACGGGCAAACGAAACCTGGCGGCAAGCCTACGGGCAAACGATTTTATAGAACGTATAGCTCAGCGTTAGCGCAGTGTAGGTATAACTGTCTGCCAGGCTGGGGTTTCCCTGCGAGGTTTTAGCCGTCGTTTGGCCGAATGTATTTTCCCCTAAGCCATCTAAATAATCGCTGTTGGTGAAGCGCGTGCCAAACTCCAGTCCAACGCTCCAGGGTCGCTTTATTTCGTATTTAATGCCCACGCCCAGGGGGTATGTGACAACGCCCCCAGTACGGATTACGGCGTTATTAAATCGGCACAACCCGATACCGGCGAACACATAAGGCGTCCAGTTTTTTACTTTGGGCAGCGGTTTATAATTCCGAAAATTATATTCGATATCAACCAGCCCTTCCAGAATATTCGTGCTGAACGAATAATTACGAGCCTGCTGGAATGGATCGCGGCTGACGCGGTCGTCGCCCCGAAAGTTGCCAATGGTACCGGAGGCTCGGATTGCAAACGACCGGGTAGCATTGTAACGAAAAAAAAGACCACCCGCCGGGCCATAGAACCGGGGGTTCAGGGCCGGAGCCACATCTCCTTTGTAGAGCATACCCCCTAAGCCTCCCCCCACTTCGATTTTCTGCGCTCGTGCCGTAAGGCTGATAAAAAGCCCGGCTATAAGCAGCCGGGCCATGTTGATTCGGTATTGATACATGAGAGATCGTCAAGAGTCGCCGGTAGTTAGTCGTTAGTGGCTGACGCATAAGTACTACTTTCGCCGGTTCGGCCAGCCACTAACGGCTAACTACTGCTGACTATTTACTTGATTGGCGGGCACTTAATTTTGCCCGGAATAACGTATTGAATGGAAAAATTCGTCAGTAAATAACCGTCCGAGAGGACACCGGTAGCACCCCGCACCGGCGTCTCCAGGGCGTCCTGAATGGCGGGCTGTAAATCGGGTCTCGACTGGAATAAACTTTGCAACACAGCATACCGGGCCGGTGGGTCTTTATAGCGGGCTGCATTTGCTTCAAACCGCCGGTTTGCCATAATGGTCGATACGCCCTGCTGGGTGTCAGGGTCAGGATAGGTACCGCCCCCCACATCGTCCAGGTAATCAGTAAAGGTGTAGCGATAGCCAATCTCGGCACCCAGATTAAAATGCTCGTTCAGGCGGTAGCGCACACCAAAACCAACCGGAATGGCTACCGTTACGAGCGAATAGGGCTTGTCGCGGTTCGGTTGCCCCTGCCCTTCCGTATTCAGGGGCTGAAGTTTCACCCATGTCTGAGCTTCATACTCTTTGTTATCCGGCTCAGCCGGTGTCCGGGCTTCGGGGCTATGGGCCAGCAGGGCCACACCCCCAAACACATACGGTGTTATCCTGGCCCGAACGTTTGAGTTACGCCCGTCGGCCACAAAATTATACAAACCCGTAACGGCAAACTCCTTCAGGTCATTGCGAAAGTGCAGATTGCGGGCGTACTGCATCAGGTTTCCTTCAATATCGTTCTTTGTGAATGTGTAATCATCACCTGTAATCCGCGCCCACGTAAACATGGCCCGTGCCGCAAAATTAGGGGTAAACTGGCGCGTATAGCCCAGCCCTACATTCCATCGGGGTAGCGTAAACAAGGATTTAAAGGGTTGCCGATACCCAGCCATATCGCCCAAATAAGTGGAGGTTCCACCCCCAAACGTAACCGACGAATACGGAACGAATTTCGTACCCGACTGTCGTTGCGCTGAACTTTCTGTAACCTGGCCCATAAGCAGACATACGGCCGCAATGCCCATTACCAACTGTTTATAGCTATTCATACGTGCGTAATAGGTGAATCAACCCTGGCGACCCATAAGCCAGCCAATTCCGAAACGGCAGGGCTGTCGCTTTTATTGGCAGATGCCCTAAAAATTATGCCACAAACGGGGAATGAGGGTGATTTGGGGAAATAAATTAATTCAATTGCGGATATCCCAGCCCCAGTTAAGTTTACTACGCAGTGTATTCAGAAAATTGTCGTCGCTAAGTTTAAGCAGCCTTGCTTTGAAGGTTTCTTTCTCAAGGCTGATTCTGACGGATGTCTCTACCGTAAACGAGCGGGAATCTAAGGCCGCCAGAAAATTACCTGAACGGCTTTCGACCTCAAACGCTAACTGGCAGGTATCCATCACAACCATGGGCCGCACATTGAGGTTATGCGGGCTGATTGGGGTTATAATAAGGCTGTCGGTATGGGGGAGCAGCACCGGCCCTCCGCAACTGAGCGAATAGCCGGTGGAGCCGGAAGGGGTTGAAATGATAAGCCCATCAGCCCAATAGGAGTTCAGAAATTCGCCATCCAGATAGGCATGAACGGTGATCATCGACGACGTTTGGGTGCGGGTAATGGTGAAATCATTCAGGCCAAAGGGCAGGTTACCGAAAATATCCTGACTCGACCGAACGCTAACCAACGTTCGTTCATCGATGCTGTATTGGTCGTTGAAGAGCGCATCGATCATGAGTCGCACCGACGAGGGCGCTACCGTTGCCAGAAAACCCAGCCGGCCAATGTTGATGCCAACGATGGGAATTTGCCGGGCACCCACGTGCGTCACCGCATCGAGCAGCGTACCATCGCCCCCCAGGCTAAAAATAAAATCCGCGTCGGTAACACCCTCATCGACCGTGTAGGTAGCCTGGCTGTAGTGTGCCACGCCCGCATTATCCAAAAACTCGCGATACCCGTGCGAAATGATAAGCTCAGCCTGCCGTCGGGCCAGTTCCTCAAACATGGACTGGATATAAGGCCGGGCCGATTCGGGAAAGTTGCGCCCGTGAATGGCGATTTTCATAAAAAAACAGCGTTAGTCGATAATCGATGATCGATAGTCGCTGTGCGTTCACTAACGACTACTGACTATCGACCGTTGACTATCTTACGTATTAAGATAACGAAGCAGCGAATCGAGCCGCTCCTGGTCAATATTTTCGACGGGAGCGTTGGCAAAAGCGGCTTCTATATGATAGCCGAAGCGCTCGAGCGTCGATATAATGGGGGTGATATCACGCCGGTTTAGCTTAAGCGTCAGCCGCGACCGGTCGGGCATTCCATAGGCCGCACTGGAAAAATAACTGCTGATGATTTTAACATTATTGGATTCAATCAATCGGCTGATTTCCGACATCGAGTAATCACGTTCGTTCATGTTCAGGATCAGAATGGCGCCCGCATCCTGCGTCCCTAATTCATGAGCAAACTGTTTAAGCAGCTCGCTCACCGAAATCGTACCCATAAACTCCCGCCCTTCACTGACCACGGCGACCACGTCGATCGGGTGCTGGCCAACCAGGGCAACTATTTCCAGTAAGTGCTGATGCTCATACACATAGGTTTGTTCAAATAGGCGCATTACATCGCTCAGAGAACGCGTCTCGTCGGCAACGTCCAGCAAGAGTTCTTCACTTACGATACCCCGGTATTCGGCCTGGTCGGTCAACACGAGTTGCCCGACGCGATGTTCCTGCATCCACTCCAGCGCCTGCCCAACCGAATCGGTTGGCTTCAGTGCGGGAAGCATAGGGTCTATCAGTTCGGCAGCCAGCATAGTAGTAGACTAATAATAAAACCAGTTTGCCAGAAAACTACGGAAATTCTCCCATAGTTACCAAATCTTATTTTGGTGAACGAGCCAAAAGCTGCCGCATCCACTATTCGCTCTTCTACCTACTCCACCAATTCTCCCACCGGGTAGTGGGCGAGCCAGCTATTGAGTAATTCGTTAAATCGGCTGGGGCACTCCATCATAGGTGCATGACAGCACCTGTCGATAAAATGCAGCTCTGAACCTACAATGAGCCGGTTGAACTCGTGGCCTACCTCCGCCGGGGTAATGGTATCGTTTAACCCCCAGACCAGCAGCGTTGGTACCTGAATCCGGTGCAAATCTTTTGCCACATTATTACGCTGCGCCGACTTGGCAATGGCCACAATGCTCATGCATTTGGGAATACTGCTCGTAATGGTAAATACTTCGTCAATTAATTCTTTGGACGCTACCTTCGGGTCGTAGAAGGTGTAGGCTACCCGCTCGGCAATGTAGGTGTAGCTGCCCCGTTTGGGAAACGAGCCACCCATCCCATTCTCGAACAAACCCGAACTGCCTGTCAGGACCATCCGACGAACCTGGTCGGGATTATTGAATGTATAGAGAATGGCTAAGTGTCCGCCCAGCGAGTTGCCAAGCAGGGTCAGGTCCTGAAGCGATTTTTGGGCAACAAATTTTTCGACATACGCCACCAACCCCTCTAAACTGGCCTGTCGGATGGGCATTTCATAGATGGGCAGCAACGGAATAACAACCCGATACCGATCAGAAAAGGTGCTTATTACGCTGTCCCAGTTGCTGAGCGCCCCAAACAGGCCATGCAGCAACAGCAGTACCTCTCCCTGACCCTCATCTACATAGCGGAAACCCGCTTCTTCCCGAATCTGATAGTTCATACGAATGTGGCACTAAGGATGTGATGGAGTCATTCTTTTTATACGTAAACAAGACAAAATCAATCCAGTTCTTAATCAGTTGCAATCCATGCTGGGTCAGGGCCGCTTCCGGATGAAACTGCACCCCCCACACCGGCAGCGTCTGGTGGCGCATGGCCATTATTTCCTGCATGTCTGTGGCGGCTGTAACCACCAGCGAGTCGGGCAACTCGCTTATTACCAGTGAATGATACCGCGTTACGTCAAACTGGGCTGGCAACCCGTACCACAGCAGATCATCCGTTAACACATGAATTTCCGATACTTTGCCGTGCATCGGCTGATTGGCGGGTATGAGTTTCGCTCCGAAAAATTCGCCCAATGCCTGGTGACCCAGGCAAACGCCCAGCATGGGTACCCGGCGGTAATAATACCCAATCAGTTCCATTAACCGACCTGCCTGTTCGGGCACTCCCGGCCCCGGCGACAGCACAACCGCATCGACAGGTTCGCCGGTAAGGCTGCTCCAGGATTCGTTGTTTCGTACAACCCGGCAACGGGCACCGGCCTGTTGCAGGTAGTCTACCAGCATGTAGGTAAATGAGTCGAAATTATCGATCATCAAGAGGTTCATACCCTGGAACATAGTTGACTGGTGCAAAAGTACTATTTTCTTGAAAAAAGAAATAATGTAATTATTTTCAGTATTGATAGTCAATTAGTTAGCTTATACAAGCCTTATATTATCCTAATTTTATAAAAAAAGTACTACCTTCCTGAACGTTAGCCATTCCATGAATTGCTCAGACCAGCCATTAAATTTGCCTTTTATTCACGACCAAACCTACTGTCGATATGGCCATAAACGCACCCGGCCCAAATTCGCCCGTTGTTATTGTTGGGGCTGGCCTGGCTGGCTTAACCTGCGCTGTGTATCTGAAACAGGCCGGTATTAACGCTCTCCTGCTTGAATCGGCTGATGGCATAGGTGGGCGCGTCCGCACCGACATTGTAGACGGCTTCCGGCTGGACCGGGGTTTTCAAATCCTTTTAACGGCCTATCCCGAAGCCCGGCGACTTCTCAATTATAGTGCCCTCGACCTGCAACCTTTTCGGTCGGGCGCGCTGATTCGCCACCAGCCTCCCGGCGTACCCGCCCAATGGCTACCCTTACTCAATCCGTTTCAGGAACCGTTATCGGTGTTTCAAACGCTGGCCTCGCCCGTTGGAACGCTGGGGGATAAACTTCGTATTGCCGAATTGATGCGCCGAACCCAAAGCCTGACAATCAGTGAATTATTTCAGCAAACGCCCAGTACCACACTGGCGTTTCTTAACGAGTTTGGCTTCTCCGACCAGATTATCGACCGATTTTTCCGGCCCTTTTTCGGGGGCGTTTTTCTGGAAGACGCGCTTATAACGTCGAGTAATTTCTTCGAGTTTTGCTTCCGAATGTTTTTCTCGGGCGAGGCTGCCGTTCCGGCACGGGGCATCGGTGCCATTGCCGACCAGTTGGCAAGTCGGTTGTCGGCTACTCAGATCCGGCTCAACAGTCCGGTTAAGCAGGTAGAGGGCAATAGGGTTCGGCTAACAACTGGGGAAACGATTCGGGCACGGGCGGTTGTGCTGGCGGTCGATGCGGCACAGGCGGCTGTACTACTGAGCCGTCCGGCACCGGCTGAGTACCTGTTCAATCATACCACCTGTACTTATTTTGCGACCCCGCCCGGATTGGCCGGGCTGCGTCAGCCTACTGGGGGGCCTGCCCAGAAAAAGCTCTTATTGCTAAACCCGCACCGCAGTTCAGCCGTGCATAATGTGGCGATTATGAGCGATGTGGCACCTACTTATGCTCCCGCGGATCAAACGCTGATTTCGGTCAGTACGCAAAGCCTGGAGTTACTGAACGAAGCCGCTTTAACCGCCCGGATCCGACAGGAATTAAGCGCCTGGTTTGGCGGTGACGTGCAGCAGTGGCGGCACCTGCGAACTTACCATATTCCGCATGCCCTACCCGCCTATAGTCCTGAGCAAGCCGGTACTGACGCACTCCGGAAGCCCCTCAAACTGTCGGATACGCTCTACCAGTGTGGCGATCAAACGGCCTATCCATCGCTCAACGCGGCCATGCAAACAGGGCGGCAGGTTGCGGAGATGCTGATTAGTGTCAATGGCTTTTAATTCCCCTCACCCCAACCCCTCTCCCAAAGGGAGAAGGGCTTATTAGAGTTCGCTTTTTTAACCCCTCGCCCTTTGGGAGAGGGGTTAGGGCGAGGGAATTTTAATTACGGTTTCGCATTACCCTGGTCCAGAAACAGATACCGCGCCCGGTTCGTCTCCGATTCGGAGCGGGTGTTCACGTCAATCTGCATGAACTGAACGCCATCACCGCTCACCGCCGACCATTTTGGCAGGCCCGGCCCGTTCGGATTGCCGGTTTTGATGAAGTTGGCGAAGTAATTCTGCATCACTTCCGACACCTTATAATCGTCGGGTGTCCAGGCATACACTTTGTTGCTGGCCAGGTTTCCCATAGCGTATTCAATCTCGGCAGAGTGTACGGCCCCACGCGCAGGTGGCATTTTGGGTGCGTCGGACCCCTTTACCACCCCACCGGCCAGACCAGCCGTTGCATTGCCCATTTCAGGATTCATGGCGGGGCGCGGGCGCGAATACAGATACCGATATACGGGTTTACTGCCCCCAGTCCTGCTGTGACTATCCGACCATTTCCAGGTGCTATACCCAATAAATCGGTCACTGGCTAAGTTGGTAGCCGCCTGTATAATCTCGTCCTCCGTTGTGCCGGGATACAGTTTCAAGACTTCATCGGCCCGGTCGCCGTATAGTTTTCTCAGCGCGTTGGCATACGTCTCCGGCGTTGGTTTCTCCTGTCCTAAAATAGCCCGGTAGCCTGATTCTTCAGAGTTCCAGCCCACCAGCAATGGCACATGAGCCTGCTCACCAGCCGCGAAGAGTTCCAATGGCGCTTTCGGGAAGAAATACCCATCGACGGTCGAGGTGAATCGGGGCAGATTTGGTTTGGCTGTTGCTTCGAGCAGTTGGGCAGCAGGCATCGCCCGCAGGTCGGCCAGGGATTTTGCGCCTACGGCCGTTGCAAAGGCAACGCCGTTTTGCTCTCCTTCGGCCAGCGAAATGGGCGGCAGCGTTCCAAGCAATGAGCCACTCTCACCAATGGCGCCAGCAATCAGGTTTTTCGACAGGGGAGACACCATTTGGGCGCTCACCGAAATCGACCCCGCCGACTCACCCGCAATTGTAACCTTTTTAGGGTCTCCCCCAAAGGCGGCTATATTTTGTTGAACCCAGCGCAAAGCCGCACTTTGATCCAGATACCCATAGTTCCCTGACGCGTGATGCGGAGATTCTTTAGTTAACTCTGGGTGCGCCATGAAACCAAACACGCCCAGCCGGTAGTTGACGGTGAGGGCTACGATGCCCTTGCGGGCCATACTTTCGCCATCGTAGCGTCCTTCGGAGCCATCGCCCGCTACAAAGCCTCCCCCATAAAAATACACCAATACAGGGAGTTTTTCATTGGCCGACTTTGCCGGCGTCCAGACGTTCAGGTACAAACAATCTTCACTCATGCCATCGGAACGAAAACCCATATCGCCGAAAATCGCCCGTTGCATAGCACGGGGACCAAACTTATCTGTTCGGCGAACACCCTGCCAGTTTTTAACGGGCTGCGGTTCTTTCCAGCGCAGGTCGCCAACAGGCGGGGCGGCAAACGGAATGCCTTTAAACGCACGAATTCCGCTGGCTTCGGTGATTCCTTCAACAGTACCGTTAGCCGTTTTTGCCTGGGGAGCGGTTTGAGCAACGGCTGCCAGGTGGCCAGCCTGAACAGCTATTAGCAACATAAACAACGTTTTCATAATCATCTGTTTTTTAAGGGGGTAAGACCCGTTCTTTCTGTCTCAGGCGATACCAGACAGAAAAACAGGAAATTTAGGCTATTATTGTCTCATTGTGTGACAATAATAAAGCGATAAATTGAAAAATCCCAATTTTTTGTTATTTGCATCGCCTAAACTACCCAAACAGAAGAGTTGTTTTTTCAGTATGTATCTTTAGTGCTATCCATTCACCACTATGCAGGATCAGGTAGTTCCCGAAGCAATCAGGCCCGACGGTGCGGGCTTCTTACCGGGTCTGGCCATCGACGCGGTCATTTTTGGTTTTCACCAGAACGAACTCAGAATTCTGCTGCTCGAATACCGAAATACGGATCTGCTGGCCCTGCCGGGGGGCTTTATCCGCGACGATGAGGATTTGAACGATGCTGCCCGCCGGGTGTTGTCAGAACGCACGGGACTTACCGACATTTACCTCGAGCAATTTTATATTTTTGGCGATCTCAACCGCCACGATCCAACTCCTCTGCGGGCCATTCTGACGGCAAAAGGCGCCGTTCCTGCCGCTACGCACTGGCTCCTCCGCCGGTTTGTTTCTGTAGGCTATTATGCACTGGTCGATTTCACGAAAGTGCTGCCCATACCCGATTCACTATCCGACAGTTGCGCCTGGTATGATTTAGCAAGCCTGCCTCCGCTCATGCTGGATCATCAGGTCATTGTTCAAAAAGCGCTGGAAACCCTGCGAGTGGATCTCGACCGGAAGTTAATAGGCTTCAATCTGCTGGCCGAAACGTTTACGATGGCCGATCTGCAACGGCTTTATGAAACGATTTTAGGGCAGAAACTTCGACGGTCGGGTTTTCAACGTAAGATCCTGAGTTTGGAAATTTTGGAGCGGCTCGACAAGAAGTATAGTGGAGGAGCGCACAAAGCCCCGTATCTGTATCGGTTTATATCAGCCAAAGAGGGACAGTCTACGTAACGTAATCTTTGCTCACCTGCTTACTAAACTATCGGCCCGATTCGTTAATTTTTTCATGCGTGGAAACGTGCTGTATCGTTCTATTTTACCGCTGCTGATTGCCTTGCCAATTGGCTTTGTGTGGCTCTACCCGCACCTGATACGGTGTATACGCGTTGCGTATTCGACAGATTTTCAACTACTTACGGGAACAAAAACTATCTACTGTAGTCATACAGCAACAGCACAGCAACAAAAACAGCTTCGCCAGCACGTGCTGACCGCCCAGAATCGCATTCAACGTTTCTGGAGCGATAGCCACGGACAGGCTGTCCTGATCTACTGCCCCAAACAAGCTGATTATGAGCAATATTGTGCGGGTGGTGAAGGCGCGGGATGTAGCATTGGCACCCCCTGGGGAACCTCTTACTTAGTGCTTGGCCCCGACGGTAACAACGCCGACGTGATCGCGCACGAACTCTGCCACGACGAATTGTTTACCCGATTAGGGTGGTGGCGGGTGAAACGCCAGATTCCGCAGTGGTTCAATGAAGGATTGGCCCTGATGGTCGATTACCGCTTTAGCAGCCCAGCCGTTTGGGAGCAGCCAGACAGCTCTAAACACCATGATTCGTTGTTTAGCGAGGGGAGTCGAATACCCTTGTCCAGGCTACCCATGCTCAAACTCACTGACCTCGAAACCACCCGCGATTTTTTCGGGGGCGATTATACGCACACGATGCTGGCTTATCAGACATCGGCCGGGGAAGTGGCCCGCTGGTTATCATTGGTGGGAAAAGCGGGCGTTCCGGCTCTGACCAACGCCCTCGCCGACGGGGATAACTTCGGCGAAACCTACCGACGGCTGGAACGAATCAGCCGAAAAAAGGATCCCTGAGTAGGCGCTCATCCGTTGCGCCATAGACATCACCAACTTGTAGGGGCTACTCTTAGCAGGTACTACAAATACATGAGCCACGAAAGGAGAAAAAACACTTGTTCGTCTTTTCCCTTTCGTCTTTCTTGTTTGCCGGACGTGTAAATCGCCATTGCATGAATTTAAACCTGACTAATAAACTGATCCTCGTTACGGGTGGGGCCAAAGGAATTGGCGAAGGCATCTCGACCGTTTTAGCCGCCGAGGGCGCCATTCCAGTTATTATAGGCCGAAATGAAGCCGACAACCAGCAAACGGTCGATGCCATTCGGGCCACCGGCGGACAGGCGCATCAGTTTGTGGCTGAACTGACCCAGCCCGATGAATGCAAACGGGCCGTTGAACAGACCCTGGCTCAGTTTGGCCGCATCGACGGGTTAGTCAACAACGCGGGGGTGAACGATGGCGTTGGGCTTGAAAATGGCTCTTATGAAGGCTTCATTGCCTCCTTACACAAGAACTTAGTGCATTATTACCTGATGGCCCATCATGCCCTGCCTGCCCTGAAAGCCTCGAAAGGCGCCATTGTGAACATTGGCTCGAAGGTGGCCGAAACGGGCCAGGGTAATACCTCAGCCTATGCAGCCGCCAATGGTGGCCGGAATGCACTCACCCGCGAGTGGGCCGTTGAATTGCTGCCCTACAGCATCCGGGTCAACTGCGTTATTGTTGCCGAAAGCTGGACTCCCCTCTACGCTAACTGGATAAAAACGCTGCCTAACCCCGAAAAGAAACTGCAGCAGATTATCTCGAAAATTCCGCTCGAACACCGGATGACAACCACCGAGGAACTGGCCAATGCAGTAGCGTTTTTGCTGTCCGACAAATCGAGCCACACAACCGGTCAGCTTATTCACGTCGACGGCGGCTATACGCATCTCGACCGGTCGATTACAGATTAATAAAATAGTTTCAGGTTTCAGCCGGGCCGCCGGAGCGATTTAAAGTTCCAGATTGCACAGCCATAGAACGTTAAAGTTGGAACTGGAAACCTCTCAAACCCCTAAACTGCTAAAGATGCCAATTGGACCCGCTTCAGACCACGTAAAAATCAAATCCGGCCAGGCGACCGGTAATTATGGTCTTGCTTTTGTGCTCGTTACCAGCCTGTTTTTTTTATGGGGACTGGCCAACAGCCTGAACGGATCGCTCATTAAGCAATTCCAGATTGCGCTGGACCTCAATCGGTTTCAGGCGGGTATTGTGGATTTTGCGTTTTACCTGGGCTATTTTTTCATGGCTCTCCCTGCGGGCTATGTGATGCGGAAGTTTGGCTATAAACGCGGTATTCTGCTGGGGCTGCTCCTCTACGGGGGTGGTGCATTTCTGTTCTATCCAGCCGCCGAAGTCCGGGTCTACAGCTTCTTTTTGCTGGCGTTATTTACGATGGCCTGTGGCATTGCCTTTCTGGAAACAGCCGCCAACCTGTACGTAACGGTTCTGGGCGACCCGGCCAAATCAGAGTGGCGACTTAATTTTTCGCAGTCGTTCAACGGCATCAGCATTATTCTGGGACCAATTATTGGCGCATTATTTATTTTTTCCAAAACCGAATATACGCCTGAAATGCTGACGGCCATGGCGCCGGTTCAGGCCGAAGCCATTCGGGTGCAGGAGGCCCTGTCGGTGCAGGGGCCCTATTTGGTGATTGGCACGATTATCGCGTTTGTTACCATCCTGTTTGCCATTACAAAAATGCCCGAAGTGGGGGCCGAAGAGGAACAAGCCGCCGGTGACCTCTCGATTCGGCGCGTGTTCCGGCACCGGCATCTGACCTTAGGCGTAATTGCCCAGTTTGCCAATGTAGGCGCACAAGCTACTCTTTGGGGCTATTTTGTCGACCTTAAACTCGACTTCTCCCGCGATGGCCACTGGGCGCTGGCCGAAGGTTACATGAACATTATCAACTCGGTAACCGGCTCCCCTACCGACTTGTCGCCAACCCAGATTGCGGGTTTTCATGCGTCCTTTGCCTTAGTGTTGTTTATGTTGGGCCGGTTTGTGGGCACGTCGCTCATGACGCGCATCCGGCCAAATCGGGTGCTGGGAATCTACGCGGCCGGCGCTGTAGTGATGGTTATTGTGGCCATGCTGTTCGGTGGCCTGACCGCCGTAATTGCCCTCAGTTTCACGTATTTCTTCCAGTCGATACAGTTTCCAACGATTTTTGCCCTGGCAACAAAAGGCTTAGGGGCCGAGTCGAAAATTGCGTCGTCGTTAGTGATTATGAGCATTGTAGGCGGGGCGCTGATGCCGTTGGTGGCTGGCGCATTGTTTGCCAACGGTGCGGTCTACGCGCTCCTTGTACCCCTGCTTTGTTTTGCCTTTATCGTCTATTATGCCATGCAGGGTTATCAAATTAAGGCTGATGATCTGCATAATCCGACTATTGCACCTGAAATTGCTCCCTGATTATGCGCTATTGCCTTGCCCTCGACCTCAAAGACGACCCGGCTTTAATTGCCGACTATGAACGGTATCACGAGCGAATCTGGCCCGAAATCGAGCTTAGCATTCGCGAGTCGGGCATTAACGACATGGAAATCTACCGGATTGGGAATCGGCTGTTTATGATCATGGAAACAACCGAAACATTTTCGTTCGAGGCCAAAGCAGCCGCCGATGCCGCCAACCCGAACGTGCAGAAATGGGAAGACCTGATGTGGACCTATCAACAGGCACTGCCGATGGCGAAGCCCGGCGAAAAATGGATGCTGATGACGCCGATATTCAAGCTCTGACTTTCCATGCCAAACCTGTATATCCTTGCCGGGCCAAACGGAGCCGGGAAAACTACGGCAGCTTATACGCTCTTGCCGGAAGTTCTGGGCGTTTTTGAATTCGTTAATGCTGACGAAATAGCGCGAGGGTTATCGCCATTTAACGTTGATGGTGTAGCCTTCGAGGCTGGCCGCATCATGTTGCATCGAATAGAGCAGCTTATGAGTCACGCCATTGACTTCGCAATCGAAACAACACTATCCACTCGTTCGTATGTGCAAACCATACGCCGGGCGCAAAAATTGGGCTACTGCGTAAGTCTATACTATTTCTGGATACCCTCGGCGGATGTCTCAAAAGAACGGGTTGCTATGCGCGTATCAAGAGGTGGACACAACATTCCACTTGATGTAATTGAACGGCGGTACGGGCGGAGCATCATTAATCTGATAAGCCTATATTTGCCTCTCTGCAACTATGTCAGCATTTTCAGCAATGCTGACATAGTTGCAGAAATAGTGGCTACAGGTGGAATTGATGTTGACGTTAGTGTGTTAAATGAAGATATTTGGAAAATCATTTTGACCTATGAAAGCAAGTCCGACAAAGCCGATACCGAGTAACAATGCGGTACTGGCAGGATTACGCCGGGCCGTGCAAAAAGTTATTGAACAGGCAAAACATAACGATGAAGAGTTAGTCATCTCCCGCAATGGTAAGCCTGTCCGTATCAAAGCCCGCGATTTGTAAGCTGCATTCCTGTTAACCTGATTTCTTCAAACGCCCGGTCTGAACACGGGCGTTTTTGTTACTATTCAATACCGGGCGTATCGCTATCTTTACGGCAATTAACTCCATCAATTTTCTTAACCCGATGAAAAACTGGCTTTATTGCCTGCTTGCGGTTGCGCTGAACTATCCGGTGCAGGCCCAACTGACCTCGACTGGCAACTTCGTTCGCGATACCTACCAGAAGTTCGAGTACAAAATCCCAATGCGCGATGGCACCAAACTGCATACTCATGTGTATGTGCCAAAAGACGCATCGGCAACAACCCGTAACGACGGTGATGCCGTGACGACGGACCGGGCAAACCGACCGAAATACCCGTTTTTGATGCAGCGGACGTGTTATAGCGTAGCTCCCTACGGCCCCGACGCCTACCCTACGCAACTTGGCCCGTCGGGAACGCTCATGCGCGATAAATTCATTTTTGTGTATCAGGACGTTCGGGGCCGGTGGGCGTCTGAAGGCACCTGGACCAACATGACGCCCAATAGTCCCGATCCGCCTGCTCCCGCGAAAAAAGGTAAAAAAGCGCCACCAGCGTCAACGGCCGGTGCGCCCGACGAAAGTTCGGATACGTATGACACCATTGAATGGTTACTGAAAAACATACCGAACAACAATGGCCGCGTGGGACAGTGGGGCATCAGTTACCCCGGCTTCTACACGGCGGCATCACTGCCCGACGCCCACCCGGCTCTGAAAGCAGCCTCGCCCCAGGCACCCGTCTCTGACTTTTTCTTTGATGATTTTCATCACAATGGTGCGTTCATCCAGGCGTATCTGTTCACGTATCCGGTGTTTGGCCTTCAACACCCCAAACCCACCACCGAAGCCTGGTATACCGATCAGTTTATCAAAACCGGAACGAAAGACGGCTTTCAGTTTCAGTATGACCTGGGTCCGCTCAAAAATGCCGACAAATACTATAAAGACAATTTCTATTGGCAGGAAACCGTCGACCACCCTAACTACGACGAGTTCTGGCAGAAACGAAACATTCTGCCGCACCTGAAAGCCATCCGCCCCGCCGTGATGACCGTTGGGGGCTGGTTCGATGCCGAAGACCTGTACGGCCCGCTGAACATCTACAAGACCATTGAGAAAAACAGCCCTGGTGCGTATAATACGCTGGTAATGGGGCCGTTTGGGCACGGTCGGTGGTCGCGCGAGACGGGCCACACGCTACACAGCAACGTTTATTTCGGGGATAGTATCGCTACATTTTACCAGCGCAACATCGAAGCAAAATTCTTTACGCACTTCCTGAAAGGCGCGGGCGACGGCAAGACCGGCCTTCCCGAAGCGTATCTGTTCAACACGGGCCGCAACGAGTGGCGCACATTCGACAAGTGGCCCGCAACGGATGCCCAAACGAAGCAGTACTACCTGATGACGGACGGAACGCTCGCGACTAACCGGATCATGGGCGCTCCGGATGCGAGTGGCAGTCGTTTTTCGGAGTTTATCTCCGACCCCATGAAGCCCGTTCCTTATACCGAAGACATTACCACCACCCAGGGCTTCACGCCTTTCAACTACATGTCGGAAGATCAGCGGTTTGCGGGCCGTCGCCCCGATGTGTTGACCTTTCAGACCGACGTGCTGACCGACGACCTGACATTGGGTGGCGAAATTACGGCTAAACTCAAGGTCAGCACGACCGGTACCGATGCGGACTGGGTCGTGAAACTCATTGATGTGTACCCACCCGATGAACCGAATCATTCCCACATGCCGAACGCCAATATCACGCTTGGTAACTACCAGCAGATGGTACGGTCGGAGGCCATGCGCGGGCGGTTTCGCAACTCATTCGAGAAGCCGGAACCCTTCAAACCGGGCGAGGTAAGCGACGTAACGTTCCGGTTACAGGACGTACTCCATACGTTCAAAAAAGGGCACCGGCTCATGATTCAGGTGCAAAGCACGTGGTTCCCGCTCATCGACCGAAATCCACAGAAATACGTAGACAACATCTTCAAAGCCGACGAAAAAGACTTTCAAAAAGCCACGCACCGCGTGTACGACAATTCGGTAATTGAGGTGCAGATTCTAAAATAAATCAATTACAATGTTATACCTATCAACTTATGAAAGCGATTTGGAACGGACAAACTATTGCCGAAAGTAACGACACCGTTGTGGTAGAGGGAAATCACTATTTCCCAATAGAAGCCATAAAATCTGAGTTCTTAACCGATAGTTCGACGCACACAACCTGTCCCTGGAAAGGACTGGCGTCCTATTATTCGCTGACGGTAGCCGGTAAAACCAATCCCGATGCGGCCTGGTATTATCCCGAACCCAAACCAGCCGCCAGCCAGATCAAAGACCGGGTGGCCTTCTGGAAGGGCGTGCAGGTAGTCCAATGATTGACATTCAGAATCTTACCAAACGCTTTGCTTCTCACACGGCTGTCGACGAGGTGACGCTGCGCGTTGAGAAAGGCGAAACGCTGGTGTTGCTGGGCACAAGTGGCTGTGGCAAAACCACAACCCTCAAAATGATTAACCGGCTCATCGAACCAACCTCGGGTTCTGTTCAGGTTAATGCTATCGATGTGCGTCAGCAGCCCGGCCCCGAACTTCGCCGACGAATTGGCTACGTCATACAAGATGGGGGTCTGTTTCCGCACTATACCGTTGCTGAAGCCATCGCTACCGTACCACAGCTACTTGGCTGGGAACCAACTGCCATTCAGCTACGAACCCGCGAACTGATTGACAAACTCCAGCTTCCCGAAACGATCCTGACGCGCTATCCTGCCGAACTCAGTGGCGGCCAACGGCAGCGTGTGGGGCTGGCGCGGGCGCTGGCCGCTAAGCCCGCAGTTGTTTTGATGGATGAACCGTTTGGTGCGCTTGACCCCTACACCCGGCGACACGTTCGGCGCGAGTTGTTCGGTCTCAACGAGTTGAAAGAGACAACCGTTGTGCTTGTTACGCATGACGTGAGCGAAGCCCTCGAACTGGCCGACCGCATCGCGCTGATGGATAAGGGTCGAATTGTACAGATTGGTCCACCCGATGCGTTCCTAAAGCACCCTGCCAATGCCTTCGTCCGGGATTTTCTGGATTTATAAGAAGCTGTCTAACTTTCTTAAAATTACCTGTGGATTCCCGTTGCTGTGTCCTCACCGTGCCACGGAGGCAGCAACGGGGACAATCGACTAAAGCAAGTTCACAAAATGTAGACAGCCTCTAAAACACTGAGAAAATAGAGGTAACACGGAGCAGTTCCCTCTGTCTCTCTATGAATTTTCTCCGTTTCTCCGTGTTAAAAAAAATGCTTGACTTCATTCGCCAAAACGCCGATAAACTGCTGGAGCAGACCCGAACCCATGTCGGGCTAACATTCCTATCGCTGTTGCTGGCGTTGTTGCTGGGCGTACCGCTGGGTATTCTGATTTCGCGTCGGCAGCGGCTGGCGAGTGGTGTACTGGGCGTAGCGGGCATTCTGCAAACGGTGCCCAGCGTGGCCCTGCTGGGTTTCCTGATTCCGCTACTGGGCATTGGCGTTGGGCCGGCGTTGGTGGCTCTGTTCCTGTATGCGCTGCTGCCCATTATCCGGAATACGTATGTGGGCATTACCGAAGTCAGTCAATCGGTGAAAGAAGCCGCACGCGGTGTGGGCATGACGGCTAATCAGGTGCTCACGAAAGTGGAATTACCGTTAGCCCTGCCCGTTATTTTTGCGGGTGTTCGCACCGCTACGGTTATCAATGTGGGGGTGGCAACGCTGGCTGCCTATGTGGCCGCTGGTGGACTTGGCGAATTTATTTTCAGTGGCATTGCGCTCAGCAACGTGAATATGATGCTGGCGGGAGCCATTCCGGCTGCTTTGCTGGCGATTGGTTTTGATTTCGGACTGGCCCAGTTGCAACGGTTATCGGGACGCAAACTCCGGGTTGGGGTGGTGACTTTCTTATTGTTAATACCCCTGCTGTCAGCGTTTTATCTCGTGCCGGGTAATCAGGATAAATTGATTGCTGGTTTCGCACACGAATTTTATGGCCGTTCGGATGGGTATCCGGGTTTGCAGAAAACGTATGGGCTGAAACTTCGCCCCCGACTAATCGACCAGAACCTGATGTACGAGGCCATCCATCGGGGTCAGGTGGATATCATCAGTGGCTACTCGACCGATGGGCGCATCAACGCGTTCAATTTACAGGTGCTGGCCGACAACCGACACGCATTTCCGCCCTACGCTGCGGCTCCGGTCGTTCGACAAACGACGCTTGATCAACACCCTGACCTCGGCCCAATACTCAACCTATTAGCCGGAAAACTGACCGATTCGGTCATGACTGCGCTGAACTACCGGGTCGATTATAAAAAAGAATCACCGGAAGTAGTGGCGAAAGATTTCCTGAAACAGGTTGGTTTATACAAAGCTCCGGCATCCGGCGACCGCACCGAAACCGTCGTGATGGGGTCGAAAGGATTCACAGAACAGTATATCCTGGCCGAAATTTACCGACAACTGATTGAGGAGCAAACGCCGTTGCGCGTCGTAACGAAAACGGGGCTGGGCGGCACACAAATTTGCTTCGACGCCCTCCGGACGGGCGCAATTGATTTTTATCCTGAATACACCGGAACCGGGTTGCTGGTCATTCTGCAACCACCAGCCGCAAGCTTACAGGCCTTGCCTATGCAGGCTGATTCGGTTTATGGGTTCGTTCGGCAGCAGTTTCAGGAGAAGTACAAACTCAACTGGCTCAGGCCGCTGGGTTTCAACAACAGCTACTGCCTGATGATGCGCCGAAAGCAGGCACAACAACTGGGCATTCGGTCGATTGAGGATTTGGTGGGGTATCTGGGGAAGAAGTAAATGTATTGGCGAAGGCACGCTGTTTTTGACTTGATTGACAGGTTAAGAAAAAATCACTTCCGGCTCACAAATCTATTCCCTTTCACGTAGTACCGATAGGGCAAATCGACGCCGTGCGTCAGGCCAATGCGCGTGGTGGTGACCATCTCGAAATTGTGGAGTACCGGCCCACGAATATAAACTTCGCCCGTCGTTAGCGAGGAGGAATTGTGGGCTATTCGGCTGATGCCCAGCGCGATGGTTAGTTTACCAGGGCCGTTGGCAAGGTTGCGCCAGCCGTCGGCGGTGGTTGGGTCGATGGTGTTGTTTCGGTATCGCTCAAAACCGGTTTTGAAGGCCTCATTGCGTCGCAGGCCCATTAACTCGATGCCTTCGGTGGGTTCGAGCGCACGAATGAGCACGGCCTCGCCCACGCCCTCCGGCCCCGTTACGATGTTGATGCAGTTGTAATGGTTATAAATCTGATAGACATACAGCGTTCCGGCGGGTCCGAACATGGCCGCATTTCGGGGCGTTTGCCGCCGATAGGCATGGCAGGCCGGGTCGTTGGTAAGGTAGCCCTCCGTTTCCACGATAATCCCGGCTGTTGTCCCTTCCGGTGATTCACGCACTAATTCGCAGCCCAGCAAAAGTTGAGCAAGGGTGAGGGTGTCGTGTTGTTGATAAAAATTAAGGGAACGTTTTGGCATACGTCAAATCATTAAATATCGACTTAACTATATAGCCTGATAAATTCATCAAAGAGCATAATTCGGCGAAACCCTTTTCGACGTGACGCTTCAACGATTGGTTTATCGCGGGTGATCAAGACCGAGTCAGTTTGTATAGCTAAAGCCAGATAGCTGATGTCTTTAGGATCGGTGTCACCAATAAGACTGACTATGAGCTGGCCAATCCAGTTTTGATTTTTCAACGATAATCTGGCTATATTTATCAATCTCAGTTAGCGCAAAATCAGATGTTATGACATCGAGCGTCTCTAAAAATACTTTATGAAAAGCACGGCCACCAATCAAAATGGCCATCAAAATATTGGCATCGAAAACAAAGCGCATTAGTCAGTTTATGGTTGATAATGATGTTTCTCCTGCTCCCAGGCTTGCTGACGGGCAGTTTGCCACTGTGGGTCATTCACTAACTCGTTGAAGTAATCTAAATCCGCCAGCGTTTCCTGAGCGGCTGCTTTAAGTTTGAGTTTAGTGGCTGCGTCTTTTAAAAACGCACTGACTTTGTCGGCTCCCAGTACGTCTATAACCTCAGGCTCAACAGTTACCATAAATTCCATAACAAATACTTGTCTAATTAGCTGTCTAACAGGAAAGTCTTATATCACATTCATGGTCTGCTCTTTAATCTTCTCTAATTCGTCTTTCATCTGCACCACAAACCGCTGCATGGCTGCGTCGTTAGCTTTGGAACCAATTGTATTGATTTCGCGACCAATTTCCTGCGAGATAAAATTGAGTTTTTTGCCATTGGCTTCTTCGGTGGCCAGCACTTCCAGAAAATAGCTTAGGTGGCTCTTTAGCCGGACTTTCTCTTCCGAAATATCAAATTTCTCGACATAATAAACCAACTCCTGCTCAAAGCGATTCTGGTCGAAGGTTTCGCTGTCCAACAGTTCCCGCACCGAGTTCCGCATCCGGTCGCGCACGGCCGGAATCCGCCGAACATCGTGTTCTTCAATGTCGGCCAGCCGGTCGGTAATGATCTGAATGTATTCCTGAAATTTACTTTCCAGCACGGCCCCATCCTGCTTGCGGAAAGCGTCGCACCGGCGAATGGCTTCCTGAACAGCCGCCTGCACCGTTGCCCAGTCCGACGAATCGGCAGTGGGGTCAGCCGATTCGGTCAGGTAGGCATTGGGTTGTTGCAGCGCCAGTTGCAGCACATCGCTGTCGGGAATACTCATCAGCATCGTGTTGGCCGTTTCCTTTATATCGCTGACGTAGGCCAGCACCAAAGGGCGGTTGATGGTAATTGACGGACGCATGGCGCTCGTGCGGGCAAGGTTCAGCGAAAGTTCAACCTTACCGCGTTCCAATTGCTGGGTAAGCGAGGCCCGCAATTCGATTTCTTTGTCCGAAAACTGCCGGGGCATCCGGCAATAAATATCCAAAAACTTAGAATTCAGGGTTTTAACCTCCGCCGTAACAGACAACCCACTGGCTTCCACTGTAGCGTTGCCGAAGCCAGTCATTGATTTTAACATTCGTTACTAAGTTATATGGTTTCAGGTTTCAGGTTCCAGATTGAAGAATCGCACGGGTGGCCCAGTGGAAACTTGAAACATTGACCCTGAAACAAATAAGTAACTTACTTCAATGCACCCGCTTCCAGTTCCAGAAATTCTTTCCGGTGACGGGCCACGTCGATAGCGGTGTAAATAGCCTGTAGCATCGACGTTTCATCGGCGAGGTTTTTACCGGCAATATCGTAGGCCGTGCCGTGGTCGGGCGAGGTTCTGACGGCAGGCATTCCGGCGGTAAAGTTTACGCCTTCTTCAAACGCAATGGCTTTGAAGGGTATCAGGCCCTGGTCGTGGTACATCGCCAGCACGGCATCGAACTTTTTGTAGGCGCGTGTACCAAAAAAACCATCGGCAGGATACGGGCCGAACACCATCTCCCCTTTATTGTTCCAGTCGGCAATGAGGGGCTTGATAATGTCGTTTTCTTCGTTCCCCAGCAGTCCCTCCTCGCCAGCATGGGGGTTCAGACCCAGCACAGCAATTTTGGGCTTTTCGATACCGAAATCCTGCTTCAGCGACTGCATCATGAGCATTAGTTTCTGGGCGATGCGTTCGCGGGTGATGTTTTGCCGAACGCGCCCCAGCGGTACGTGGCCCGTTACAACGCCCACGCGAAGCGTCTCACTAACCATAAACATCAGGTTGTCGGGCACCCCAAATTCCTGCGCCAGGTATTCGGTGTGGCCCGGAAACGTAAACTCCTCCGACTGAATGTTGTATTTATTGATGGGCGCCGTTACGAGGGCATCTAATTTCCCATCTTTCAAATCATCGACGGCTCGCTGCAAACACGACAGCGCAGCCTGACCGGCTTCGGGGGTTACCTGACCCGGCTGAATATCCTGATTCTGGTCGGGCCAGCAGGTAATCACGTTGGTGAGTTTATGGCTGATTTGCCCAATCGTCTGAGCGCCGTTGAGGTTCCAGTCTTTCAGGTCCAGCAGGTTCCGGTAGCGGTTCAGAATCCGCATGGACCCGTAAATGACGGGGGTGCAGATTTTCTGTAACCGATTGTACTGCAATGCCTTCAGGATTACTTCGGGACCAATGCCATTGTAATCGCCGAGCGAAATGCCGATAACCAGCCGGTCTTCGCGCCCACCCTGTTCAGCGGGGCTATCGTTCTGATTGCCCACGTCGCGTAATCCCGATTCAGGTACCATCGGTTCGCGTGGCTGATTCCGGCTTGTAGAATTCCGCTCCCGATCAGGCGCAGAACTGTCGCGCTGGCGGTTCTCAACAGGACGCTGTCCAGTTGCTGGCTGTCGATTATCCCGTTGTTGTCCGTCAGAACGCGGTTCGCCGTTGCGATGGTTGCCTCGTTGCCCGGCGACATCATTTCGGCTATTTCGATTGTTCTGGGGCCGATTTTCCCGTTGCTGCTGGGGCCGGCCATCGCGGGATGCGTCAGTACGCGGTTCGTCGGTACGTGGTCCGTCAGTACGTGGTCCGTCAGTACGGTTATCGCGCTGGGTCGTATTTTGCCGGTTACCAGCTTCCTGGTTATCCGGTGGCGGTACGGTTCCTAATTCACTTACCTGTGTATCGCTTAGGCGATTATCGGCTATAGGACCGACAGGCGGGGTAGTTGCGTCTGGATTCGATTCGTCAGGTTGGCGTGGTTCCATGCACTTTTTGTAGTTTCGCCAATTGGTTGGTTAATGAATAATGGAGAATGAATAATGAGTAATGGGTAGAAACGCGACTAATACTCCGGTTAACCTTTCGTTATTCAGTATCCATTTTACATTATTCCTTCTTTAGAATGTTGCAAGTTACGAAAACCCCACGGATGTCCCAGAATCAATCCTCTATTCTCATTGCCGACGAAATGCACCCGTCGCTCTTTACCATGCTCGATGAAGCAGGTTTTACCTATTCCTATCAACCCAAAATTACCCGCGCCGAACTGCTGACCTCCCTTGGGCCTTTTGCCGGACTTATTATCCGAAGCAAGACCACCGTTGACGAAGATGTGCTGACGCAAGCCCCCAACCTGCGCTTTATTGGCCGGGCCGGGGCCGGGCTGGATTTAATTGACCTCGATGCAGCCCGGCAGCGCGGCATCCGGGTGTTCCATGCGGGTGAGGGCAACCGCGATGCCGTGGGTGAGCATGTCGTTGGCATGTTGCTGGCTCTGCTGGCCAACATTTTGAAGGCCAACCGTGAGGTGCGTCAGGGCATTTGGGATCGGGAAGGCAACCGGGGCTACGAACTCGGCAGCCTGACCGTTGGCCTGATTGGGTATGGCAACAATGGTCGGGCAACGGCCCAGCGGCTTCGTGGTTTCGGCTGTCGGGTGCTGGCCTACGACAAATTCCTGACGAACTACGGCGACAATTTAGCCGAAGAAGCCGCCCTGGAACAAATCAAGGCCCAGGCCGATGTACTCAGTCTCCATATTCCACTTACCGACCAGACCCGGATGCTGATTGACGATGCCTTTATTGCCAGCTTCGCGAAACCATTTTATCTGATAAACATTGCGCGGGGCGAAATTGCATCGCTGGCGGCCGTGGTTCGCGGGCTGGAAAGCGGGAAAATTCGCGGGGCTTGCTTAGATGTCCTTGAAAACGAGAAATTAACCAAGCTTACGCCCGACCAGCAATCTGCCTTCGATTACCTTCGCCAGTCGGACCGGGTTGTGCTTACACCCCATGTGGCAGGCTGGACCCACGAAAGTTATATCAGGATTAATGAAGTGCTGGTGAGGCAGTTGGTATCATAGAGCCGCAACGTATGGCGGCTCTACTTGGCCACCGTAAACGTACCCGTGGTGCAAACTGTTCCGGCATCGTTTGTCAAACAGAGTTGCCCGTTAATGGCCCCGGTCGGTACCGTCACCCGCAGGGTTGCTCCCTCCAGAATAAACGTAGCGGGCGCCGACAGGCCATTGTTAAACCGAACTTCCTGAACAGAAGCCAGGTTTTGCCCTGTCACAATCAGTTCCTCACCAACCTTAGCGGACTTCGGCGAGAAATCGACGTTGGCTGCCAGTCGGAGAACCGTAAATGGGACTGTCGTTACCTCAACATTTGTTTCGTTAACGACCCGCAGCGGACCAGTCTGCGCCCCTGCCGGCACCAGCACCCAGCGTTCGGTATCCGTGATTTTACCCCCATCGGCGGCAGCTATAGGTGCGCCGGTAAAGAAAATCTGAGCGTTCAGCAGAAAATCGCCCTGCAACACAATGCGTTCACCAGGCCGGGCCTTCATCGGTATAATAGACGACACAACCGCTTTCTGCACCACCGTCAGAGGCACAGCGGTCGATGCCGTTCCAGCCCGGCTGCTCACCGTGATTGGGCCGGTGGTAGCCGTTTCGGGCGTACCAACCAGCAGGTCGAACCCTTCGTTGCGGCTGGTGATGGGCACCGGAATACCATTAACCCGAACGTCGGTGATGCGGTAAAGATTTTTGCCCGAAACGGTAAGTGGACGCCCACGCAACTGTCGATTAGGCGTGACAACCAGGTTGGATGGTGGCAAATAAAAAAAGAAAGACTCCGTGCCCGTGGTGCTTCCACCAATGCCACTGGCCGAAACGGTTACAGGCCCCGATGCGGGCAGCGCAGGCACAACAACTTCGATTTCCGTATCGCTCAATACCCGAAATGACGTACTAACCGAACCAATCGTTACGGTTGAAATATCGCGCAGGTTACGCCCTTCTACAATCAATTTATCGCCCGCAATGCCGTCCTGTTCGCGCAAATGGGCGATAAAAGGCGGCTGGAAAATTTTGACGGTGTCGGCGCTGGTAGCTACCAGTTCGTCGAAGACTCTCACCGCTACACGACCTGAGGTGGCTGTTTCGGGAATGATTGTCCGAATTTCGGTATCTTTCACGGTTGTGAGGGCTTTGTTGGTGACTAACCCATTAACATACACGATACCATCCGTCAGGTTTTTTCCCTGTATCACTAACTCCGTGCCGGGTTTTGTTCGCACGGGAGACACACTGGTAATCTGGGGGGTACCGGCAACGATAAACCGGCTAATCGACTCGCCCCCCGTGGTTTCGATGGCAACGGGCAATGGGCCACGTGGCGCGTTGGGCGGGACAACAATCGTGAGTCTTTGCGCCGTACTGTCCCGTATTTCCGCGTCGATGTTATCAAATCGAACCCGTTTAATCTGGTTCAGGTAATCGCCGGTTAGAACGACTACGGTTCCCGGAAGTCCATTACCGGGTGTAATGGTGGCTAATATAGGCGTTGGCTGTATAATCGTAAACGGCAATGGATCGGAAGTACCCTCTTCGGTCTGAACACGAATTTGCGTTCGGCCGGGGGCAACGCGCGGCACGGTTATCTGAATGGTCGTTTCATCGTGGCTGATGATGGGGGCGGTTACGGCCGATGTAGCAACACCAACTGTTACGACCGGGTCGGAGCCGAACTGATAACCGGTTAGGGTAACGGGCTTATCGACCAGTGCCTGACTGACAGATAAACTGACTAATTCTGGCGGACTGTTCTGCACCCGGCAACTCCATACACCAGGAAATACAAGAAAGAGGAAGAAAAGTGATACTGTCGATTTCATAACGGCAACGGGGCACGATACCCGACGCATACTGAGCAAAATTAGTCAATTTGGCCGTCTAAAAACCATTTTCCTCAAAAGCCTGTTAGCAGAATGGATAATGTATAATGAGTAATGGATAATGTGTTTGCCCTGATTATTCCTCATTTTTCATTGTTCATTATACATTATTCATTAAGCACAAATGACTTACCGCAGCCTGAAAACATCAAAATTACTTACGATAACCACACTTGGCGAATTGAAAGCCGCCGGGTACCAGTCTCGTCCAATCAAGCAGGAATTACGGGACAATCTGATTGAGCGAATCAAAGAGAAGGAGGTTGTATTTCCGGGAATCTGGGGCTACGAAGATACCGTGATTCCCGATGTGGAACGGGCTATTCTGTCGATGCACCATATCAATTTACTGGGGCTGCGCGGCCAGGCTAAAACCCGAATTGCGCGGCTGATGGTCAATCTGTTAGACGAATACATTCCGGTCGTGACCGGGTCTGAACTGAACGACGATCCGCTGCAACCGCTCTCGCGTTTTGCGCTGGATTTGATTGCTGAAAAAGGAGATGCCACCCCTATTTCGTGGATGCACCGCAGCGACCGCTATACCGAAAAGCTGGCGACACCCGATGTGTCGGTAGCGGATCTGATCGGCGATGTGGACCCGATCAAAGCCGCAACGCTTAAACTGCCGTACTCCGACGAACGAACCATTCACTTTGGCCTGATTCCCCGCTCGCATCGCGGCATCTTCGTTATTAACGAACTACCGGATTTGCAGGCCCGTATTCAGGTGTCGCTGTTCAATATTTTGCAGGAGGGCGATATTCAGATTCGTGGGTTCAAACTTCGGCTGCCACTCGATATTCAGTTTGTATTCACGGCCAACCCGGAAGATTACACCAACCGGGGCAGCATTGTGACACCCCTGAAAGACCGGATCGACTCGCAGATTGTGACGCACTACCCAAAGTCGATTGAAATTGGGAAGAAGATTACGATGCAGGAAGCAGTCGTGAAAACCGAACAGAAAGGGCTGGTGAAAACCAATGATCTAATCGCCGACCTGATTGAGCAGGTAGCACTCGAAGCTCGCGAAAGCGAATATGTCGATTCAAAAAGCGGGGTTTCGGCGCGTATGACCATTTCGGCCTACGAAAACCTGCTGTCATCGGCCGAACGGCGGGCCTTGCTCAACGGCGAGAAAGAAACCTACGTTCGCATTGCCGATCTGTATGGGGTCGTACCGGCCATCTGTGGCAAGGTTGAGCTGGTCTACGAAGGTGAGGTCGAGGGGCCGGTCATTGTGGCGCAAAACCTGATCGGTAAAGCCATTCGGAACCAGTTTTTAGCATACTTCCCCAACCCGGAGAAAGCCAAGAAAGACAAGCGGGGCAATCCCTACAAGAAAATTACCGACTGGTTTGGCGATGGCAACACGATGGATATCCTGAACGACCTGACTAACCGGGACTACGAAGCCCGGCTCCGCACCATCGACGGCCTCGATGATGTAGTCGATCAGTTTCACCCCCGGATGGGCAAGGCCGAAAAACTGTTCATGATGGAGTTTGCCCTGCACGGCTTAGCCGAACATTCATTAGTGGGCAAGAAAGCAATGGATACAGGTCTGTCGTTCAAAGACCTGCTCGGCTCGATGTTCAACCCCGGCACCCGCTTCGGCGAACAAGATGAGGATGAAGACCAGGATCGATATTGATTTAATGAATCATGTAGAATGTAGAATGAGGGTAGTGTCATTTCATTATTCATTCTACATTCTACATTATTCACTCCATCATTACCGCTGTGCCGTTGGCGCTCACCATGAGCATAGAGCCGCTGCCGCCAATGGTTTGGTAATCTAAATCGACGCCGATAACGGCATTGGCGCCAAGTCGGGTAGCCTGGTCAATCATTTCCTTGATAGCAATGCTCTTGGCTTCGCGCAGCCCCTGTTCGTAGGCCCCCGAACGCCCGCCAACTACATCGCGAATATTGGCGAAAAAATCCTTTACGATATTAGCCCCAATGATGGCTTCGCCATTGACTAAGCCGATGTATTGCGTGATGCGTTTACCTTCAATGTTGGGAGTAGTGGTTATGAGCATAAGGGAAGCGATAATTTATTGACGCTGTAAAGGTATAGAGTTGTTCGTTTATACACATGCCATTCATCAGGACCCTACACCTTCTAAAAGCCCCGGTGACCTATTCTACAACGGCTTATTTTTTAGCTGTTTCTGCACTTATTTTCTGTTCGATACGGTGCCTATTGGTTAAATTTGGAAAGCAATAAAAGCTACCTCTATACTTCCCCGGTGAGGAAGCGGTCGTATCGTAAAATGTGCAACAGATTTAAGAAGCTGTCTAAATTTCTTAAAATTACCTGTGGATTCCCGTTGCTGTGTCCTCACAGCAACCTCCCCGGTAGGCTAAACAGTGGCTGACGCGTAGGTTGCTGTGAGGACACAGCAACGGGGACAATCGAATAAAGCAAGTTCACAAAATTTAGACAGTCTCTAAGTGATTCAATTCAGGAACTCACTTTATTTGTAGGCTTATTTGTCTTTAGTCGAACTTAATCAATCACCTCGTATACGCAAACCTGATGAAAAAACTGCTCTTACCCCGTCTTCTCTCCTTCGCCCTGATGATAGCCCTATCCGTATGGTTGGATAGCTGCAAAAAAGAAGATGACCCTGGCGCACAACCGACACCAACAACGGTTGAAGGGAACTACAAAATCACCGCGCTTAAAGCAAGCCCTAAATTGCTGGGGCAGTTCGAGGATTTGCTGGGCGTCGCGCCCCTCGTTTTAGGAACCAGTTGCCTGAGTGACCTTACGGTTACGTTTAAAACAGGGGGTGATGTGACAACCGACAATCCAGCCTCCTGTCAGAAAAGCGCGGTACCTGCCAGCATGATTACGGGTATTGATGCGTCGAGTAAATGGGTCCTTAATGGCACGAAATTGACCGTTACGAAAAGTGATGCCTCCAAAACGGAATATGCTGTTTTGAGTACCGGGGCTACATTGCAGGTGCAATGGCAGGGACAGGCCGATTATGAAAACAAAGGGACCAAAACCACATATACCTACACAATGGACCTGAAGAAACAATAGACTTAGTATAAGACAGACCGCCTTTTGGTCGGCCAGGCCCCAAAAAACAACTCACAACAAGTTGTTTTTTGGGGCTTCCTGTATAAACATAATAACCTTACTTGACTAATGTTAATAGGCCATTATTTATAAATCTGTTACTTTTGAAACGACTAATTGTAGTCTCCAATCCTATAAACAAGTTAAATGAAAAAATTGAACTTAGCCCATTCAGTGGCTTACGCGTTAGTAGTGGTCATGCCGCTTTGGTTTAGTAGCTGTCAGAAAAGCAGCGATGATGCTGTAACGCCAACTTCGGCCTCTATTGTTGGAACCTGGAAAATGACCACGTATACGGTAAATCCGGGTTATGATATTTTCGGGTTTGGGCAGCCAATAACTGATCTGTTAGGTTTTTTACGGTCGTTGCCAACTAATGCAGGAGCGGATGCCGTGAGTTGTCTTACTGAAACAAAATTAATCTTTTCGGCAGATGGGAAAGCTACGTCTATACCCGGCGCTAAATGCGATGCAGCGATTAACAGTCAGGCTCCAATTGATGGTAGCGCAACCTGGAAGTTAGCGGGTGATAAACTCACCACAGTCAGTAGCACGGGGACGGATGTTTATACAGTTGTTATTACAGGCAATGTACTCAAATTAATCCAGCAAAGGCAGGAAGATACCAACGGCGATGGTAAGCCTGAAACGTACACACTGACGATTGAATTACTAAAAACATAGCCTACAATGGCGATCGGCTTTTTATCGTTTTGGTTTACATTCCCGGCTTCAACAGCCGGGATTTTTTTATGAGCAGCGTGTTCATTCTGGGGACTTTCTGCGGGAGCAGTTGCTTCTTCGGAACGAATTGAAAGCGGTTTCACACCCGCACTATGACAGTTCATCCAGCCTATTTTACTGTTTGGACAGCCCACCCCTGCCGATGCCCATCCGGCCTAATACCTTTGCATCGAACAAAAAACAAAACTCAATCAAATCACTTTACTTCCATGAAAATGATGAATGTTGGCCGTTTTCTGGCCTGGGCGTTAGTTGTCGCCATGCCACTCTGGTTTGGTAGTTGTAAGAAAGAGGGCGGTGCCGCTGATGTTATCATGCCAAACTCGATTGAAGGGAGCTGGAAAATTTCGGGCATGAAGTTATCCGAAGGTAATCAAACGGAAGACTATCTTGACCTAATCAAACAATATGCAGGGGCTGATGCGGTTGCCTGCCTGACCGACACCAAGATCACCTTCAACAGCAATGGTAAAGTAACTGGCGCCCAATCACCCAAATGCCAGTCGGGGGGCGCTGATGAGTACAATCCAGCTTCCAATAACGCTACCTGGAAGGTTAACGGCACGAAATTGACGCTTACCGACACTGACGGCGTGCAGACCTACGATCTTGTCGTGAACGGCAGCACAATGGCCTGGAGCATTCAGGAGCAGGATGACATTGACGGCGACGGCGTGAAAGAAACCTACACGACGACCATCGAATTTAAACGGGCTTAAGATTCGTTTCTATCCACAGCAAAAAGCAGTCCCTCGCCGTGTGGGGCTGCTTTTTGCTGTGCTGACTTAATTGGACAGGCAGTCGGCCAGGGTTTTGATATAAAGCTCCAGATACGTTTTGCTATCCCGGCTTCGGTACTGAAGAATGTAGCGGGGATGATCGAGCGTGACGATTTTCCCGAAGAAGCCCTGCTGCTCGTTCAGCCGGCGCAGATAGGTTTCGTTTTTCCGGCCTAAGCACACGGCTATGCGTTGGCTACAGCCAAAATCAAGTTGGGTTCGGACGGCTTCCGTAATGGCTGGCCATAAAGCTTCAGTGGTTACCCGGTCGTCGTAGAAGTTGTAGTTCTTCCCGTCTTTCGTCAGGGCTAATGGAAAAAGTGAGGTCAGGAAAAACTGGCTGTAAAACTCGTTTGCGCCACCAAATGCCTCAACGACCTGATAAATAAACCGGCTGGACAGTTCGGGCCGGGGTGCCGTACCAGTATCGCGAAGGGTATTGTCGATGCCACAATACCGACGTAAATTCTGGGGTGTGGTAAACGAAATACCGGTCACACCCGCACCAAACCGGCCGGGGTTGATGCCCAATATAAACACGCGAGGCTTGGCATCACTGAAAAATTTGGTGTAAAACTCCCTTACAACCTGTTGAACCTCTGGCTGTTGGTACGGATTCATAACGCCCAATCCGGGTGGCAGATTAGTCGGTGCAGTCAGTGAATTATAGTACGCGATAGCGCGGTTAGCAAAGGTTATCATAGCATCAGGCTTATCTAACTACCGAAAAACTGTGGAGAATAATGGCCGGAAGTGTGTAGATAGTTGTAACCTCTTTTCCCTGATACCATCCGGGAAGCCATTTTACATCCTTCAAGGCGAGCAAAGCAGCTTGTTTGGCATTAGCCAGAAAAACCGTATCTGTGTGCGAAGAAACAACTTTATAATGCACACCAGCCGGTGAAACTGTAGCTATTATCAGATACGATAGCTGCGTTACTCCGGCCTTTTGCAAATGGATGGGCAGCTTTGCTTCACGCACCAAAATACCAGTTACCTGATAGGTGCTGGCCAGGAATAGTGGCGGTGGGTTTAGTAGCACCACAACATTTTTGGCCTCTTGCTGAATAATTCCCGTACTATCTAATGTCGTTCGATTATTCGTGATAACCTTATGGGCCGAATAATCATAAACTAACTCAGGACTTCCCTTTCCATCGTAGAACGTCCAGACGCCCGTTCGTTGATTATTGTCATACTGCCCTTCTTCCAGCAGTCTGTTACCATCACGAAAGTATCGGCGATAGCTACCTACCCGGAGCGTATCGTTGGTCGTCAGTACTTCGTACTGCTCCAGTAGATAGCGACTTTTCGATTTTACCGTCTTGCGGAGCGGCTGACCATGCGCCAGTAAGGAGGTTAGCAGACAGAGAAGCAGAAGGGAAGTTTTCATAACGATTCAGTTATAATTTACTGAACCAATAATAACAGATGAATGCCAGCTCGCCAATAATCCGCTCGGCTTCCGGCGTTGGAATGCCTTCGACAAACACCGACAATAAAAATGGGATCTTTGTGTACACAATGCCCACATCGCCCCGAACGTAGTCTAACGTCCCGGTTTTGTGTGCGACAGCCGTGCCTTTGGGCAACAGGCGCGGAATGGTCGCCGTGTCTTTGTTCTGTTTCAACATAGCCATCATTTGCTGGCAGAGGGCGGGTGTGGCAACCTGATGCCGATAAATCATTTCCAGCAGCGAACTCATTTCCAACGCTGTAACGTAATTTTCACGACCCTGTTTCGCAGCCAGTGTATCCATCATTACCCGATTCAACCGGCTCTTTGTCAGGCCAATGGTTCTTATCCGCTTATTGATAACCTCACGACCAAGTTTGCTGATGAAGATATTGGTAGCGGTGTTATCGCTGTAGACCATCATCAGCCGGAGCAATTCGCGGTAGCTGATACGACTTTGATTTGGATACGTTTTCAAAATACCATCGCCCCCGGTTTTTTCGGCATCGGTCAGGCGATGCAATTGGTTTAACTTAATCGTCCCGGCTTTGGCCTGCTCCATAGCTTCGAGCATGATGGGCAGTTTGATCACACTGGCCGAAGGAACCCGCTCATCGGCGCGATAATTGACTACCAGCTTACTGTCGGTCAGCGACTTAACCAACAGGCTGACTTGTGCGGTGGCCGGAAGTTGGCGCAAATATGTATTTAGTGAGTCGGTCAATGCCTGGCCTGGCTGCGTCTGTGCAGAAACGGCTGTAATCATGCTTAGCAGCAAAAACAAAGTCGGAACGCTGGCCCCGACTTTGTTTATATGGCTTACCTGTAGTTGTATTGTCGGTTTTGAAAAAAAGCCCTCGTCAGGGTTAAGAGCCACTCCGGCGGCCCGGATGATCCACATAACCAGGTTTCTGTTAGCTACTGTCATTACTTAATATTCTTCCGGCGGTTGCGCTGAAAATCCTCGAACATCATGTTGCCCAGGCCCTGCAATCCGCTGTAATACGCCCGGCCATTATTTACCTTCGTGAACTCCTGCACAAACTGCTTCAGGTACGGGTCGGAGGCAATCATGAACGTGGTGATGGGAATCTCCAGTCGGCGGGCCTGTGCTGCCAGCGTCAGGGTTTTGCTCACCACTTTCCGGTCAAGCCCGAACGAGTTTTTGTAATACTTGATGCCTTCTTTCAAACAGGTCGGTTTTCCGTCGGTAATCATGAAAATCTGTTTGTTCTTGTTCTTCCGCCGACGCAGCAAATCCATCGACAGTTCCAGCCCGGCAACCGTGTTGGTGTGGTATGGGCCTACTTCCAGATACGGCAAATCTTTGGCCTGAATCTGCCAGGCATCATTGCCAAACACTACAATATCGAGCGTGTCTTTCGGGTATTTCAGTTTTATCAACTCAACCAGCGCGAGGGCCACTTTTTTGGCGGGTGTGATCCGGTCTTCGCCGTACAGAATCATCGAGTGACTAATGTCGATCATCAGCACCGTCGAGGTCTGCGTTTTCTGTTCTTTTTCAGTTACTTCGAGGTCGCGTTCCATGAGTGTGAACTCCTCAACTCCACTGTTTATCTGAGCGTTTTTGATGGATTCGGTCATCGAAATCTGCTCGAGCGTATCGCCAAACTGATACGTGCGGAGGTCGCTGCTGAGTTCGTCGCCGGTGCCAGTATAGGGTGTGTTGTGGTTCCCGCCCGATTTTGAGCGTTTGAGTTTACCGAAAATTTCTTCGAGTGCGCTCCGCCGGATCGTCTGTTCGCTCTTGGGCGTCATCACAATTTTCCCTTCCTGATTTTCTTCGGTCAGGTAGCCTTTTTCTTTCAGGTCATCGAAGAAATTCCCGATGCCGTATTTATCGTCGGTGAGGCCATATTGCCGGTCAAGCTGGCTCATCCAGGCCATTGCCTGCTCCACATCGCCGGAGGTGAGCAGCAGCAGTTGCTGGAAAATATTGAGCAGTTTATCGAAGTTGCTGCCTTCCTTCTGTTCGGGCGGCACAAAATCAGAAAATTGAAAGCCTTTCATGCGTAAGAGTCGTTAGTTGTAAGAGACGCAGGATGTTGCATCTGTATATAGGTAGGTGCCAAAAGAACAGTGTGTTTTGCGGATTTGTTCGCCTTTAACAGATTGCCTACAAATCAATCTGTACGCTTAATTCCGGCAAAACATCTTCGCCCGGAATGATAACTGTAGCGCCCTGCCGAATGTCAATGGAGCCATTTTCACGATAGATAAATACCTGCCTGCCCGCCCGATCAATCAACCAGCCTAATCGGCAGCCATTGTCTCGGTACTCTTCCATCTTCTCCTTTAAGACCTTAAGTTCATCACTTTTCGACCGGATTTCAACCACAAAATCAGGACAGAGTGGGGCAAAACCCTGCCGATCCGTTTCAGAGGTAGCGTCCCATCGTTCGCGGCTAACCCAGGCTACATCGGGAGAGCGAACGGCTGAGTTTGGCAACTTGAACCCAGTCGATGAGTCAAACATACAACCAAGTTGGGTTCGGCGATTCCAGATACCAATTTCAATTGACAGATCGGCGTTATAGCGTCCCGTTTCTGTTCCGGTAGGGGGCATAAAAATAATATTTCCGTTGGCGTCCCGCTCCAGTTTCGTCGTTTCGTTCGCCTGGCACAGCGCGAAGAAAAAGTCGTCGTTAAACGTCTGATTGCGCGGGGGGTGCATTGTGCGGAGTTGCAGTTCCATTGCTCAAGCTGTTTGGTCAAATATAACGAAAAAAGCCTTAAATTGACCTCACAACTGCGCCAGCAAATACAGCACCGCCATCCGAACGGCCACGCCGTTTTCGACCTGATCCAGAATGATGCTGTGGCTGGAATCAGCCGCATCGGAAGTCAGTTCAACGCCCCGGTTGATGGGGCCGGGGTGCATCAGCACGATGGGCCGGTTGAGGTCGTCGAGCATTTGTTTCGAGATACCGAAATAGAGCGAGTACTCGCGTAACGACGGGAAATATTTAATCTGCTGCCGTTCCAGTTGAATGCGTAGCACATTTGCCACGTCGCACCAGGCCAGAGCCGCCCGCACGTCATGCCCGACCTGCACACCCAGTCCTTCAATGTATTTAGGAATCAACGTTTTAGGGCCGCAAACCATCACTTCGGCGCCCTGTTTTTGCAGGCAGAAAATATTGGACAAGGCCACCCGCGAGTGCGTAATGTCGCCGATAATGGCGATGCGTTTTCCGGCTACGTCGCCGAGTTTCTCCCGAATCGAAAACGAGTCGAGCAGGGCCTGAGTGGGGTGTTCGTGGGTGCCGTCGCCCGCGTTGACAACGTTGGCTTTAATGTGTTTGGTGAGGTAATGCGGAGCGCCGGGGCTGCTGTGGCGCATCACAACCATATCGACCTTCATGGCCAGAATATTGTTGACCGTATCCAACAACGTTTCGCCCTTTTTGACGGAACTCCCCGAAGCCGAAAAATTAACTACATCCGCCGACAAACGTTTTTCGGCCAGTTCGAACGAGAGCCGCGTGCGGGTCGAATTTTCAAAAAAAACGTTGGCAATCGTCACGTCGCGCAGAGACGGAACTTTCTTGATGGGTCGGTTGATGACTTCCTTAAATTGCCCGGCTGTATCCAGAATAAGCTGAATGTCTGACTCGGTCAGGTCTTTGATACCCACCAAATGGCGGACGCTGAGAGATTGGGCCATGAGAGAGCGGTAGGGCTAAAATTAGGCAAAGATACAGGCTAACCCGGAAAATAATGCCGGATTTCCGCTGCTCACTCCATCACGATACAGCTATAGCCCGATACCGTAATGCGGTCGTCCACGAACGAACTGCCCGACCCTGTCGCGAAAACAAGGCAGCGGCACCAGGCTTCGCCGGGTGAAAGCACCACCTCGATAGAATTTCGCGTGAGGTTATGTACGATTAATGCCCGCTGCCCGGCTTCATTTTGCCGGATGAAGGCGACAATACCCAACTGCCGGATGCCCGTTTGCGCTAACCGGCTGAGGTTATCATTTAATATAGAGTGGCTATTACGGTACTGAATCAGTTGTTTATAATGAGCAAACAGCGAGTTGGGGTCGGTTTGCTGCTCGGCTAAAGGTCGAACGGTTTGGCTGGTACTGTATTTTCCCCGTCGCCAGTGCGTGCGTTGGTAGTCGTGGGCGCGTATGGCCCACAAAAATGGTTCGCGAATGGTTTCATCGGGCTTCTTCCCAAGCATCCCGATTTCTTCGCCATAATATAAATACGGCAGGCCCGGCAACGTCAGCAGCAGGTTTGCCGCGACTTTCAACTGGTTGATGTTTCCTTTCAGCAAGCTGCCGATGCGGTTCTGGTCGTGATTGGACAGGATCAGCGCGTCGATAAAGTGCGGATTCACATTGCCAAAAGCCCCGTGGACATACGCCAGAAATTCAACCAAATCCTCGGTATCGTCCTCGTTCCGAACGATTTCTTCAATCATCAGGCGCAGGTCGAAATTAAAATTGGCTTTCAGTCCGCGGAAATACGGTGCAATGCGTTCAGGGCGTGTCCAGACTTCACCAACCGTGTAGGCACCGGGCTTTGCTTCGTCAACCACGCGCCCGAACTGCTGCCAGAATTCATGATTTTTTGGCTCTTCCGATTCGCGATACAGATGCCGGGCTGCATCGAGCCGGAATCCATCGACACCCACATCGGTGAGCCAGTAGCGGGCAATCCTGAAAAATTCCTCACGCACGGGCGGATGGTCGAAATTCAGGTCGGGCATCCCACTCCAGAACATACCGTAGTACTGTTCGGCATACGCCCCCCCCCGCACCGAATGCCAGGGATTACGCTCGTCCGAATCGGCGGTGATGTCGCGGGTAGCCAGTTTGCGGGCTTTTATCTCATCGGGGTGTAACCATTTATAATACTGCCGGTACGGATTGTCGGGACTTTTGGCCGCTTCCTGAAACCAATGGTGCCGGATGCTGGTGTGATGCAGCACCAAATCAATGATAACGGCAATGCCGCGTCGATGGGCTTCGGCAATCAGTCGCTTAAAATCGACCATTGTGCCGTATTCAGGATCGATGCCGTAGTAGTCCGTTACGTCGTATTTGTGGTAACTTGGTGAGGGGCTGATGGGCATGAGCCAGATCGCCGACACGCCCAGGTCTGTGAGGTAATCCAGCTTACTCGTCACGCCATTAAGGTCGCCGATACCGTCGCCGTTGGAATCGGCAAAGGAGCGCACAAAAATCTCGTAATGAACACCCGTATGACCGATTTGAGTGTTGGTTAACTGGTCAGCCGATGCGCGAAAACGCCCGGTTGCTGCCTGCGAAGTATCTGATTGCATTCAGTCGAAAAAGAGGTATTCTCTGCCCAACAGAGAAAGCAGCCGTTGAGTTTGCAAGCTAAGAAGTTTGGTCAGAAGAGGGCGAGCGATAGACCTCAGGGCACTTTGACAAAGTTCTAAACTTTGTCAAAGTGCCCTGAGGTCTATCGCTCGCCCATGTAGACTCTATTCCAATACTGCACAGCCATAAGCCGGGACACTCAGCGTATTTTTCGTTAATGATGCACCTTTAGTGGTCTGAAAAACAACGTTCTGAAATGACTGCTCGCCCGCTGACAACGTTACCGACATTGGCTTGCCAGTCAGGTTCTGGACGACCAAAACTGAGCGGTTGCCTGACTTTCGTACAAACGCTACTACGCCCGCCTGCCGGATGCCCGTTTCGATTAACTGACTGAGGTTATCGTTCAGCACCGGATGGCTGTTGCGGTACTGAATCAGGCGTTTGTAGTGCCCAAAAAGCGAATTAGGGTCGGTTTGCTGACGGGCTAAAGGCACAACGGTCGAATCGGTACTGAACGATGGGCGCATCCAGTTGGTGCGTTGTTTGTCCTGACTGCGTTCGGCCCACAGAAAAGGCTCACGGATGGTTTCGTCGGGTTTGCGGCCCCGCATCCCCAGTTCTTCTCCATAGTACAGATACGGGTTCCCCGGCAGCGTCAGCAGTAGCGAGGCCGCCACTTTTTGGTGATTGAGATTGCCATTCAACACGCTGCCAATGCGATTCTGATCATGGTTGGTCAGCATGGTAGCGTCGATAAACTGCGGATTAGTTTGGGTAAAAATACCCCGGTTACGCGCCAGCATCCCCACAATTCCCAGCGAATCCGTTTCCTGTGCAATTAATTTCTGCAAGGCAAAACTAAGGTCGAAATTGAAGTTGGCTTTCAGCCCCCGGAAATAAGGCGCCACCTGTTCGGCCTTAGCCCACACTTCGCCCACGGTGTAGACGCCTGGCTTCGCCTGCTCCATTGCACGGCCAAACTCGGCCCAGAACGGTGCATTTTTGGCTTCGTCCTGATCGGGATAGATATGCCGGGCTGCATCCAGCCGAAACCCGTCAATACCAATGTCGTTGAGCCAGAAATTCCCGGCTTTATAGATTTCCTGACGCACCTTCGGCTCATCGAAATTCAGGTCGGGCATTCCGCTCCAGAACATGCCGTAATATTTTTCATCAGTTACGCCATTGCCGGTTCCATGCCAGGGGCTTCGCTCGCCAGAGTCGGCGGTGGCTTCGCGGGTAGCGAGGTTAAGCGAGTCAATTTGCTTCGGCGTTCTCCAGACGTACCAATTGCGGTACTGGCCAGTCGGACCTGCCGATGCCTTCTGAAACCAGGGGTGCTTGCTGCTGGTGTGGTTGATGACAAAATCAATGATGACCTTAATGTTTCGCCGGTGCGCTTCGGTCAGCAATCGTTTAAAATCGGCCATCGTACCGTATTCGGGGTCGATGCCGTAATAGTCCGTCACGTCGTATTTATGGTAACTTGGTGAGGGGTTAATGGGCATCAACCAGATGGCCGATATGCCCAGTTCTTTCAGATAATCAAGGTTTTTGGTGACACCATTAAGATCACCAATACCATCGCCATTGGAATCGGCAAAAGAGCGCACAAAAATCTCGTAATGAACACCGGTCTGCCCCGTAGGTTTGGCGGTCGGCTGGGCAAAAGCTCCGGTGCTGAATAGAATCAGGATGAGGATGTATCGTTGGAGAATAGGCATAATCAAGAATATAGAAACCGAGTAAAAACAAAATTTCCCGCCAATGCCCGCTGGTACTAAGAGACATTGGCGGGAAAGGTAAAGTTGATTCTGCCTATCGCTCACCCCAACCCTCTGGGGGAGAGGGCTTGGGGTGAGCGATAGCTTATAATAGCCTATTGCTTCGTCAGTGTGTAGGTATAGTTGCCGCCAACACCCAGGTTGAGCGTCACAAGGTACTTGCCCGCCGACGGCACTTTAATGTTGTCGCCCCCGTACTCAAGCAGACCGTCGGCTTTGGTATCGCCGAAGTTAATATCCCAGGCATCGTTAGCGCGGAATTTAAGCTCATCCTGTTTCAAATCGAGGGTAACTTTCCAGGTGCCGGTGGCCGCATCGTAGGTCAGGGGTGTACCGGCATCCCAGCCTTTGGGCGTAGCCGCACCAATAACGCTCCAAACGGTTGGCGTAGCGCTCCAGGTCAACGCATTAACATCGGCCTTGAGCAGGTAGTACCCGGCAGCCGGAATAGTCAGGTTATCGCCTGTAGTCGACAGTTTTCCGGCACCGCCCGTCCCATAATTGGTTTTATCCCAGTTAGGGGCCGAGGTGAATTTGAACGGTGTGGCTTTGGAGAAATTAACATATCCCTCATACACGCCATTGCTCTTTGCCGACGCAATCTTCGGTGCCTTGTCGGGTGCCCAGCCCTGATAATCGCCCGGTACCCAAAGTGACGGGTACTCAATAATAACCAAATAAGGCGTGCCAGTGATGGTTGTTGCGGCCGAATACATCCGGTTTGAAGGCCCGTCGTTGGGGCGGCTGATTTCCGATTTTACCCGCACATCGAGCTGACCGGCGCTACCTGCCGGAATGCCCAATTTGAGCATCATCTGGTTTAGATCGGCACCGGTTACGCTAAGCTTAGTTGCATTAAGGGCCGACACATCAATCGAATCCTTAAAGCTGTTGCCTTTTTTGCCAAACTGCACCGTGTAGTTGGTAGCCGCGCCAAAGCCATACTGAGCCGCCGACCAGGTCAACGCCAGGGCTTCTTTAGCAGCATCTTCATTTTTCAGCGCAACGGTCGTTGTGCTGGGGGTTATGGTGAGCGCATTGCCCGGTTGCAGCACTAAGCGGTCTTCTTCTTTTTCACACGAGCTGAAGGCCACTAAAGCCATGCCCGCTGCCAGAAGGTTATAGACGAGTGATTTCATGATTGTTTTTTATCTGGGTGAATGATTAATACCCTGGATTCTGCTTCAGGTTTGGGTTAGCCACAATATCAGCGGCTGGAATGGGGAATATGGTGCGGAACGCTTCAACACCGCGCCCCCCTTTCACGCCCCCTTTAAACGGCCACAGATAGCTGGCATCCGTAAACTTCCCAAAACGAATCAGGTCGGTCCGGCGATGGCCTTCCCAATACAGTTCGCGACCGCGTTCAGCCAGAATGAAATCGAGCGTCAGGGCCGAAGCCGCCACGTTGCCGGTTGTGCCTTTGTAGGACCGCTGCCGAAGCTGATTCACGTAGCCCAGCGCCGTTGCCGCATCGCCACCCGTGCCCCCGCGCACCACCGCTTCGGCATACATCAGGTACACGTCGGCCAGCCGGAACAGCGGGAAATCAGTATCGGGGAAGTTACCTTCCGTATCGCTGCCCGCTTTGCCCGCCGACGTCACGTTTTTATACTTTG
This sequence comes from Spirosoma areae, assembly GCF_054781775.1. Taxonomy (NCBI): domain Bacteria; kingdom Pseudomonadati; phylum Bacteroidota; class Cytophagia; order Cytophagales; family Cytophagaceae; genus Spirosoma; species Spirosoma areae. The sequence goes on along the minus strand of NZ_BAAGTT010000016.1, from coordinate 370,410 downwards.
TAATGGCATAGCCGTCGTCGAATTTGTTCAGCACTTCGTTGATTTCCAGATTTTGCCCATCGGTGAAAAACATGGCCCGACGGTCGGTTTTGCCCAATGGATCGGTAAAGAGATTCACCAGCGCTTTGGTGGTCCGCAGTCCGGCCCAGCCACCGTTGATACCGAAATCAGCCGGACTCATTTTACCGCCCACCGGCGCGTGAACCAAGAACGTCATACCGCCATAGGTTTTGGTGCGGGTACCATCGAACGTAACGGGGAGAATCATCTCCTTCGAGGTGTTATTGTCGGCCAGAAACAGCTTGTTGTAGTCGGCCTCCAGCGAATACGCATTTGCCTGAATCACTTTGGCGCTGTAGGCAACGGCATCGTTCCAGCGGGCCGTGCCAGTGTACACCTGCGCGTTGAGGTACAGTTTAGCCAGCAGCGTCCAGGCGGCTGCGCGGTCGGCCCGGCCATACTCAGCGGTTTTGGGCGCGGCCAGTTCGGTTTCGATGGCCTTCAGCTCCGATTCGACGTAGGCGAACAACTCGGCCCGCGAAATCTGCTTAGGCTGAAATGACCCAACGGCGTCGGCTTCGGTCACGAACGGCACATTGCCGAACATATCGATGGCGTGGTAGTAGGCTAATGCCCGCAGAAACCGGGCTTCGGCGCGGAAGGTTTTCGCATCGGTAGCGGCCTGTCCCGAAATTCCCCGTTCAGCCAATTTAGCATCCGTCGTTTCGCGAATGTACTCGTTGGTAGCCGTCACCAAGTAAAATATCCGGTTGTACATGGCCGTGATGAACTCATTGCCCGACGACCAGTTCATGTTGTGATAATCCTGCAACGAGCCATCGTTCCAGCCGATAACAGCCTCATCGGTAGGTAGTTCCTGGGCTTTCCAGTACTGTCGGAGGTAATTCGAGAATCCCTCGTCGATACCGCTGATGTCGGGCTTACCCGCCGGACCCTGTTGCCCGCTCACGGCCAGAACGGCGTAGAGTTTAGCCAGTATACTTTTGTAGTTGGCCGGGTCTTTATACACCGAAGCCGACGTAACATCGTAGAACGGCTGCCGGTTCAGGTCTTCCACACACGAGGAGGCTACCGCCAGCACCGCGGCCAGAATTCCGGTTTTTGCTATGATTTTGATTGATTTCATTTGCTTTGTTTCTTAGACCTAAAAGGTTTTTGAACCGATCCGGCGCTCCGGCTTTTAGGTCTGGTCTGCTACATTAAAAATCCAGGTTCAAACCGACTGATACAATGCGCGGGCGGGGGTAGAAATTATTGTCGATACCCCCCGAAATTTCAGGATCGAGGCCTTTGTATTTTGTAATAACAAATACATTTTGGGCCGTAGCCGACAGCCGCAAATTAGCCGCCCGACCCGTCAGGAACCGCTTCGACACCTGACCAAAATTATAGCCGAGGTTTAGATTGTCCATCCGCAGAAACGAGCCATTCTCAACAAAGTAATCCGAGAAATACTGGTTGTTCACAAACTGACTTGTCAGCACCTCAGTCGAGCCGTTTCCGTTGAAACCCAGCGCGTTGGTGAAGTTTCGATAGGCTCCATTGCCCGAGCGGGTGTTGTTGTAAACGTAGTTGCCAAAGTTGCCCCGCAGCACAAAACCCGCGCTGAATTTGCCATAGGTATATTGGGTCGTGAAGCCTAAGAATACCTTGGGGTTGGCCGTTTGATACCGGTAGCGGTCGTCAATCGTGATTTTGCTATCGCCGTTGCGGTCTTCATACACAGCTTCGAGCGGTTTTCCCGACTCATTGTACACCTGCCTGAGCACGTAGAAGGCGTTAGTTGGGTAGTTCACCGTCTGAATCTGAACCGTGTTGCCAACACCCCCCGAAATGCCACCCACTAAAATTCCCGGATCGGTGGGGCTGGGTACTTTCGACAGGTTCGTAATTTTGTTTTCGTTGTAGGTAATGTTGAAGCCTACGTCGAGGTTCGAGCGTTCGTTGCGAATCGGATTCGTGTTGATGGTAAACTCGACGCCTTTGTTTTCCAGATTACCGACGTTGGTCAGAATCTGGTTGGTCAGGTTTGAGCCAGCCGGTACGGGAATGGTCGCCAGCAGGTCTTTGGTTTTCTTCTGGTACACATCGATGCTACCCGAAATTCGTCCGTCGAAGAACGCATAATCGACGGCTGCGTTGATGGCCTGCGTTTCTTCCCATTTGATGTTGGCATCATAGCCCTCAGCCCGCAGGGTGCGATAAAACGCATCGCCAAATTGGTACTGTGCCGTTAAATCGCTCAAGGTGTAGCGGGCCAGATACGGATAATCACTTATTTCTTTCGGCAAATCCTGCTGCCCCGTGACGCCATAGCCAACGCGGAATTTCAGGGCCGATAAGGCTTTGGTATTCTTCAGGAACGATTCTTCTTTGATGTTCCAGGCCACACCCGCCGAGGGGAACGTTCCCCAGCGCGTATCCTTGCTAAAGCGCGAGGTAGCATCCCGGCGCAGGGTAGCGGTCAGCGTGTAGCGGTCTTTGAAGGTATAGTTGGCCCGACCGAAGAAAGCCAGCAATGTATATTGCGTTTTGAACGGAACACCCGCCGGAGCAAACTCATTGCCGTTGGCTAAGCGGTCGGGATAGCTGGGGTTTTCCCGAATGAAATCCTGATACGAATACCCGGCTGTCAGGTCAACGCGGCTGGCAATGCTTTTCAGGTCTTTCGCATAGTTGAAATAGAACTCCAGGGTTTTATTATTGCGGCTCTGCGAATACTGGTTGTTTTGTCCACCCCGATTAAATTGCGAAGCCGCCGTTGCCGGTACGAATATGGTTCCGGTACTCGACGAAATGTCGTAGCCGAGGTTCAGATTCGCCCGCAGTTCGGGCAGGAAATGAAACTTATAGTCAACCTGGACGTTGCCGATGCTCCGCTTCACGGTGCTCAAATCCTGTTTTTGCATCAACAGGCCCAGCGGGTTGCGGGTGGCCAGTGTGTTAGGCTTGCCGGTAGCCGGGTCGAGCCACTCGAAGAAACCGCCATATTGCTCTTTACCACTGTAAATGGGTTGTGTCGGGTCGAAGGACACGGCAGCACCAATGGCGCCCTGATCGGCAAAAACGTTGTCGATGATCGAGCCTTTCAGATTGATGTCAACCCGCAGATGGTCCTGCAAAAAGCGGGGCGACACGCCAAACGACCCCGAAAACCGCTTGAAGTTGGACGTTTTCAGCACCCCATTCTGGTTCAGGTAGCCAACCGAAGCCCGATAGGGCATGTTTCTGGCCGATCCCGTTACCGCCACGTTAACATCACCGCTGATGGCCTGCCGGTAAATCTGGTCCTGCCAGTTGGTGTTGGCCGTACCCAGCAACGCCCGCTGGGCCGCATTTCCCGTTTGGTTAATCACCGATTTGAACTCCTCAGCCGATAGCACCGGCACCTGCTTTATAATACTCGACACCGAGCCTAACGCGCTGACACTCACGCGAAGCTGGTCGCCCTGGCGGCCTTTTTTGGTCGTAATCAGGATAACCCCATTGGCGGCCCGTGCGCCATAAATGGCCGCAGCCGACGCATCTTTCAATACCGTAAAGGTTTCGATGTCCTGGGGATTCACTAAGCTCAGGGGGCTGGCGGCTCCGGTGATGCCGTTGTTGTCGACCGGCACCCCGTCGATGACCACGAGCGGGTCGTTGCTGGCATTCAGCGAGGAGCCACCCCGAATCCGGATGGTGCTGCCACCGCCCGGCTGGCCGTTGGGGGGCGTAATGCTCACCCCGGCCAATTTACCCGATATCAATTGCTCTGGATTGACAATGTTACCCTTCTGAAACTCCTCCGCCGAAATAGAGGCAATGGAGCCCGTCAGGTCTTTCCGGCGCTGGGTTCCGTAGCCAACCACCACAACTTCATTCAGCGACTTCGAGTCGTCGGCTAAGGCAATATTCACCGCTGTGCGATTTCCCACGGCAATTTCCTGGGGCGTTTTGCCGATGAAGCTAAAAATAAGCGTGGCGTTCGGCGCGACGCTGGTCAGTTGGTAGGTGCCGTCGGCGTTGGTTTGGGTACCCCGGTTGGTGCCTTTAATCTGCACCGTTACGCCTGGTAGCGGGCTGCCATCTGTTTCCTTGACAACGCCGGTCAGGGTTTGTCCCTGGGCCATTGCCGTCAGACTGACGAAGAAGGCCAGCAACGTAATTACTGCCAGTTGTAGAAGCGCGGGCAACGCACTACGCTGGCGAAACCTTTCGGAAAAGAGTTTCATCATGTGCTTAGTTTATAATGGTTAAATCAGACTAATTTCTTGACTTCATTAGCCTGAGCAGTCAACTTATTCTGACAAAAGTACCATTACAATCAACGCATGTCGTCCCACTTTACAAAGGATAAAAATTTATCGAGTATTTTTTATAATATTTTAATAATGAGCACTTTATAATCAGAAAAATAGGTGTCTTATTTTGAAAGTGGTACGGTTAAAAAGGCTGCTCGTCGCTGACCATGTTAAAATACTCTTTGGGGGTTTGGTTGGTCAGCTTTTTGAAGGCCCGGTTAAAGGCCGTTTTCGAGTTGAAGCCGACATCGAACGCGAGACTAAGCAAGGTGTAGTGCTTGGAGCGGGGGTCGTCCATCCGCCGTTTAAACTCCTCGATACGGTAGTGATTGATAAAATCGAAAAAATTCTTACCAAACCCGTCGTTAATCACCTTCGAGAGCACGTGCGGGGGCATCTTCAGCCCCGTAGCCAGCTCGTGAATGCTGAGATTAGGGTTTGTGTAGGGCTTATTCTGCTGCATATAAGCTTCCACATTTTCCTGGATCTGTTTCAGGTCAGGTGTGCTTTTAGCTGGCGCTGGTCGTGTGTCCTCCGCCAACGGAATCGCTCTTAACATCGATGTCGACTCGGCCAGGCTAACCGGTGCCGTCAGTGGGTGAACGACCTCCTCAAAAAAACTGGCAGGCTGGTCCTGCGTTAGCCGAGGTTGGGGCAGTTTGAATATTTCGGGCTGATGGACGGCCACGTACCCCAGAAAATACGTAATCGTCGAGAAGGCCAGCCAGATGATATCCACGCTGCGGTCGGCGAGGGCTACTATATCAAGTACGACAAACCGACTCAGAAGCACTATGCCAAACAGAAATCCCCACAAGGTCAGGCAAACGGCCTGAATGGCAAGTACAGTGCTGAGGTACTGTAGGTTTTGTTCGTAGGCAACGCTCGTCTGATAGTGTCCTTTGTAGGCCCTGATCGTTCGGCGACAAACAATCCAGTAGGCGACGTTAAAGAGCAGGGCCAGAAAGCCGGCAATTAGAAAGATGGCTCGGAGCGTCGGGTCGTTCCCCACCAATTTTAACTGAAATACCTTGCTGTCCATCAGAAAATAAGGCAAATAGGTCAGCACCTGAACCGTTACCGGAATAAAATGATACCCCCAACTGCGGCTCGGCAAGCCCGTATCGAACAGCAACCGACGGATGTAAAAATAAAAAAGGGGCGGGTAGAGGAACCAGATAAAATCCGGTATCAGCAACAGTTTAGGAAAATTATTGGCTACGTCGCGGTAGCTGCCAACGACCTTCAGCAGAATGAACAGCGACACAATGCCCAGCAACGCTACGAGCCAGCGGTTGGCGATCCGGTTGTAATTCTGGATACTCGGAATGGCAATCAGCAACAGTAACCCCTGAAAGCAGGAGAATAGCATCAGCAGGTCATAAATTGAATAAAACTGGAAGGTGCTGGTGAGGTCTTCCCAACTTCGAACGCTAATGTCGATGTCTTTCTGGTTGGCTTCGGCCTGGGTGACAATCCGATTAGGCCGGATTTTACCATTTTCGCTCCCCTCAACCGATGCCCAGTTGCCGCGCGTGAACTTATACTCCAACTGGGGCAGATAGGCATAAACGGTTATCCGGTAGGTACCATCCGCCTGTCGCTTAAGTTTGTAGTTCGGGTCGGCGGGGTTCCATTTATTAAACGACCCGGCAATGTAGAGTGTCGCATCATGCGGGGTGTTGGCGGGTAGTTCGGTGACGACAAATTTATAGGCTACCTGATGCTCCCAACCCGCTATGGTGGCCTTAATGTGCGACGGATTGACAATCGTTATGCGGTCAAATTGCCGGTTTTCGATGGGCCGCCCTATCGAATCACCTTCCGTTAAGGCCCAGTTGCCCTGCGTAAATTTGTATTGAAATTGGGTCAGCGAATCGGGCAGCGTCAGGGTATAAACTCCATTAGGCTGGCGTTTGAGTTCAAAACGTGGGTCGCCTGCGTTCCAGCCGTTGATGTCGCTGGCCAAAAACAACCCCAACCCGGTTGGCGACAGCGCGGGATACTGCACCACCTCCACCCGGATTTGCGCCCAGGAAGTTAATGTGGTTAGCAACAACGCTATGAGAAAACCAGGTCGGTTCATTTTAGCCGTTAGTGATTAGTCGTTAGTCGTCAGTGATTAGCCGTTGGATTTAAACACTAAGTTACTAACGACTGACGACTAACGACTAATCACTATTTTTTCAACACTTTTACTACGCGCTGGCGTTCACCCTGTTGCACCCGCAGAAAATAAATTCCGGCGGGCAGGGCCTGTACATCAATCGGTTGCCGCAACTCACCTGCGGTTTTTCGCCCGGAAACCGCCCGAACCGCCCGACTCCCCGAATCGCGCAAACTAAACTCTACGGCACCCCGATAGCTGCCCGTTAACTCAACAACGATTTGTTCATAGGCCGGGTTTGGCGAGATAAGAATTCGGTCATTGGGGTCTTCAGCAAGGGCCGTTACCTGACTGGGCACTACGGCAAACGGCACCAGACCAGCCTCGGGCGTGGGCAGTTTGCTGGTCGAATAGAGATGAAATGCTCCCGGCTCCAGCAAAATAGACTGGCTGGCATCCGTTACCTGCACCTCCTGCCCCGAAAAAAAGTGATACCATTTGCCCGCCGACGGGAAACCCGCGTTGACAGCTTGTGTGCGGGTATCAAAATTACCGATCAGGAATACCGTACCCGATGCAGACCGCAACGTCAGGCGCTTCACCACGCCCCCAAAATCCGTCGTGAAATCAGTGCTGTTGAACAGCGGGCTGGTGGTTTTCAGCTTAATCAACTCACTGTATACGTTGAACAGTTTCCGACGGTTAATTTCCTGATAATACTCCCAGCGGACGGGCTTGGCGGCTGTTCGGCAACCGTCGTTCACGGTGGTGCCGTCGGCGCAGGTGTTGATGGAGAGGTCGTAGCCCAGTTCGCCAAATTGCCAGATCATTTTTGGTCCCGGCACGGTCAGCAGAAAGGCAGCGGCTAACTTAGCCCGCTCGAGCGCGGTTGGCAAGGATTTGATGTTGTACCCACCTTCGGTCAGGCCGTTCCGAAGCAGGTCATACACGAGTCGCTCTTCGTCATGACTTTCGGCATAGCCAATCAGATTCGGTTTCGCAAAATTGCGTTTCTGGTACGAAATGCCCGAAAAATCGCCCTGCCCCTGGCGAGCTGCTCCCCGAAAATCGAAGTTATGATTGCCCCAGAACAACATACCATAATCGGCCAGTTCTTTCTCTTCGGCATTGTCAGCAAAGTGTTCCAGAATAACATACGCTGTTGGGTCCACCGTGCGAATCTGGTCATAAATGCGTTTCCAGATGGCGACCCGGCTGGCGTCGTAGTTACCCCACGCGCCTACGTCGTTGCCCGAATTTTTCTGGGTGAAGCCTTTCGAGAGGTCGAAGCGAAACCCATCGACTTTGTATTCCTGCAACCAGAACTTACAGACCCGGTCGACAAACGCTTTGGTGTCAGTACTCTCATGGTTGAAGTCGAAAAAGACGCTATACGGGTGCGTGGCCTGCTGGTTAAAATACGGACTGTCGGCAGATGGCCGGTCGCCCGCCCAGTACATTTTCACGTAGGGAAACTCATAATCGGCCTGGTTGAGCACCATGTCGAGAACCACCGCAATGCCCTGTTTATGAGCTGCGTCGATGAATCGTTTCAGCGCATCTTTGGTGCCATAGGCTTTGTCGGGCGCGAAGTAGAAGATGGGATTGTAGCCCCAGGAGTCATTACCCGAAAACTCGTTGATGGGCATCAGTTCAATGGTGTTGATGCCCAATCGTTTCAGGTAGGCCAGGCTGTCGGTGAGCGCCTGATAACTCCGGCTCTGCACAAAATCGCGCACTAATAGTTCATACACGACCATTGTGTTCACGGCGGGCCGCTGAAACGTCGTGTTCTGAAATACAAACGGCGTTTGTCCCGGCTGTAGCACCGATACCGTATTACCCTGCGCTTTTGCAGGAAACCCTTTCAGACCGGGATAGGTGCTGGTCGGAATAAACTGGTCGTTGTTGCGGTCCAGAATCTTCTCGGCATAAGGGTCAGCTACGCCAATCAGGCCATCGACCAAATACTGAAACGCCGTTTCGCCAGTGGGCAGATTGGGTAATTCGAGCCAGTAGCGGTTACCGTCGGGTGTGCGGTTCATCAGGTAAGCCGGATTAGTGGCCCAGTCGTTGAACTCGCCGAGCAAATAGACAAAACTCTTTTTGGGCGCATAGAGCACGAGTGTTGCCTTGTTCGGGCCGCTGTAATTGATGCCATCCTGCAAACCGGCTGGCAGGGCCGCTACGGTTGGCTGGGGTTTGACCGTAAAGAAGAACGTATCGGAAACGGCGGTAGCGGTGGCACTCACCGACGTAGCCTTCACAATCACGGTCCGTTGCAAACCGGCCTGAGTTCCAGTATTAAGCATGGCCCGCAGCGAATCGGTGCCGGTCGAGCTGCCAGTAGCCTGCCCGTCGAGCGTCAGGCTAAACATGGCTGCCTGCGAACTTTTATACCGAACCAGCACCAATGAATTGGCATCGACGTAAAACTGCTTCTGACCCGGAGATAGCCGCGAAAGATTAAAGCTGTTGTCGTAGATCGCTACGGACAAATCCTCGGTTTGGGACTTACCGTCGCCACTTTTCAGCAACAACCCCAATTTACGGATTGGCGTACCGGCTGGAACGCCAAAGTAGGTGCGCGGCACGAGTTTAATCTGCCATCGGTCATTTCCAAGGGCTGTCATTTTGCCCGGCGCAAAAGGTTTGTTGAAATCAGTTTGCCCGGCGGGTTGAAACTGAAACGCATCGCCGGTTGCACTCGACCCCGCCCCCGACCATAAATAAACGTCGTCAGTTTTGCCGAGCAATCCTTTCGCCCGACCATCTTTCGCCTGGGTCAAATCGAAAATCAGAGTAACTTCAGCGTCGGCCGTTGGGAACGTGGGCTGCGTCGTAACAACCTGAGCCAGAGCCGGAATGAAGGCAAAAAAGCAAAGAAGTAGCGTGTAATGAAGTATTTTTATCATATTTCATGGAGAAAGCAACCCTTAAAGATATACTATTATCACGTATCGGCATACATTTTCAACACCTGATAAACCCGGTGTGTGGGCAGACCCATGACCGTGTAGAACGACCCATCTAACCGGTCGATGCCAACTAAGCCAATAAAATCCTGGGCACCGTATGAACCTGCTTTATCGAACGGTTGGCACTTTCGGATGTAGTACGTAATCTCCTCATCGGTCAGGGACGCAAACTGTACGGTCGTTTCGTCCGTAAAGGAATCAAGCCCTTCAGGTGCCAAAATAGCTACCCCCGTCCGGACGCGGTGCGTGCGGCCCGAAAGGGCACGGAGCATCCGGCGGGCATCAGCTTCGTCGGTCGGTTTGTTCAAAATCTGGTTATCCAGAATGACGACCGTATCGGCGCAAAGAATAATCCGGTTGCCTGCGTCAGCCAGAAACTGTTCGGCTTTCTGGCGGGCGAGGTATTCGGCCACCTCGTCGGCGGGCATCGTGTCGGGGAATGTCTCATCGGTCGGCCTTGTTTCGATGGTAAAGTCAAAACCGGCATCGGTCATGAGTTGCTTTCGGCGTGGCGACCCCGAAGCAAGCACGAGCGGATAGCGTAAGTTGATCACGTGGAGATAATGATGAATGATGAATAATTTCCTTTTGGGATAAAACTGGAATGGGGCAAATTTCGCGCTATATTCGTAATTCATCCGCTTCGGCGGGCCGATTCATCATTCATCATTCCTTGCTCATCCGTCCTGCCACCCCTGCCGATGCAGCCCAGCTCACCCACCTCGCCATTACCACTATGCGCGAAGCGTTTGGGCCACCCCATAACTCAGTTGAACTTGTTGAGGAGTATATTCAGTCGGCTATTACAGAAGCTGGTATAGAAACCGAACTGGCTGACCCTCGCTGCACTTTTTTCCTGCTTGAGTTACCCGACAAAACAATGGTTGGGTATGCCAAACTCCGCCGACACACGCCCCCGCGCTCCATGCCTGCCCCATCCCGACGGGCCGGTAAAGCCATTGAGCTACAACGCATTTACCTCCTGCAGTCGCAGGTTGGGCAGGGACAGGGCCAACTATTGATGCAGCATTGCCTCAACTGGGCACGGGCGCAGAACTACGGGGCGGTTTGGCTTGGCGTTTGGGAGCGTAATGCGCGGGCGCTGGCCTTCTATGAAAAACTGGGTTTTCAGCGGTTCGGCTATCATTATTTTCAATTTGGTTCTGAACGTCAGCGAGATCTCTGGCTCCTGAAACAGGTAGATTAATTGGCCCCATCAGACACTACTCCCACGAAAGTTTCAGCAACGATACGCCCTGGCGGGGCAACGCCATAAGTAGGTTCACTTCGCCATTTTTCACAGTCATCCATTCGGGTGAGGTGAGAAGTTGCAACTGCCCGGCTTTTTCTAACTCAGCAACCTGCTCATCCGTTGGCGTTTTGGGCGAATCCATCTTCTTCCAGGCTTCATACGAATTACTGACCTTTCGGTCGATGCGGTAATGCTGGAGGAAGACTCGTTGGCCCGGAACACCCTGCACCCGCACCGTGACGAGCGCGTCGGGCGCCGGAAGATTATCATCGTGGTAATGCCAAACCATTACCGACGCTGTTTTGGCATCTTTGGCCGCTAAAGCGTTGATGTCGGCTTCGGCCCGCACACTCTGGTCCCGAATGCGGGCGTAATCGTAGGCCAGTCCGTTTTTCACCTCGACCCGATTGCCCTGCATCATGCCAAACATCCGAAAGACGTTCAGCACCGGCTTATCGACGCCGTTGGTTGCCAGGTCGCGAAAACCCCGAAACCAGGGCTGGTCTTCAAACTCAAAGGCCCAGGTAACGGCCCCCGCCAGATTCACCCCATGCGCCTGGGCCAGGTCATACTTGCGGGCAAACGAAGCCGCCGTGTAGCTGGAGTACATCGTGCCATTCCGATAGGCATTCTGCGGGTGTAAATCCTCCGAACAGGCCGCACAGCCTTCGGGGTCCGATTCGCCAATAATAATCGGCAGGTTTTTCAGCGACGGGTAGGAGGCCACGATGGCAAATCCTTTGTCGATGTCGCGCAGTTGGGTGCCCATGTTCATCTGCACGGCTCCATTCACCACTTTTGGTGCGCCTTTGGCGTGAAAGGTGATAAAGTCAATGGGCGAACCGGTTTTTCCGGTCACGTAATTTTTCCCGTTGACAACATGCTCCATGAACGCCCTGAAAAATTTTGCCGCCCCTTCTCCGCCGGGACCGGTTACTTCAGGACCACCCATTTTAGCCGTTGGCAAGGCCCGCCTGACGGCATCGGCGGTGTAATCATACAATTTTATGTATTCATCGACCGTGCCTTTCCAATAGCCAATATTGGGTTCGTTCCATAATTCCCAGTACCAGCTTTCGACTTCTTTCCGGCCATAGCGGTCAACTGAATGCTTCACCCACTGATACACTAATTCGCTCCATTTAGCGTAGTCTTTCGGCGGATAGGCCCAGCCCGTATAAATGTCGTTGTAGTTATCGCCGGGTTTCCAGTAGTGCCGGTAGGGCTGAGGTTTGGTGGAGAGAGCTTCGGGCATGAACCCGATTTGGGCAATGGGTTTCATGCCCCGCTCGATGTACGTATCGAAAATTTTATCGACGATGGTCCAGTCATACACGGGTTTCCCCTGTTTATCTTCAGTATAGGCATTGGTCGACCCCCATTTCAGGGCCGCTGTTCCGTCGCCCGTTACCAGTAGGCTATGCACCCGCACATTGACCGGCACCCGGCTCAACTGCGAAATTTGGGTGAGCAATTTCTTCCCGTCCTTCATGTAGGTGTAGTTCGGTTCGTCGTAGCCAAACCACGCCCAAATCGGCTTAAGCGGGCCTTTGTCCTTCGTCAAATCAACCTGAATTACTACAGGTTTGGGTTGGGTTTCCTGCGCGTAGCTATTCGTAAAAGGGAACAGACTGAAGGCGCAAAGGAGGAGGGCTGCCAGCCGGAAAATGAGGTTGCGTAGATACATAATGGGAGGAAATCAGTTTGGCTTCACTTCGTTCAGTTTGCGCCACTCGGCCTGTGAGACGGTGAACACCGTTCCGTGTCGGGTGCCATCGGGAAAGCTAATTTTGTCGGAAATGTCGATCCAGGTTTTCAGGTCTTTCGAGACCAGACTAACTTCCAGGCCGTATCGGCTGTAGCCGCCAGTGAGTTGGCCGATTGGCTAAAGCCCAGTTGGCTGAGCAGAAAGATAAGAGGCAGAAGCAGTTCATGCAAACAGAGCGGTAAGTACCGGCAGTATTTAGGAGTCACAAAAGAGATGTTTTTGTCATCCCGACGAAGGAGGGATCCTGAACTTTCCTACCAGTGGAGTAAGCATGTGTTGAGATTCCTCCTTCGCCGGGATGACAAATTCGGTTATTATAACAAAAATCTAAACGGCCTCACCAGCTCAACTCACCCGCTTTCCATCGACCAACCGCCAGATTTTCAACGGGTTCGTTGCTTTCAGTTCGTCGGGAAGCAGGGCGTCCGGGAAATTCTGGTAACACACAGGCCGAACAAACCGCAGAATCGCGTTCGTGCCAACGGAGGTAGAGCGCGAGTCGGTAGTAGCCGGATACGGACCGCCGTGCTGCATCGCGTGGCTCACCTCCACACCCGTTGGAAAGCCGTTGATGAGCAACCGGCCTACTTTCTGTTCTAAAATTTCCAGCAAATCGGCGTAGCCGGGCAGTTCGTCGTCGGTTCCCCAAACGGTAGCGGTCAGATGGCCTTCCAGCCCCCGCGCTACGGCCAGCAACTGCTCGCGGCTACCGGCTTCGACCAGCACGCTACCCGGCCCGAACACCTCTTCGGCTAAGGTCGGATTCGCCAGCAATGTTTCAGCCGAGGTTGTCAGCAAGGTTGGCGTGCCATTTGCAAAACTGTCGACGGCCGTAGCCTGCCCCAGCACCCGAACGCCTTCGGCCCCGCTTAACTTTCCGATGCCTTCCGTAAACGCCCGCTGAATGCCCTGGGTCAGCATGGCAGCGGGCTGCGTTTGCGTAATTAGCTTGCCAGATTCCTGCACAAAGGCGTCAGAATCAGGTGATTGCTGAAGTACTGCCAAACCTGGATTGGTGCAGAACTGACCCACCCCCAGCGTCACCGAATTGACGTAGTTCTGGGCCAGCAGGCTTCCTTTTTCCTGAATAATTTTCGGCAAAAAGAAAACCGGGTTGGTACTTCCCATTTCGGCATAGACCGGAATTGGCTCCGGGCGACGGGCTGCGGCATCGAACAAGGCTTTGCCCCCCTGCCATGAACCCGTAAAGCCAATCGCTTTAATGGCCGGATGCTCCACAATGGCCATCCCAACCGCCGTTGTGCGGCCCTGCACTAATGCGAAGGTTCCGGCAGGCAGGCCACAGGCAACAACCGCCTGGCTAATGGCATTGCCCACCAACTGCGACGTGCCGGGATGAGCCGGATGCCCTTTGACCACAACCGGGCAACCGGCCGCTAAGGCCGACGCCGTATCGCCCCCGGCAACGGAAAAGGCCAGCGGAAAATTACTGGCCCCAAATACACCCACCGGCCCCAGCGGACGCAGCATCTGCCGCAAATCGGGGCGAGGTAAGGGTTGACGGTCGGGTAGGGCGGTGTCAATTCGGGCATCGACCCAGGAGCCTTCACGCAGGTACTCGGCAAACAAACGAAGTTGCCCGGTTGTGCGCCCACGTTCGCCCGTCAGGCGGGGTAGTGGCAAGCCCGATTCGGCCTGTGCGCGCGTGAGTAGTTCGTCGCCCAACGCTTCGATTTCGAGAGCAATCTGCTCTAAGAAACGGGCTTTTTCGGTACCGGTTTTTTTACGGTATTCGGCAAAGGCTTCGGCGGCCCGGTCGCAGGCCTGAGCGACCTCAGCGGGGGTAGCTTCCTGAAAAAAACCGGTCAACGGTTGACCAGTGGCGGGATTGATACCCTGAAACGAATCGGTGCTGGCCGATGGTGCCGCGTTTGCGGGTGCGTTCGTCATAACGAAAACAAGAGGAATATGAAAGTGAGTAGCGCAAAAGTAGCCGATTTTTGACGGAATAAACTCACCCGAACCGGTTTGGCCTGAATGCGTCGATAGGCATGCTTTGAACAGAATCAGCGATGAGTTCACTAACTAATTTTCCGGTGGCCGGTCCGAGGCTTACTCCCATCATGCCGTGACCCGTCGCCAGCACCACATTTTCATATCCGTCGGTTCGGCCGATGTAGGGCAATCCGTCGGGCGAGCAAGGCCGCAACCCGCGCCAAACTCTATCAACGGCAGGCATCTCGACGGGTATATCCGGGTAATACTGATTGATGGCCTGCACAATGCCCCGCACGCGGTTCATGTTCACAGTCATGTCGGTGCCAGCCACTTCGAGGGTTCCGGCAAAGCGAAGGTCAGTGCCCATGGGTGTGGCCGTTGCACGGGCTTCGAGCATGATGGCTGGCACGCGCACGTTGTTCGTCACGTTCCGAAGCATGAAGCTGTAGCCTTTGCCGCCCTGAACTGAGAGGTTCAGGCCCAGATGCCGCGCCACGGTTGGCGACCAGGCGCCACCGGCTACGACCACTTCATCGACTTCATAATCGCCCTGCGCTGTTTGCACGGACGTGACGCGGGAAGCTGTCTTGCCAAAGCCCGTCACGGCCTGGCCATCCAGAATCGTGACGCCTTCCCGACGCAGATACGCCACCAGGGAGTGAATCAACTCGCCCGGATTCAGGTGAGCGTCGCCGGGGTAATACACGCCCCCCCGCACAGCGACGCGGGTGTCTGGTTCCAACGCCTGCACCTGCTGGCCGGTCAGCACCTCTGCGTCGATACCGGCCCGGTTGGCTACGATGGCTTCGTCGGCCATTTCGTGTTCGGCAGAGACCGTTTTGTAGAGCATCAGCAAGCCCCGCTCCTGCCATTCAAATGCCAAATCACCATTAACGGCCAAGTTCTGATAGAGTGTTTTGCTGAGCAGACTTAGGTCGCGTAACACAGGGATCGACCGCTCAACATGGCTGGGTGTTGAATGCCGGTAAAACAACCATCCCCAGCGCAGCAAATCGGCATTCAGGCGCGGCTTGACGTAGAAGGGACTGGTTGATTTCAGCATCCAGCGCATCCCTTTGGCCATCATGCCCGGCTGTGCTAAGGGAATAATGTGGCTGGGCACAACCATCCCGGCATTACCAAACGAACAGCCATCGGCAATGGGAGCCTTATCGAACAGCGTGACGCTTAGCCCGGCTTTGTGCAGGTAATAGGCCGAACAAAGGCCAATGATGCCGCCACCAACAATACCAACGTGTGCCATTTTACTCTTTCGCTCTTTAAATTACCTGAAACCCGTATACGTAAGGATCATCATCGTCCAGAATGATGTGGTTATAGCCGTGAATTCTGGCCCACCCTTCGATACTGGGCACAATAGCTGGACGATTAGCCAGTTCGGTTTCGGCTTCAATGCGCCCGTTGAAAATCGAGCCAATAATGCTTTCATGCACGAAGGTATCCCCCGGTTTAAGCTGCCCTTTGGCATACCACTGCGCCATCCGGGCCGATGTGCCCGTGCCGCAGGGCGAGCGGTCGATGGCTTTGTCGCCGTAGAAAACAGCATTTCGGGCAGTCGACGTGGCTTTCAGCGGCTTTCCGGTCCAGAGAATATGGCTCAGGCCGCTGATGGTCGGATTTTCGGGATGCACGAAGGTGTACTGCTCATTTAGTCGTGCCCGCATCGTTCGCGCCCAGCCGATGAGTTGCTCGGCTTTATAGGCTTCCAATCCGGCAAAATTCGGTTGGGGGTCCACAATGGCATAGAAGTTACCGCCATAGGCCACATCTACTGTCAGCAGCCCTAAATCAGGGCATTCAACCGTCAGTTCTTGGGCGGCTAAGTAGGATTTGATATTGATAATTTTCACCGACGTTACTTTCTTGCCTTCCTGTCGGTACTCCGCCCGCACGAGTCCGGCGGGTACTTCAAGGTTGAGCAGGCCCGGCGTTTTGGGTATAATCAGGTTTTGCTCGATAGCGACCGTAACGGTGCCAATGGTGCCGTGTCCGCACATGGGCAGGCAACCCGACGTTTCAATGAACAGCACACCCGCATCGTTGGCTGGGTCCGTGGGTGGGTAGAGAAGGCTGCCCGACATCATGTCGTGGCCGCGCGGCTCAAACATCAGCCCCCGCCGAATCCAATCGTAGTCCCGCAAAAAGTGCTGCCGCTTTTCGCTCATGCTGTCACCCCGCAAAAATGGGATGCTGCCACCCGTAACGACCCGAACCGGATTGCCACAGGTATGCGCGTCGATGCAGAAAAAATGAAATTCAGCCATATTTTCAATGAACAAGGATTAATGCAAAACGGACAATGAATAGACCCATGAAATGTGCATCATTATTCATTATACATTTCCCATTATACATTAATCACCGGCCGGTTGGCCAGGGCCGTCTGAATAACCTGCAATACCTGCTCGCGTTCGGCACCGATGAGCGGCAAACGCGGTGCCCGAACATGTTCCGAACCAATGCCCGTTGCTGTGGCCGCTAATTTGATGTACTGCACCAATTTGGGGTGAATATCCAGTTCGAGCAGAGGCATAAACCAGCGGTAAACAGCCAGTGCTTCGGCCAGTTGACCGGCTTTGGCCAGTTCATAAATGGCGACGGTTTCCTGCGGGAACGCATCGACCAGACCGCCAACCCAGCCGTCGCAGCCCAGCAGCAGGGCTTCCAGCGCCAGCGTATCGACCCCACCCATGAGACTGAACCGATTGCCGAAGGCGTTCCGCATTCGGGTAATGTTCGTCAGGTCGCGGGTGGATTCTTTAACGGCCTGAATGTTGGGCAATTCGGCCAGTTCCTCAAACATAGCCACCGTTGTCATGATTTTATAATCGAACGGATTGTTATAAATCATGATAGGCAGCGAGGTCGATTCGGCTACGGCTTTAAAGAAGGCAACCGTTTCGCGGGCATCGGCGGGGTAGCGCATGGGCGGCAGCAGCATCAGCCCGTCGGCGCCACTGGCTTCGGCTAAGCGGGCGACAACAATGGCCTGCCGGGTGGCCTGTTCGGCAATGTTAATCAACACAGGCACTTTTTTATCCGAAATGGCTAATGCAGAAGCCAAAAGCTCCATTTTTTCCTCTTGAAGCAGCGTGCTGGCTTCGCCTAAGGAGCCGCCGATGATGAATCCGTGGATACCCGCGTCAAGCTGCGCGAGTAGATTTTTTTCAAATAGCGGCAGGTCGAGCTGGTCATTAGCCGTAAAGGGAGTCAGCAGCGCAGGATAGACACCTTCCCACTGGACAGGGACGTTCATATACAGTCAGTTGGTTCGTAGTAAATGAGCCAAAGTTCTGCATTATTCCAAAGATTATGTGGCTTGGAATTAGTCAGTTATGACACTATTTTGATTTGGCGGCAGTTTGAACGCATGAAAACATAGAACTTCAGAAATTAAGTACTCGAAAAAACAAGTTGACTCCGTACAGTAGGTTTAAAAGCCAGTTCTTTAGCGCGTAAAAAAGAAATTGACGCAGGCCCTTCGTTGACACCGGAAACAGGGTCTGCCTGGGCGTTCCGATGAACCTCACCTAATTAACGACTGACAATCGGTCAGATTTGTAGCTAACGGAATGCAAAAAACTGGTAAAAAAATGGCAAAAAATTTGCGTAGTTAAATAACTACACATATACTTGTAGTCAAATAGCTACGCAATGAATTTAAGACGAGACGTATTTCAAGCCATAGCAGACCCGACAAGAAGGGCCATCCTGCTATTGGTAGCCTCACAAGCCATGACAGCCGGTGCAATAGCCTCAAACTTTGACACGGCCAGACCGACCGTGTCAAAACACCTGCAAATACTCACCGAGTGCGAATTGCTTGAACAAGAGCAAAACGGCCGGGAGATTTACTATCATATTAATGCAAAAAAAATGAAAGAAGTAGCCGACTTCATTGAGCCATTCCGCAAAATATGGGAAGACCGATTCAACAAATTAGAAACTATAATGAAAAATTATAAAACTAAATAGCATGGAACAAAAAACAAAAATCAAAGCCGAAGACGGTAAACAGGAATTAGTGATAACACGGGAGTTTGATTTGCCCCTGAAATTACTTTTTAAAGCGTATGTAGAACCCGAAATTGTTGAACAATGGATGGGGACGAAAGTACTGAAACTTGAAAATAAAAAGCACGGCAGTTGGCAATTTGAAACAACCGATGTTAAAGGCAACAAATATGGGTTTAGCGGGGTAATCCATGAGTTTAGCCCGAGCCAAAAAATCACACGGACATTTGAAATGGAGAATGCGCCCGCTTCGGCGGTTCGGTTTCCCGTCCAGCTTGAGTTCCTGGAATTTGAAGAACTTACTGATGACACCAGCAAACTCACCATGCATATCGTATATAGATCAGTGGCAGACAGAAATCAGATGATGCAAATGGGTATGGCTAAAGGTATGAATATGGCACACAACCGATTACAGGAATTTGTAAATAAATTAAAATAAAACAGTATGACAAAGAGAGATAAAATCATTTACTGGATTTCCACTTGCTGGCTTGCTTTAGGAATGCTGTCAACCGGAACAGTACAGGTATTCAGAGTGGAAAAGGAAGTCGATAACATTACCCAACTGGGTTATCCTGGCTATTTGCTAACAATACTGGGTATTTGGAAAATTTTGGGCGTTGTAGCCGTACTTATTCCTAAATTTCCTTTAGTGAAGGAATGGGCTTATGCAGGCTTTTTCTTTGCCATGTCGGGAGCGACATTTTCACGTATCGCATCGGGTGATTCCCTGAATGAGATAGCGCCTTCGTTGTTATTGCTAACACTGACGGTGGTATCGTGGTATTTCAGGCCTGCGGATAGAAAAATTGGTTCAGTTAATTTTAATAAAGGAATACAATGAACCCTAAAGTTGATTTTTATTTTAATAAAGCCAAAAACTGGCAGGAAGAACTGGAGCAATTGAGAACGATCGTTCTTGACTGTGGGCTGACCGAAGAGTTGCGGTGGGGGGTTCCCTGTTACACCTTTCAGAAACGTAACATAGTTTTACTACATGTGTTTAAAGACTACTGCGCGCTTCTGTTTGTCAAAGGTGCCTTGTTAAATAATAGTAGGGAAATTTTAATTGCACAAACGGAGAATACGCAGGCAGCGCGCCAGCTTCGGTTCACCAATGTCCGGGAAATAGCTGAGATGGAAGCCAGCTTAAAAGCTTATATTTATGAAGCCATCGACGTGGAAAGAGTTGGCTTGAAAGTGACTTATAAAAAGAATTCAGAATTCATAATCCCTGAAGAATTTCAACATAAACTAAACGAAAACCCGGCCTTGAAAACTGCGTTTAATACGTTGACGCCAGGACGGCAACGGGCATACATTCTTTACTTTTCGGCGCCTAAACAAGCCAAAACCCGACAGTCAAGGGTTGAGAAGTGTATGCAGCAAATTTTTAATGGAAAGGGAATAAATGAGTAGCAAATTGGATGAGAAAATCAGGCAACCGGCGAAGAAATTTGCCCCTTCCATAGTACAACGTTCGGCTAGCTACTGGAGCCTACCGGTAAACGGTAGGCTCCAGTCACAAAACAAATAAGCCATACCCAACTAAGTGAGTACGGCCTGCTCGTCAACTTAAACCAAACATTGCAATCTTTAGAAATAGCCAGGAAACCCCCAAATTCCCTGAAGGGGATTTGGGGGTTTCCTGTAGCTTCTTTATTTCTTCAAACCGAAGTTCTTGGAAATGCCAAACCCAGCGCCACTACCGAAACCTACGTGGAAATTCGTGGTTGATTCTGGCGCGCCTTCAACTTTCTGAGACGTAAAGCTCAGCGAACCGAAGGTAAAATTGAGGGCGAAACCTTTCTTCAAATCCACACCAATAGCGGGAAACAGCGTTGCGCCAAACCCATTGAGGGTGGTATTTCCCGCTTTACCTGACAAATAATTGGCATTAAGCTGACCGTAAATCGCAAACGGGCCAGCCAGGGGTTGCGTATACCGAATGAAAGGCCCAACCGAAAAAGCAGATGCTTCGGCCGTTCCACTGCTGGCATTACTTATACCCAGATTCAGCCCGGCGGTCCAGTTATCATTCCATTGGTAGCCTACGCCCGGCGAAAAATTAAAGCTATCTGTTGCCCTGGCATTACCTGCCTTCTGGGAATCATACCCCACATTTCCATAAACTAACAGTGTGTTACTCTGAGCCTGAATACGGCCCATACCAGCTACTGTCAGTAACAGGCCAAAAATCACTTTTTTCATGAATTGTCTATGTAAATGAAACATCCGGACGGTTTTAAGTTTATCCGTTTTTATCAATTCATAGACGAAAAAAGGCCCATAAGTCACAGG
Organism: Spirosoma areae; assembly: GCF_054781775.1. Taxonomy (NCBI): domain Bacteria; kingdom Pseudomonadati; phylum Bacteroidota; class Cytophagia; order Cytophagales; family Cytophagaceae; genus Spirosoma; species Spirosoma areae. The sequence continues at coordinate 349,703 of NZ_BAAGTT010000016.1, read as the reverse complement.
ATCACCTTAATGAGCGGTTTGCATTTGACTCATCCGACCGGCCGAAACCACTCAATTTTCCCCCTAACTATTCACTCAATTTTTTATCTTTGTCTTTCTACAATCCACATTTTCATGGAGAAGCTCTCGGCCGATGACCTGATTTATGGATACATCAACGGCATCTTTCCGATGGCCGACGCCGACGGTACGCTCTACTGGTACGCGCCCGACCCGCGTGCTGTGATTCCCATTGCGACCTACAAGCCCGCCAAATCGCTAAGGCCGGTTCTGAATCGGGGGCAGTTTGAGATTCGGACGAATACGGCCTTCACCGATGTGATGCGCTTTTGTTCACTGCCTCGCAACGACGATGACAGCGTCTGGATTTCCGACGAAATCATTATGGCTTATACCCAATTGCATGAAATGGGACTGGCGCATAGTGTGGAAACGTATATGGATGGGCAGTTAGTGGGAGGGCTGTATGGTGTGGCGCTGGGGTCGGCTTTCTTTGGCGAATCCATGTTTCATCACGTCAGCAATGCCTCGAAAGTCGCTTTTCATCACTTAATTATGACACTTCGCCAACAACAGTTCACGCTGCTGGACACACAGTTCATCAACGAAAACGTTCGGCGGTATGGAGCCATCGAGATTCCCAAAGCGGATTATCTGAATCAGCTTAAAGCGGCACTCCGCAAAAAAGTCCGTTTCGCTACGCCAGCCGTCGAACCGCTATCGAAGGTTTGAGCGGGCCGTTTACCGGTGCCTGATCGGTGCGTATCTTTGCCCGCATGACAAAACCCGTTCTTGTTCTTAAATTCGGTACAGCATCCATTACGAAACCCAACGGCGAGCCAAATGAACCGATTATGGTCGACATTGCCCGGCAGGTGGCGGCTTTGCATCCGCATTACCGAATCGTGCTGGTGTCGTCGGGGGCGGTAGGCGCCGGAAAATCGTTAATTCGCGATTACCGGGGCGACATTACCCAGCGCAAAGCTGCTGCCGCTGTTGGCAACCTGCTATTACTTAATCAATATTCCCGCTTCTTCTCGATATACGGCATTTCCATTGCACAGAGCCTGTGCGAACGCCATCACTTCGCTAACCGCGACCAGTTTCTGCAACTGAAGCAGACCTACGAGGAATTATGGGCAAATGACCTGATTCCCATTGCCAATGAGAACGACGTGGTTAGCAATCGGGAGCTAAAGTTTTCGGATAACGACGAATTAGCAACGCTCATTGCCGTTGGTTTCGGGGCTGAAGCCCTCATGCTATGTACGTCGGTTGGAGGTTTGTTAAATGCCAATGGTGAGGTTATCAGACAGGTAACTGCCTTCGATGAGCATATTTTTAACGTGGTCCGAACCGAGAAATCAGCCCTGGGTTTGGGCGGTATGGCGTCCAAACTGACGTTTGCCAAATTAGCGACCCGCATGGGCATCCGGGTTGTTATTTTCGGTCTTAACGAACCCGACAGTCTGAGCCGGGCGTTAAAAAGCGAAACGGGCACCGAATTTATTCCGCAGCTCACGGCCCTCTCGGCCCGAAACCGATGGCTTGGGAGCGGCAGCTTAGCCGTTGGACGCATTCAAATTGACACGGGTGCGGTACGGGCGTTGCAGGCACGGCGGAGTTTGCTGGCGGTGGGTGTTCGGGCCATACTGGGCGAATTTGCCACCGGCGAAATGGTCGAAATTGTAGACGAACAGGAACTTACCGTGGCCGTAGCACGGGCCAGGATTTCGTCGGAAACATTAGCGCAACAGCTTAATCAGCAAAACGTTGAGGTTGCCAATGCCAATGATATTGTACTTTTGTAATTATGACTCCCATTACGCCCCTCCTCCAGGCTACGCAACAGGCAGCCGCAACCGTTCGGCGGCTTACCCCCGCCCAGAAAACCGACCTGCTCAATCGCTTAGCTGATGTGCTGGCAGCTCACACTACCGACATTGTGGCCGAGAATAAAAAGGACCTCGACCGAATGCCCACGACCGACCCGAAATACGACCGGCTAAAACTAACCGAAAGCCGCGTTGCCGATCTGTCGACAAGTCTGCGTGAGGTGGCTGTGCTGCCCGACCCGGCGGGTGAGGTAATTCTGGAACGGACTATTGAGCAGGGGCTTAAACTCAAAAAAATTGCCGTGCCGCTGGGTGTTGTAGGCGTTATTTACGAAGCGCGCCCAAACGTGACGGTCGATGTAGCCTCGCTGTGTTTGCGGTCGGGCAATGGCTGCGTGTTGAAAGGCGGCAAAGAAGCTGACTTCTCGAATCGGTATTTGGTTGGGCTGATTCAGGGCGTACTGGCCGAATTTGGTGTCCCCAAAAACGCCGTAACGCTGCTCCCCGCCGACGGGCCAGCCTCGCGGGGGGCGGTGGTGAATGAACTGCTGACGGCCACGCGCTACGTGGACATTATTATTCCGCGCGGCTCGGATTCACTGATTCAGTTTGTCCGCAAAAACTCGCTGGTACCCACTATCGAAACTGGTGCGGGTGTTTGCCACGCGTATGTTGAACAAACCGCCGATTTGGCTAAAGCAGCGGCCATTGTCGTTAATGCGCGTGTGTCGCGCCCGTCGGTTTGTAACTCACTCGACTGCGTGCTGGTGGATGAAACCATCGCCGAACGCTTTCTGCCCATGTTGACGGCCGATTTCAACACATGGAACGTGGAGGTGTTCGCTGATGAAACGGCGTATGAAATTTTCCAGCAAGTTGATTATACGAATTTGCAACGGGCACAGCCGGACGATTTTGGCCGCGAGTTTTTGGATTACAAATGTGCAGTGAAAGTTGTGGCGGGGTTCGACGAAGCCCTGTCGCACCTGCAAACGTATTCCTCCCGGCATTCGGAAGTGATTTTATCCCGGAATCAGGACCTCATCGACCGCTTTCTGTTTGAAGTAGATGCGGCTGCCGTATATGCGAATGCCTCCACCCGCTTCACCGACGGGGGGGTGTTTGGTCTGGGAGCCGAAATCGGTATCTCAACCCAAAAACTCCACGCCCGCGGGCCATTTGCTCTCGAAAAGTTAGTGACCGAGAAGTGGGTTGTCGTAGGCGACGGGCAGGTGCGGTGGTAGTTTTTGTGCGATAAGAACTGAGTTTCGTCCGAAACAAATGACTTAGTTAACATGTAAGAAATTATAAAACAGATTTTGAATGGAGAATACAGTCCAACTTAGTGAAGATTTTAGGCGGTCTTTAAGACACTTTGACTTTTATTAGACAAATGGAACTCTCAATTGGGTTGCTGGTGAGGGAGATATTTTAAAAGATATTGATTATCGAAATGAGTTGCTAACAGAAGCAAGATTGGTAGAACAAGCCTTTGCCATTTATGCCAACGTTATTCAAATGGATACCTCTGGTAAAGTGCTGAATGATAACTATGCCACGAGAAGAGCCGCTCAATGGATAAGATTTGCTTGTGACTCTAATTATAAAGTTGACCCAAAGTTTGAAGATTGGGAGGTCGAATTGTATTAGGCTATACTTGCACTTTTATCAGTTCGAGTAATTGCACAACAGTCATTCCATTCTATCTTATTTCACTATACACAATCGAAGTTATCGAACCAATCAAGAAAAAGTGCAACCAACCACGTTTAAAGATAAAACTAAAAATTTGCACTAAACTCAGAATATCCTTGCAAACAGCAGGAGCATACGGCAAATCTAACGAAACAACCATCTTTTTTTCAGTACCCATACCACTCTCCCCACCATTTCTCTAAACTACGCCGGATTTCGGCTTCGCGGGTAGTATAGGCTTTCAACTTAGCAGGATTGACAGCCTACTAATTAGGCGTCAATTGGCTCCTGGTACACTTTCATCAATTGAGTAGCTGACAAAAGGGGAAGAGCGTATGTTACCCCATTCAAGTCCGCAAATTCAACGAGAAAACTTCCATCAGTAAATGTCTCAACAATAGTCCCTAAACTACCTTTTCGTAGTTTTTCGGCTGGAATATCTGAGAGCAGTACAACAACGTCTAATAAGTCAGGGGCATCCATGATCTACAGGTTTAATCGTTTATATAACAACTAACTAAGCGTGGAAACGATTCACCGAAGAGAATAATCCAGGCTGTTCTGATAACGGCAGTTTTGTGTTGATGGGTCATGCTAAAATCCACCACATACAAATCTCCCTGCTGATTTGTCCCCGTAAAGTGAGATTCGTTCAATAACACTGCGGTTAAAATCGAATCCTTAAGCAACAGATAATCCACCGCAGTAAGCCCCAGGGCTGATTTAAATACGCGGGCTTTATGTTTTCCGGTCGTATGTGTCTCTGATAAACAATAGCCAACTAATTTTTGATCGTCAATATGGGCTTTTTCGGCAAACGGTAAGAGCATACGGCAAATCTAACGAAACAACCATCTTTTTTTCAGTACCCATACCACTCTCCCCACCATTTCTCTAAACTACGCCGGATTTCGGCTTCGCGGGCGTTGTGGCCGGGTTCGTAGAGTTTGTGGCCTTTCAGATCGTCGGGCAGGAAGTTCTGCTGAGTGAAATTACCTTCGTGATCGTGGGCGTACTGGTACTCTTTGCCGTAGCCAATCTGCTTCATCAACTTCGTGGGCGCATTCCGCAGGTGCAGCGGCACGGGCAGGTGAGCGGTTTGCTCGGCCAACGCAATGGCTTCATTAATAGCCACATAACTGGTATTGCTCTTGGGCGAAGTGGCCAGATAGACCGCAACCTGCGAGAGAATAATCCGACCTTCGGGCATCCCGATGGTGCGGATGGCCTGCACCGCTTCAGAAGCCATAATCAGCGCCGTTGGATTGGCGTTACCAATGTCTTCAGAGGCCAGAATCACCATTCGGCGGGCTATGAAAATCGGGTCTTCACCGGCCACAATCATCCGGGCCATCCAGTACAGAGCCGCGTTGGGGTCGGAGCCGCGGAGCGATTTAATAAACGCCGAGATAATGTCGTAATGCTGTTCGCCCGATTTATCATAGCGCGCAATGTTCTGCTGGGCTACGGTCGTTACGCCCTCGTCGGTAATAACCAACGGCTCGGCGGATACGTGCGCCGAAGCCACCAACTCCAGCAGATTCAGCAGTTTACGCCCGTCTCCACCCGATAACCGAAGGAGCGCGTCGTAAGAGTCGATGGTAATTTTTTTCGATTGTAAAAAGGCGTCCCCGGCAATGGCCCGGTCAACAACCTGAATTAATTCCTCGCGGCTGAGAACGTCCAGTATGTATACCTGGCAACGGGATAACAACGCGCTGTTTACTTCAAAGGACGGGTTTTCGGTTGTAGCGCCGATTAGTGTAATCTGGCCTTTTTCTACAGCGCCCAGCAAGGCATCCTGCTGGCTTTTATTAAACCGGTGAATTTCGTCAATGAACACAACCGGCGGGAACATGCCGGATGGCCGACTTAGCACATCCCGAATTTCCTTAACTCCAGAATTGATGGCACTCAGTGCAATAAAAGGCCGTTTGACCGCTTCGGCCAGTAGCAGCGCCAGTGTTGTTTTACCGACGCCGGGTGGTCCCCACAAAATCATCGACGGCAATCGTCCGGCATCAACTGCCCGGCGAAGGGCACCCGCCGGGCCGATGAGTTTACGCTGACCAACTACTTCATTGAGGGTGCGGGGACGAACCCGCTCAGGCAGTGGCGTTGAGTCTGTATTCATCCGGCGAAGTTACCCGAACGGAGCGGTGTTGCCAATTATCACTGGGCTAAAACCCAGTGCAATGTATGCGAAATCATTGGCACTGGGTTTTAGCCCGATGGCTGTAAATAAACAAAAAACCCGGTAGTTTCTAAGGCTACCGGGCATAGGCGAGGTTAGGAATAATCAGCGTCAGAGCGACACATTTTCAAGGGTAACATAGCGTTTGAGATTGCTCATCGCTCCGAAAATAAGGTTATATACCGACTGGATATTAATTTGCATAAGGGCCGAAATTTCTTCGTTACTCATATTCTGAAAATAGCGCAGGTGAACGGCTTCGCGCTGGCGACGGGGCAATTTTTCGAGTGCCTGATGCAGGCAATCATTCATGTACGAGTCTTCCTCGTGAGCAATCATTAAATTTTCGTGAGAAGGATCAGCGCCGGTGAGCGTATCGCCAACCCGTCGGCCATTCGTGATTTCATCCTGACTAACTAATTTTTGCTCGGCAGTCAGATGGCGAACTAATTTCCGCTTAATCGAAGCCATCAGGTAGAACCGCACGGATGTCGTTGGACCGATGGTGGTGCGATGCTTCCAGAGCTCAACGAACAAATCATGGATGCAATCTTTAATCAACGCCCGGTCGGTGGCAAAGTGGGCACAATAGTGATAGAGAGTTTGAACGTAGTTCTGGTACAACCGGGCAAACGCATTTTCATCGCCACCGCGAAACAGATTCCAAAGGGTTTCATCGTCGGGGCCGGTTTGAGTACGAGAGCGAGCCATGATAAGTAGAGAGAGGTAAGTAAAGGTTAGGAATAGTCTTGAGGTGTGTAAACTTACCCATAAAAAATAGAATTAAAAACGGTAACTAAATAAAATTTTTTTTTATCTCTGTTTTATACGTTCTAACGGCAAAAAAGCAAATTTCCTACCGTCAAAGAGCCCCTTATCGCTAAGCTTTAACGCTGGAATTACCAATAATGCCATAAATGACAACGTCATAAAGGGAGCCATAAGCGTAGAACCCAGTTCCTTCTTTGCAAATTGATCGAGTTCAGTATACCGGGCGGCTACTTCATACCCGTCGGTGTCGGTCATCAGTCCGGCTACGGGTAATGGCAAAAGCAGGGAGCGCGGGGCAAGGCGCAGGGAGGCATCCAACGGCCCCTGCCCCGCGCTCACCGCCGACAAACCGCCCCGTGCCTCAATGACCAGGTTTACGGCCCGGCAAATGCTCTCATCGTCGCACCCGGCCGCCGTAATATTGTGCGAATCGTGCCCCACCGATGAGGCTATGGCCCCGTGCTTCAGGCCAAAATTTTTGATAAACCCTACCGCCGGGGGCGCATTTTGATACCGATTGACAACGACTAACTTTAAAATATCCCGCTCAATGTCGGGCAAAATCCGGTTATTGTCGAGTTTCGGCTCAAGGTGCAGTTCATTCGTAATCAATTGCCCATCGAGGGCTTCAATGACGCGAATCAATACGTTTTTTTCATTCACCACATTAGTCAACTCCACCCAAAAATCGGACGGTTCTTTTGGTGAGCAGGCAAACTGATTGATGTGCTCACTACGCAAATCCGGGATGTTCGACTGGCCGTTCTGCGCTACAACCTCGCCGTTGATAACGGTTTGCTGGACCTGAAAATCGACTAAATCCGTAACGATGAGGTAATCAGCCGGGTCGCCCTCACGCAACAGACCAACGGGCATCCGATAATGCAGAACCGGGTTCAGGCAGGCCGCCCGCAAGACATGCCAGAGTGAAAAGCCCTGCTTCAACGCCCTCACGACTAACTGATTGATATGTCCTTCGGCCAGCGTATCGGGGTGTTTATCGTCGGAGCAAAACATAATTTGCTTCGGGAATTCAGCCAGCAATGGAATCAGCGCATCGAAGTTGCGGGCGGCACTCCCCTCCCGAATAAGAACGTGCATGCCGCGCCGGGCTTTGTCTAATCCTTCTTCATACGTAAAACATTCATGGTCGGTGCTGATGCCCGCGTCGATGTACCGCTGGGCGTCGTCGCCGGTGAGGCCGGGCGCATGACCGTCAACTGGTTTATTGACGGCCCTGGCCAGCGCGATTTTAGCCAGCACATCGGGGTCCTGATGCAGCACACCCGGAAAGTTCATCATCTCGGCCAGATAGCCGATTTCTTTGCGGGCGAGGAGTTTGCCCACATCCTGCACGTCAATAGTTGCCCCGGCGGTCTCGAATGGTGTAGCCGGAACGCACGAAGGCGCCCCAAACATAAATTTAAACGGCACCCGGCGGGCCTCGTCAAGCATGTACTGAACTCCGGCAACACCCAGCACGTTCCCAATCTCGTGCGGATCCGATACGGTGGCAACGGTGCCATGCACAACCGCCAGCCGGGCAAATTGGGGTGGCGTCAACAGCGAACTTTCCACATGAACGTGGGCATCCACAAAACCGGGTAGCACATACGGCTCACCCGCCCGTTCAGGGCCAAGTCGGTTAATGTGGGCTATGCGCCCGTTTTCAACGGCAATTTCTCCGTAAAAAATTGTTTGGTCGAACAGGTTCAGGATGTTGGCGGTGAGCATAAAATCAGATACGGATAAACAGATTACGGCGATACATCCACCAAAGAATACCATAGAAAATACCCAGCGTACTCATTCCAATCAGCAACGGTTCAAAAGCCGGGCCAAAGACCCGAAAAAATCCGTGGCCGACGTGTGTATACAGGGACGTAATAATAAACCTGTCGATGAGATGGACCAGACAATAAGCAGCAATGGAGTTCATACCGACAACCACCAATGGAAACGCCCATTTTCGCTCACCGGCCACATCGATGATGGCGTAAAAAAAAGCAAGAATCCAGAAACACCAGCCCCCACTGAACAGCACCCAGGCGGGTGTCCAGATGCGCTTGACAATTGGACAAATGCCTGCTACGTGAAGCACGACGCCAGCCCCCACGCCAATAATGCCGGCGAGGATTAAGCGTTGCAAGCGTTTAGAATGCGAGCGGTCTGACCGCAGCCAGCGGCCTGCCTGTAGACCCAGCAGCATCGTCCCCAGCGTAGGGATGAAACTAAGGGTGGCATAGCCCCCACTATTGAAGAGGAAGATTTTTTCGCGGGGAAACAGATTCAGAAACCACGTATCAAACGCCCAGGCAAGGTTGCTGTTTTTATTGAAGTGCGCCATCAAACCCGTATAATGATTTGGCCAGTTTCGGCCCGGCAGTCCGGTGGGAACACCCACCGCAGCATAATCGAAACCGGGGCCGGGAGCCGGATACACCACAAACGCCAGCCAGTAACCAACCAGAATTACGCCCAGGGCAATCCATCCTGTTCGGAAATTTGCGTTACCCAGCAAGAATAAGCAAGGATAGCCCAGCCCAATTTGCGTCAGCGTATCCTCGAAGGTAAAGTTAGTTTGATTAGCATGGGTAGACCGTAGAAAAATACCCAGCAGAATCAAAATCAGGGACCGGCGAAGCGACCGGCTTAACTGCAGTTGAAATGGTTTTTTCCGGGCTATCTGGCTGGCGAGCGAATACGGCAGGGCAACACCCACCAAGAAAGAAAACGAAGGCTGAATCAGGTCATGCAGCGAACAGCCTGCCCACGCCACATGGCTCTGATGATATGCCAGCAGTGCCCAGATAACGCTATTCGGAAAGGCTTCGTGTAAATGGCTGAACTCCAGAATTTCAGCCGCCATCAGAACCATGACAAAGCCCCGATACGCATCCATCGACATCAGACGTTCAGCCGCAAAACGGGTTTGGGTAGCTGCAGAAATTGGCGACATGAGCAGAGTCAGGATTAGACCATCAAAACTTGCCATTGGCGGTCACATTCGCAATAGCGTTGGCTAAAGTTTTTAAGTAGGGTGGTATATTTAGGCGTGATGCGTCTCTTTACTTTAAAAATAAACTGTTTACCCGATGTCTGCCCGCGTGCTAAAAGTTCATCCTGCCGATAACGTCATCGTGGCCCTGCGCGATTTGTCGGCTGGGGAGCACATTGAATTCGACAATAGTGTTTATGAGTTACCCTATGCCGTTAGCGCCAAGCATAAATTCGTAACCCAGGACCGGCAACCCGGCGACCCCGTCACCATGTATGGCGTGCTGGTTGGGAAAGCCACGCAGCCCATCCGGCGGGGTGAACCCATCACGACGTTTAACCTCAAACACGACGCCGACCACTACGGCCTCGACAAAAAACAGCCCTACTCCTGGCAACCACCCGATGTATCCTCCTGGCAAAACCGCCGGTTCATGGGCTATCACCGGGCCGATGGCAGCGTAGGCACCCGTAACTACTGGTTAGTGGTGCCGCTGGTTTTTTGTGAAAACCGCAACGTGCTTATCCTCAAAGATGCCTTTGAGCGCGAACTCGGCTACGCCCAGCCCGAAACCTACCGCGAGCAGGTTCACGAACTGCTTAGTCTTTACAAAGCAGGTGACATGAACGTCATCAAAAAAATGCAGCCCTTTGTCGATCAATCTCAGAACAGGACCCTGCACGGAGACAGCCCGGTACGCAATCGACCCTTCAACAATGTGGATGGCATCAAATTTCTGACGCACGAGATGGGTTGTGGCGGAACCCGGCAGGATTCGGGCTACTTAGGTTCGCTGCTGGCCGGTTTCATCAACAATCCCAATGTGGCCGGCGCAACCGTGCTCAGCTTAGGCTGTCAGCATTTGCAGATTGATACGATTTCAACCGAAATCAAACGACAGAATCCGAAGTTCGATAAGCCATTGCTGTTGTTCGAGCAGCAGGCTGGCACCGAATATGCGCTGATGTCGCAGGCAGTGAAAGAAACGTTTCTGGGTCTGGTCGAGATAAACAAATTCGAACGCCAGCCGGCTCCGCTCAGTAGGTTGACGATTGGGCTGAAGTGCGGTGGCTCGGATGGTTTTTCGGGTATTTCGGCCAACCCAACGCTGGGTCACCTGTCGGATATTATCGTGTCGCTGGGCGGAAAAACCGTGCTGGCCGAATTTCCTGAGTTGAACGGCGTTGAACAGGAACTCATCAACCGGACCGAAGACCTGGCCAAAGCCCAGAAATTCATCGACCTAATGAGCACCTATTCGGCTCAGGCCGAGGCTGTTGGCTCAGGTTTCGATATGAACCCCTCGCCCGGCAATATCAAGGACGGGCTGATTACTGATGCCATCAAATCGGCGGGAGCCGCCAAAAAAGGAGGCAACGCGCCCGTAGCCGATGTACTCGATTATGCAGAACCCGCCACCACGCCCGGCCTGAGCCTGCTCTGCACGCCCGGCAACGACGTGGAAGCGACAACGGGCATGGCAGGCTCGGGCACCAACGTCATTTTGTTCACAACGGGCTTAGGCACACCCACCGGCAACCCCATTTGCCCCGTCGTTAAGATTTCGACTAACACGAAGCTGAAAAACCGGATGCCCGATGTCATTGATTTCGACAGCGGCCCCATCATCGACGGCGAACAGGGCATTGCCGAAAATGCCGATGCGTTATTAGAATACATCATCCGGCTGGCATCGGGCGAGGAAATCACCCAGGCCGAACGACTCGGACAAGACGACTTTATTCCCTGGAAACGGGGGGTTTCACTTTAATTTTCAATGAGTGAATGAGCGAATTAGTGAATAATCGGATCGCCGGAACGGGCTGGCGTTAGCTATTCACTAATTCGTTCATTCACTCATTCACTCATTGACAATGTTCTCTCTCCAAAACAAAACCGCCCTCATCACCGGGGGAGCCAGTGGTATTGGGCTGGCTATTGCTCAAACATTCGCGCAGGCCGGCGCGTCGGTGCATATTCTCGATCTGAATAGCGACCAGGCCGACCACGCTGCCAGCGACATTCGCGGGGCGGGCGGGCAGGCTACCGGCCACGCGGTCGATGTGTCGAACCAGCAGCAAATGACCGAAGTCATCAATCGAATTGCGGGGTTGGGGCCAGTTCATATTTTGGTGAATAATGCGGGCGTGTCGCACATTGGCAATGTTGAAACCACGACCGAAGCGGATTTCGACCGTATTTTCCGCATCAATGTCAAGGGGGTTTATAATGGTTTGTACGCCACCATTCCGCACCTGAAGGCTCATGGCGGGGGTGTTATTCTGAACATGGCCTCGGTCGGTGCCACGCTGGGCCTGTCCGACCGCTTTGCCTATTCGATGAGCAAAGGGGCCGTGCTGACCATGACGCTATCGGTGGCAAAGGATTACCTCAAGGACAATATTCGGTGTAACTGCATATCGCCCGGACGGGTCCATACGCCCTTTGTGGATGGATTCCTGGCGAAAAACTATCCCGGTCAGGAAGCCGAAATGTTTGAGAAACTCTCAAAAACGCAACCCATTGGCCGCATGGCCAAGCCATTAGAAATTGCTGCGTTCGCCTTGTATCTATGCTCCGATGAAGCGGGCTTCGCTACCGGCTGCGACTACCCGCTCGACGGAGGCTTTACCCGGCTGAATACCTAACCTGTGCTACGGCTTAAGCTCAGATAGTGAGGCAAGAAGCGTTGGGAAGAACGCGGCAAATGTTGGGTAACGTTTCCGATTTTGCTCGTAGTGTTTGAGTTGGGCAACAAAGTGCGGCAGATATCGCCAGTTTGCATTTTGGGTTTCAACAGCTTTGGCATCGGCCTCGTTGCCCATCGTTCGTGCAATCCGAATTTCACCCGCCCGAACGACGTATTCACAGAATTGCGTGTGCCAGTCGTGGTATTGCTGGTCGCCTTTTATGGGCTGATATAAGGCATTGAACCGCTCAATCTGGGTTTTGTAACGAGGCTGATTGGCGAATGGATTGACAAACGAATGGCCAAACTCATGAACGGCCAGGCGTCGGATGCCCGCACGGTTATCGAAGCCCGGCGAACGAACCTGCCCATCGGTTGTGATCACTGCTTTGCTTAATGGCGACGATATATTGAAAATATCGATTCCGTTTTTGGAAATTACTTCCCAGCCCATACCCCAGCCGGTTTGAAAAAATGGGTTGATCAGGAGATGATATCCATTTTTGGTCGCACCGTAGTAGTTTTCCAGGGTTGCAATAAACGTAGATCCCGGTAAATTTTTGGTTACCTCTGCCTGCGCTTTCTGATAAACAGCCTGATTATCAGTCAAAAACTGGTTAAACCGAAGGGTGGTATAAAGTTGATTAAGCTGGCCGAAGAAACCATCGAGTGCCCGCACTACCGAATCCCGATTGGGGCTGATGGCCTCCGTAAGAACAACGGGCAGGTCTATCTGGCGACGCGCGTGAGGTACTTCGCTGTAGTACAAACTCAGCAGATACGTACCTGTTCCCAACCGGTCCTCCAACTGTTGATACGCCTGAAAAACAGGCAGTTGCTGCACCGGCTTAAACTGATAGAACGACTTCCGCATTAGAATGCTGTTCTCCCTGTACCAGGGGTTAGTAAGCGTGTCTTTCAGCAAACTGGCCGAATTCTGAACCGCCAGCATATTTATCAGTTCAACGTTTTTGTTGAAACCAACCTGAATCCGTTTTTGGGCAACAACAACGGCAGAAAGACTTAAGAGAAAAATCAGAAGGGCGGCTTTCAAGCTATACGTATGAATGGATGGGAAACTGGCTGCTATAGATACTATTCTGCAAAAACTACTTTTACGCCGTCGTCCGCATCAGCCCAGAATTCATGGCGACGGCGTTGCTCATCCGCCCAGGTTTCTTCGAGTTTATCTAACAACTCGCGCCGGTTGGGAGCCTGTTGACGTTCGTTGAGGGCTGTCATCGTATTTCCCATATAAGCAAATATAGCCAAACCTGGCCAGTTCACTTATCGGTCTTCAGCAACTTTACGGCACGTCGGTTTTGCCCTTCGTACTGGATGTGCAACAGGTACAGGCCCGCCGGCAATTGCTCCCCAAACGTAACGGTCTGACCGGCTTTGGCGGCTCCTAAGGTCAATCGTTTGCGGCCCAATTCATCGACCACGTTCATGGATTGAATATCCCGCTCAGCCACGAACGAAACCCTGTCAGTTGTCGGGTTCGGGAACACGAAGTTGTCTGCAATGTCAACAGTACTCAGGCGGACGCCCGGTGCACAGATCGTTACATTTTTGCAGTATTGAGCATACCAGGGCGCTGCCGAATAATTGACGCCCACGCACACCTGCCCACCCGTGAAATAAGAGCCGAAGTTAAAGGAAGCTTTTCCCGGCTGCACCGGGGTAATACTCTGGGTCGAGCCATTACACCACCAGGAAAAACCAGTCGCGCTGGCTAATCTGCCGGGGTTAACTTCATACACCTGCACTGCATTTTGTGCTACGCAACTGGGGCCAATCAAATCGGCGGCTGGGTTCGTCGGCGGTGTCGTCGTAGTACTGACCGTAATTGTAATAGCGGTCGATGTGGCCGAAGCTCCCCCATTGTCGGTGGCTTTGGCCGTGAGGGTATATGTCCCTACACCCACGTTCGGCCAACTGAACTGATAGGGCGATGACGCATCTTCGCCCAATTTCGTGGAGCCATTGTAGAACTCTACTTTCGTAATGGCGCCGTCGGTATCACTGGCATTAGCGGCTAACGCTACAGTTGCCGGAGCGGTAAATGTGGCACTATTGGCAGGCGACGTTAGTGACACCCCCGGCGGCTGATTGGGGGCGGGTGCTGCCGTCACCTGCACAACCGACGACGTCAGGATGCCACTACTCACCAACGCCTTCGCCGTGAACGAATACGTGCCCTGCTGAATACCCGAAATCGTCCAGGAGTAGGGAGCAGTGGCATCCTGGCCTAATTTGGTAGCGCCATTGTAGAACTCAACCGCCGTGGCGGTGGCATTGGCAACACTGGCATTAATAACCAGGTTCGTACCAATGTTAACAGTTGTGCTGGTGGCAGGGCTTGTGATGGTAACCGAGGGCGCTGGTGGCCCAAAATCATCGGCGGGGTTCAGGATATGGTCCTTCACCCACGTTCCGGATGCGCTGGTGTTGTTCCATTGCTGACCCGAACAGGCCCCCGAATTAAGCCCTGCCGATGACTCGCCTGCGTCGGAAAAGGTCCAGTTGCACCAGCTTATTTTCTGCCCCGCCGGATTCTGCCCCGCCATCAAATCGAGCCAGGCCTGACTGTTGTTAAAATCAAGACTGCCCCCACCCGAATACGTTGAGGTTCCCCACTCGCTGCAAAACAACGGCAGCGAATTCACCACCGACCGAATATCGCCCTGGAAAAAGTGCGATGCCGCATAAAAGTGAAAGGTGTACATGATGTTGGAGAAAGCCAGCGGGTCGCTCAGCACATCCTGCGGACGCTGACACCAGTTTGGGGTGCCGACCAGAATAATCGCGTCGGGGTCATACTGCCGAATAACGGGAATAACCTGGTCGGCATAGGTCTTCACCTGCGCCCAGCTAACCCCGTTTGGTTCATTACAGATTTCGTAGATGACGTGTTTTTTTCCGGCATGGGTTTGAGCCATCGTTCGAAAAAAATCAATGGCGTAGGATAGCCGGGCGTTGGGGTCGCCGGGGTTCAGTACGTGCCAGTCGATGATGCAGTAGATACCCGCCTGCGCTGTCCAGTCGACAATCTGATTTATTTTAGCCCGCAAACCGCTCTGGTTATTCAGGTAACCACCCTCATCGACATACATGGCCGCCCGAAAAATATCGACGCCCCAATTGGTGGCGAGCGCCTGCACCGACGCCTGCGAATAGCAATTGTCGAACCATTGCAAGCCGTGCGAACTCATGCCGCGAAGTTGAACAGCCTTCCCGGATTCGTTGGTGAGTTGACGATTGACAACCCTAAGCCGACCGTTAGCCGCTAAAGGCGTCGTGGACTGAGCGACCGTTAACGAATGTATCAGCAGCAACCCGAACAGTAACGATGTAAAGTTTTTCATAGTTGTGAATAGGCATGTGCTGTCAATAAAGATACAATACATACTTATTGTAAAGTTAAAGGTTTCTGAAATATTTTTTCATAAACAAAATTCATTGATTGGTAACAAGGCGTGTTTGCGCCAGAATGGTTAAACTTGCGCCATTGTCTGCTTTTCGTTTAAAGAATCTACAGTCTGCATGAAACTCTTCCGCTTCGGCTCTCCCAACCACGAACACCCCGGCGTCATTTCATCCACCGGCCAGCACATCGACGTAACCCACTTTGGTGAAGACTACGACGAATCATTTTTCGCCAGCAATGGCCCGGACCGACTCGCCCACTGGCTCAACGCCCATGCCCACACCTGCCCGGAAGTATCGGCAGATGAGCGTTTTGGCTCCTGCATCAAGCGGCCCTCCAAGATTGTGTGCGTCGGCCTGAACTACGCCAAACATGCGGCTGAAACGGGTGCCCCCACTCCCACCGAACCGATTTTGTTTTTCAAAGCAACCACCGCCCTCTGCGGTCCCAACGACAACATCGTTATTCCGAAACGGTCGGAGAAAACAGACTGGGAAGTTGAGCTGGCCATTATCATTGGTAAACGTGCGAGCTATGTCGGCCTTGATGAAGCGCTGGATTACGTAGCTGGCTACGCCCTGCACAACGACTATTCCGAACGGGCCTGGCAGTTGGAGCGCGGTGGCCAGTGGGTGAAGGGTAAAAGTGCCGACACGTTTGCCCCGCTGGGCCCTTATTTAGTCACGAAAGATGCGGTAGCCGACCCGAACGCACTGAATCTCTGGCTAAGCGTAAACGGCGAGCAATTGCAGAATTCCAACACCGACGATATGATTTTCAACGTCCCGACGCTTGTTAGTTACATCAGTCAGTTCATGACGCTTCTGCCCGGTGATGTCATCTCCACCGGCACCCCGGCGGGCGTGGGCCTGGGTCTGAAACCACCCCGCTATCTCAAACCCGGCGACGTGGTCGAATTAGGCATTGAGGGGCTGGGCAAGCAGAAACAAACGGCTGTTTCGTTTAATGAATAATGGACAATGTATAATGAAAAATGAGTGCCTTCCATATTATACATTGTCCATTATTCATTAACCTGATGACCATCGACGCGCACCAGCATTTTTGGCACTTCGACCCCGTCCGCGATAGCTGGATTACAGACGACATGGCCATTATTCAGCGTGATTTTCTTCCTTCCGATTTAGAACCCGTTCTGGCGCAAAATGGCATCGACGGATGTGTGGCAGTTCAGGCGTCGCAGTCGGAAGAGGAGACGCTGTTTATGGTGAATATGGCCCAGAGCTATGACATTGTGAAAGGTGTGGTGGGCTGGGTAGATTTGCAGGCTCAGGACCTGACGCAACGATTGACCGAGTTGTCGCAACACAACCAAATCAAAGGGTATCGGCACGTTGCCCAGGCTGAACCCAATGATTTTTTGGCCCGGCCAGGCGTTATTCAGGGTATTCGGCAATTAGCTGATTTCGGTCTTACTTACGATATTCTGATTTATCCCAGCCAGCTCAAAGCCGCGTTGCAATTGGTGCGGGCCGTGCCTGAAGTAGCCTTCGTGATTGACCATCTGGCGAAGCCCTACATAAAAAAAGGGGAAATCAGCCGCTGGTCGAACTTCATGGCCGAGATTGCCAGAAACAAGAATGTTTCGTGCAAACTGTCGGGCATGGTCACCGAAGCGGACTGGCAGAATTGGAGTAAGAAAGACTTTTTCCCATACTTAAATGTAGTGTTCGAGCATTTCGGTCCCGACCGGCTTATGTTCGGTTCTGACTGGCCGGTCTGTTTAGTAGCCGCTAACTATACGCAGGTGAAAACGTTGGTGGATGAATATGTGGATGCCTGGGGCGAGGAAGTTCGGACGAAGGTATTTGGGGCTAATGCTGTGTTGTTTTATGGATTGGAAATGTAAACTGGGACACAGAGATACACGGAGGAGACACGGAGATACACAGAGAAAAAATATACTAAACCCTCTGTGTATCTCCGTGTATCTCTGTGTCCCAGCCCTTAATCTTATAAACTATGAACTGTTTCGTTGGCGTTGATGTCGGCACGACCAACGTAAAAGCCTTAGCGATGCCGGCGAATTTAAACCAGATTCTGGCTCATGCGTCCGCGCCCCTCACAACCCTCCACCCCGCACCCGGTTATGCTGAGCAGGACCCCGCCGAAATCTGGTCGGCGTTTGTGCAGGTTATGGCTGAGGTGTGCCGGGAAGTAGCGAAAGGGGGTCATCAAATTACGCACATCGCCTTTTGCACCGCCATGCACAGCCTGCTGCCGATGGATGATGAGGGATCTCCGTTAGGCAATGCCATTCTGTGGTCTGATAACCGCGCCGAGGTTCAGGCCAGCGAGTTGCGAACGGCACAGGCCAAGTTGGGAAAGGCCATTTACAAGGAGACCGGTACGCCCCTGCACCCCATGATTCCGCTGTGCAAACTGGCGTGGCTACGCGAACATGACCCGCGATTATTGCATCGAACAGCGCGGTTTGGCTCCATCAAAGAGTTTCTGTGGAAAAAGCTGACCGGCGAGTTCGAGATTGATTTTTCAATCGCCACCGCCACCGGACTGTTTCAGGAGAAAAAGCGGCAATGGAGTCAACGGGCGATGGAGTACGCCGGTGTCCGGCCTGACCAGCTATCGACCCCCGTTCCAACCACACACCAGCGGACCTACCAGCCCAGCCCCGAAACGGCAGCAACGCAATTGCCAGCGGGTGTCTCGCTGCTGATTGGCGCGTCGGATGGCTGCCTGGCGAATCTGGGCGCGGGCGCCATCAAGCGTGGAACGGCGACGCTCACCATTGGCACGAGTGGAGCCATCCGGCAAACGGTTCGCAAACCCCTCCGCGATAAGCAGGGACGGCTGTTTTGTTATTATTTAGACGAAGGCTATTATGCCGTTGGCGGACCAACCAACAATGGCGGCAATGTGCTGGAGTGGGTCAGCGAAAAACTCACGCAGCAAGACACAAAAACCGTTCTGGCCGAAGCGTCGACCATTCCGCCCGGCGCCAATGGATTGCAGTTTCTACCTTATCTCCAGGGCGAACGCGCGCCCTTGTGGGATGCCTCCGTTCGGGGGGCTTATCTGCACGTCGACTGGCAGCACACGCGGGCGCATTTTATCCGGGCCGCCCTGGAAGGCGTATTATTCAATTTGCTTAGTATTAATGAGTTACTGACAGAGTACACTGGGTCAGCGCGGGTTATTCACGCCAACGGTGGCTTTGCCCAATCGACGTTGTGGGTGCAGATGCTGGCCGATATTGCGGGGGTTCCGGTGCGGCTCAACGCCAGCAACGAAAGCGGCTCCATGGGCGCTGTCCTGCTGACGATGAAGGCCACCGGCCTGGTAAAATCGCTGGACGAAGCTGCCGAGCGCGTAACCTTCGGCGAAACATTCGAACCGGATTTAGAGCGGCACAAAGTATACAGGACGGCGTTTAAAAAATGGGTCGAAGAGGTCAAAAAGGTATAAGAGGTTGTCTAAATTTCCCAAATTAGGTGAGGACACAGCGACGGGGACAATCAGGCAATTTTAGAATTTCAGATGGTCTCTAAGAATACTTTACCCATCGGCCTCGTTTTCTTCAACGTAATTCGTCCCTCGATTTGGCCTGTTTATCGCAGCCTTTAGTTAGTTGACTCCTTATTTATTGGCAGGTCGCCCAGCAGGTACGTAGGTTTGAGCCACAAACAGAAAGCAGCAACACATTCTACTGGTCACGTCAACTACCAACCCAATGGCTCATTTGCCCCAAATTTTAGTATCGCTTTTCATCCTGAATCTTGGCACGGCCTTCGGTGCGGGACTGTATGAAACAAAAATTATCCTTCCTCAGTGGTTTCCCAAATCAACGGAATCTGGCTACCGCGTCAATACGCAGGCCATGCGCGACATAGATACGGGAAGAAAATTCTGGGCATTTGTCACAACGGGACCACTTACACTCCTTACAGTAATCAATCTCGTTTTTGCCTGGCAATCGCAGCAGCCGGGATCTACCTGGTGGCTTGCTGCCGCGTTGATTACCCTTATTGAGCGAATAGGGACATTTTCTTTTTTCATTCCAACCGCCATCAAGTTGCAGCAGGCAGACAATCGTCCAGCCTCCAGCGTTACCCGGTTAGTCTCTTCGTGGATTGGTTTCAATTATGTCCGTAACGCATTGACGCTGATTGCGTGGGTCTTGGCGTTGATAGCACTCTCGCTATGTAGATGATTACCTGAACAGGAAAAGCATACATTAAAGCGGCTTTAAGTCGGCCAGATTTTTCCCAAACAATAAGCTTTCTTTGCCATCAGCACTAAAGTTGATTCGTTTCTCGAACAGTAACCCCAGCTTTTCGAGAAGGCGTATCGAGTTCTGATTGGTTGGTTTTGTGATTCCCGTAACGCGCGTTAATCCCAGAACCGTGTTCCCATAGCTTATCACCGCTGATGCCGCTTCGTACCCATACCCCTTGCCCGTATATTCAGGCAGAAAGGCAAAGCCAATATCAATGTCGGCTAATGTCTCGCGCTTGTGCAATCCGCAAAGGCCAATAGGTACTGCGGTGCTCTTTAGTTCGACTACATAAGGCCCAAAACCGAATCGCTCATAGCTTGTCAACGGGCCATCTAAAATATACTGGCGAGCGTCATCAGTTGTTTTCACGTTCCGATCGCCAATGAATGCAAGCCAGGAAGGCGTGTTCAGTAACTCAAGAACAAAACCAGCATCATCAACAGAAAAAGGGCGAATCAGCAGGCGTTCGGTGTCGAGCATAGGTATGAAGTTGTCTAAGACGTTTCCCCGTTGCTGTGTCCTCACCGCGCCACGGAGGCAGCAACCTCCCCGGTAGTTAACTCAGGCTGACGCACAGGTCGCCGTGAGGACACAGCAACGGGGAGAATTTCGAGCATGGGTGTGAACCATTTTAAAACGCTACGGCCTTCAGCCGCAGGCCCGTATCCTCGGGTAAGCCGAAAATCAGGTTCATGTTCTGCACGGCCTGCCCCGATGCGCCTTTCGTCAGGTTATCAAGTACACTCGTAATGAGCAATTGACCATCATGCACTTCCAGATGCAGCAGGCATTTATTGGTGTTCACCACCTGCTTCACGTCTACCGGTGCATCGCTCACATGCGTGAATGGGTGACTCTCGTAATAGTTGCGGTAAAGCTGGTTGGCCTCGGCCAGTGTACCCACAAACGGCGTATACACATTGGCCATGATGCCGCGCGTAAAATCGCCCCGATAAGGTACAAAGTTGATGGCATGAGTAAAATCAGGATTGAGTTGGGTCAAACTCTGGCGGATTTCGGCTAAGTGCTGGTGTGAGAACGCTTTGTAAATTGACACGTTGTTGTTCCGCCACGTAAAGCCCGTTGTCGGCACAAGCGCCTGTCCCGCACCCGTGCTACCCGTAATGGCGCTTATTTGCACCGCGTCGGTCAGTTTTCCGGCTTTGGCCAACGGCAACAGCGCTAATTGAATACTGGTAGCAAAACAGCCGGGATTGGCCACGCGCATCGCTTCCTGGATGCGTTCGCGGTTGAGTTCGGGGAGGCCATACACAAAGTCGTCGTGCTCATTGCGAAAATCGGCGCTGAGGTCGATCACGGCAATGTCGTCGGAGATGTCGTTTTCGGCCATGAATGTTAGAGATGCCCCATGCCCGGAACAGAGAAATAGGGCGTCAACGCCCCCTTCACCATTCTGTAAATCAGGAAGTTCGCCGGAAAATAGCAAGTCGGTGTCGCCCAGCAAATCAGTATGGGTTGACCAGACAGGTTTACCCGCCTGGCTGTTGCTGTGCGTAAAGGTTACGTTTACAAAAGGGTGATTTATCAGAATACGAAGCAGTTCGCCACCGGTGTAGCCTGCCCCGCCAATAATGCCAACGTTAATCTTCTCCATGTATTCGTAACGTGCCCTAATTTCTATTGATTCACTTGTTGAGCGATAGACTTCTCATTTACTTTCTGAAACCATTCCATAGCCCGGCCCAGCACCGTATCGTCAAACGACGCAACGTATTCGCTGACAAAACCAGGCCGGTCAATAGTCAGGTTGCGGCTTGGCCCATGATTGTGCAGGACGAGCGTTGGCTGGCTGGCTATCGGAAAAAACTGAATGCCCATGCCGTTTTTCTGAAACGACAGCGTTGGGCAACCTAAGCAGCACAAGTGCATGGGCAGCGAATCGAGCGTAAAAGCGGCCTGCGCCTGTTCGCTCAAACTGGCGATGTCCTGAAGCGTCAGTTTTCCCGTTGCGGGTATCAGTCGTTCGGCTGCGGCTGGATTGGCTGCCAGAACCCGCTCATATAGTTCGGTCGTGAACGCTTTTTGCCCGCTGAATATCAACGGATACGGACCCTCGGCCAACAGCCGGCTGGCCAACTGACACCAGTAGTCAACAGACAACATCCTCACCTCGGCTCCCGACTCGGGGCAAATCAGAATGGGTTTTTGGGCTGGAACCGGGCGATTTATCTGGCTCCACAACTGCGTTGGAGAGACTGCCGGATGAAAAAAACGGGGTTCAATTGTTTGCAAATCAGCCTTAATTCCCATCGGTTGCAGCAGCTTGAGAATCAGATCGAAATTATGGACCTCGCCGTCGGGCAGGAAAAACTCATTGTCGAGCAAGCCCCCAAAACCGCGCGTGCCAAAGCCAATTTTGCGTTTTATTTTCAGATAGGGCAACACAAAGTGCATGGGCGAATCCGAAAACCGGACATCCACCGAGTAATCATACACCGTATCGCGCAGGGCTTGTATGGCTGACGTTGTCGTCCGAAAAAACTCCTGCCATTTCGCCCATTTCGAGATGGGTTTGCGGTTGGTACTCACGTGGTTCAGGTGAACAACCTGCCGAACGTAGGGATTATCTTTCCAGATGGGGTCGCACCAGCTACCGGCCAGCATGTCAATCTGTGCGTTCGGGTACTGCTGCCGAATAAGCGGAAACGCATACGTCAGTATCAATGCATCGCCTAAATGCCCGGATGTCATCATCAGAATAGTCGGCGCATCGTGGTTGGGCAACCCGTAGTTCCGACGGCCATAACTTCCCCGCGCATACTGATCCACCACAACGTCAAGCAGTTGCAGAGGATAGGCAATGCTCCGGGGAGCGCAGTATTTTCGTGATTTACCGATCACTGATTGTTGATTTGCTCGATGATCATGACCTGATTGGATGCCACTTTAGAGAAGCCCCGCACGTCGTCGCCGGTCCAGGCATTGTTCATTTCGCCATACGACCCAAACTTCGCCGACATCAGGTCATGGTCCGACTCGATACCCAGCACCTGGAACCGATACGGAGCCAGCAGCACATGCACTTTCCCCGACACATGACCCTGAGTATCAGCCAGAAAGATTTCAATGTTTCGCATAACGGGGTCCATAAACTGCCCTTCGTGGAGCATGGTACCGTACCAGTTGGCCAACTGTTCTTTCCAGTAAAGCTGCCATTTGCCCAGCACGTGTTTTTCCAGAGTGTGGTGTGCTTTAATCAAAATCAACGGCGCCGGAGCCTCGAACCCAACCCGCCCTTTAATACCGATAATGGTATCGCCTACGTGAATGTCGCGGCCAATACCGAACGGCCCGGCCAGTTCGGTCAGTTTACGAATGGCATCCACCGGATTAGCGAACGTCTCTTCACCAAATTCGGCCCCGGCAATGGCGTTGATTTCGCCGTGTTGAAACGTGAGCGTGATGGTTTCCGGC
The DNA here is from genome assembly GCF_054781775.1 of Spirosoma areae. Lineage (NCBI taxonomy): Bacteria > Pseudomonadati > Bacteroidota > Cytophagia > Cytophagales > Cytophagaceae > Spirosoma > Spirosoma areae. The sequence goes on along the minus strand of NZ_BAAGTT010000016.1, from coordinate 326,398 downwards.
TCCGTTTTCGTGACTTGCGTTGGCCAGGCCGACTCGGGCAGGAACTGGTCGGAGGTCAGGGTTTCCCTGCCACCGACGGATGTTCCCCACAAGCCTTTGTTGATGGAATAAGCCGCTTTGTGCCACTCCTGCTCCACGCCTTTTGCCTTGAGGTATTCGATTTCGGCCTCACGCGACAGCCGCAAATCGCGGATGGGTGTGATGATTTCGGCTTCAGGGGCAATGATGCGGAACGCCATGTCGAAGCGGACCTGATCGTTGCCCGCGCCCGTGCTGCCGTGGGCAATCGCCGACGCACCAATTTCTCTGGCGTACTCAGCGGCTGCGATGGCCTGAAAAATCCGCTCGGCGCTTACCGAGAGTGGATACGTGTTGTTTTTCAGCACGTTACCAAACACCAGAAACTTCAGGCATTGCTGGTAGTAGGCATCGGTTTTGGAAATGGTTTTGTGCGATTTAACGCCCAGCGAGTAGGCCCGCTCTTCGATGGCCTTGAGTTCGGCATCGGAGAAACCGCCCGTATCGACCAGCACCGAGTACACCTCCATATCCCGGTCTTCGGACAAATATTTAACGCAGAAGGAGGTGTCGAGACCTCCGCTAAAGGCAAGAACTACTTTTTGAGACATCAGACAGAAGACGCCGGGCGCATGTATGGCCCCTTGTCAGAATGGTTTTGGCGGGGCAAATATCGGGCTTCTTCCGTTAATTTGTGCCAATGAATTTCCCTCCCTATTTATTTGACCATTCGCCCAACGGATTGGTCTATGCTGTTGAGAGTACCAGTAGCAAGCGAACAATCCAGAAGTACGTCATATTTACGTTAATCAAACCAAGTTGCTATAATCTTGCTCTGGTGGATTTGGATGAAGATGGTCAGTTGAGTGACACAACGATTAGTAATAATCAGGATATGGAGCGCGTTCTTTCCACCGTTATTCAAATTATTGCAACGTCTCTCAAAGAAAATATGGGTACTGAAGTAGTCTTTTCGGGAAGTACGCCGGAGAGAACACGGCTTTATCGGCTCATAATCAATAAATACAGTGGCGAGGTAGCCAACACGATGCTTGTGCATGGTGTATTAGCCAATCAGAAACGGGAGATTTTTCAACCGAACCGGCCTTACATAAGTTTTGTCTTATCATTAATGTAACTCAATCAGCAATGACTATATGAAAACGGCACTAGAGCAAAATAGAAGCATTCAACAAAATTTGACTGATGCTGAGTTTGTTAAAAGGCTACAGGAACATCCTGCTGTTCAGCGTAAGGTTAAACAGACGAAGAAGAACCTGGACTTATTGATTGCTGACAAAAAACTGCCACCCTCTAAATAGCTATCCGTCAATCAATTTTTATAACAACACCAACAGACTCTCGGGCAGCACCCGCACCTCGGCCCGACCGTTGAGCAACGTTAGCGGCTCCCCATCGGCATGAATCAGCAACGGGCCATCTGCCTGCACGGTCGCTTTGGTGACGGAATGACCACGCCAGTAGCCAGACTGATTGAGCGTTTTGTTAAACAATTGCCACGTCAGCATACCCGCAGCCCGAGCTGGAAACGGCCTGATTTCGCACTGTTCCAGCCACCCGTCGGCAATATTGGCCTGCGGAGCCATCCAGGCATTATTACCAAACTGCCCCGCATTGGCAAAGGTCAGTGAAAACAGTTCTTTTGCTTGCCCATTAAGTATAAATCGGTGTGGTTTATAAGCCCAATAGGCCCGAAAGGCCGTTCGGATGTAGGTTGGCAGGCCGCGAATAGGTTGCTGGGCAAACGCATGAGCAACATAAGCCTCGAAACCAAGCCCGGCAGTGCAGAAAAAGGGATGTTCGTTAATTTCCGCACTATCAATTACAACGGGCCGGCCACTCAACGCCCGTTCGATGGCTTTCAGCGGACTAAGCGGAATGCCCAGATGCCGGGCCAGTCCGTTGCCCGACCCAATGGGTACAATCCCAAGCGCCGTTGCCGACCGCCGGAGCGCCTGCGCCGTTTCGTTGATGGTACCATCGCCCCCAATCGCCAGCACCCGGCTGACACCTCGGGCAACGGCGTCAGCAGCCAATTCAGTAGCGTGGCCGGGATGCGTGGTTAAAACGGCTTCCGGGGCAAAGCCAAGCGCGTCGGCCCGGCGCATAAAGGCATCCTGAAGCAGTTTCTTCTGCTCAACAGACGTTGTGCCCGATAGCGGATTGATAATGGCCAATATGGCCGAACGGGTAGCGGCCACTCAGGAGAAGAAGATAAATAAAAGAAGTATGAACACGACAATAAAAACGTAGTACCAGCCATCCGAGAAAATGTACGGCTTATACTCGTCATAAAATTCCCGAATCTTTTTCATAGGTCGGCGTCGGCAGATTCTCTTGTAAAGATAATCGGTTGCGTGTTCCAAGTGTCATGTTTCAGGTTCCAGGTTCAAAGTTGCGTTGTTTAACCTGGAACCTGGAACATGACACTACAACGCCTGCCCGCCATTAACCGACAACACATGCCCGTTTACAAACGATGCTTCGTCGGAGGCTAAGTAGAGATACGCATACGCAATGTCTTCGGGCTGGCCAATACGCCGGGCTGGAATAGTAGCAATAGCCTGATTACGAACCTCTTCCGGCATGGCTTCGGTCATGGCGGTTTGAATAAACCCCGGCGCCACCGCGTTTGCTGTAACGCCTTTGGGTCCGAGTTCTTTCGCCCACGAGCGCACCATGCCGATAATGCCCGCCTTGGCAGCCGCGTAATTTGTTTGCCCAAAGGCGCCATGCACCCCATTAATGGACGAGGTGCAGATGATCCGGCCCTGCTTCTGCTCAACCATGTAGGGCGCAATAACTTTGGTGCAGTTGAACACGCCCGTCAGGTTCACGTCGATGACCTGCTGCCACTCGGCAAACGACATTTTCAGCAGGGTTTTGTCGCGGGTGATACCGGCGTTGTTGATGAGAATATCAATGCGGCCATACCGCCCGGCCACGTCCTGGGCTGCGGCCTCAATACCGGGTACATCGGTCGTGCTGATTTTCATAAATTCCGCCCGAAATCCCTGGTCGCGCAGGGTTTGCGCGGTGGCTTCGCCTTCGTCGAGCAAATCCCAGATGATGACCGTAGCGCCCTCCCGGCAAAATACGTCGGCGGCTTTTTGGCCAATACCTCTGGCGGCTCCGGTGATAATGGCAACTTTATTTTGTAATCTCATAACTCAATGGGTAATGGAATGCTTTAATAGAAAGAACGAATAACGTCAAAATACGGGCTAATCCCCAAATCTGTTTGGCCAACCAACTCGGTATAGACCAGGTTCTTTTGACAGGATTACAGGATTATACAAGATTTTTTCGTTTCTATCCTGTATAATCCTGTCATCCTGTCATCCTGTCAAAAAGAACCTGTCATATTCCAACCAACTACGTATCGTAGATTTATCGAAAAACGAATCAATCATGAAACAACTGCTTGCTACTTTCCTCGTCTGCTTTCTGACGGTACCCGCCTTTTGTCAGCAAACGTCTGCAACGGTAGCGGCTAACCGCGACCGCCGGGCTATTCTGGCGATTCTGAAACGACAAACCGATGACTGGAACAATGGGCGCGTCGATAAGTTTATGGTAGGCTACTGGCCATCCGATTCGCTGACGTTTGTGGGAAAAGCGGGTATTACCTACGGCTATCAGGCAACGCTCGCCAGCTATAAAAAACGCTACCCCGACCGGGCGTCGATGGGCACACTCAAATTCGACATTCTGCAATTGGATTTCCCGGCCTCTGATGTAGCCTACGTCATTGGCCGGTTTCACCTGACACGCCCACAAATCGGCGACGCCGACGGACATTTTACCCTACTCTGGCGTAAGATTAGAAACCGCTGGGTTATCGTAAGCGACCACTCTGGTTGAAAGCAGGGAAAGCAGGGCGCGCGGAGCAGGCAAACAATCACTAACTCGGTGCGCTATGCTCCCTGTCCTGCGCCCTGCGCCCTGCATCCTGCTCTTTCAACTCCGTTGGCTCCTTCGCCGACAACCGCTCGCGGAGTTCGGTGACGGGTTTCTCGAAGAATTTATAGAGCAGCGTTGATAAAACCAGCACCAGCACCCAGAATAAGCCTACTTTACTCCAGCCAACCGCGAGTGAGGTGGTGGGTATACGCTCAATGAAGGTCATCATAACGGGCGTTAGATTAAGCAGATACATCGAGTACGAAATCAGGCTGATGTGCGTAATGATACGGGCAATGCCAAACCGCGACCAGATACCTGTAGCGGTGCGCCAGCCGTCCATGTAGGGCATCAACAGGGCCATACTGATGCCAATAGCAGGAAAGTAAACCGTGCGCTTGTAAAATGTATAAGCCGGAAAAATACCCGCCTGAACATAAAATTTAATGATAAAAATCGACGCTGAAAGCGCAACCAGCCCCGTTAGCAGCAATCCGACAACTGCCCACCGGCGACGCAGTGCTTCATTCGACCAGTGCATTGGAAAATAATGCTTTGCATAGGCAGCCAGCACGCCATAAGAAATGGCATCCAAGCGGGTTAAAACAATGCCCCGGTAGCCCAATTCACCTTCTATAATCGGTATCTGGATAGCGCTGGTCAATCGGTAGAGGTTTGTACCGATAATGATAAACAGGACAGTGAATAACACAATTTGCTGCCGCGACACCCGGCCTGCCAGCAGGCTGTGCAGGAACCAAAGCACCAGGGGAAGACTAATGTACGACCATTCTTCAATGGCTAAACTCCACGTTTCAGTGAAAAAGTCGGGAATGTAGTGGGCGAAATTCTGTAAAAAGAGGTAGTAATTGACCAGGACTCCGGCATCGGGCAGTGCATTGGGCAGCCCACTTCGCCAGGCTCGCAGCAACGCGAACATGATTAATGCCGTCAGCACCAGGTAATAGTTTGGTAAGGTGCGAAACCACCGGCGCGTCCAGAAATTAAGGAGCAGGCTCCAGTCGAAGCGGCCTTTTTTCTCATAAGACCGAATGAGGATTCCTCCAATGAGAAAGCCACTTAAGACGAAAAACAACTCGACACCATCGGGCAGGAAGTGGTGATAGAACGCACCACTATAATAGTTTCCGAGGGCAATTGTGGCATGGGCATCCACTACCAGCAGAATAGCAGCCGCCCGCATAATGTCTAACCCGAATACCCGCTTTGTGGTCGTTGTATTGAGCGAAAACAAGTTTGTCAGCATACGTGTGCGAAGGTAATCATGAATCATGACGGGGCCGCTCCCCCGGCGAAAAATGCTAAACTGGCTGGTCAACAGCGATAAATGAGTAGTAAAGCTTGCTGGCTGACTATTATCTGTTGTACATTCATACTTCAACATTCATCATTCCAATGGAATTTGGACTTAATGCTGTTCATACATACGCCTTCCGCTTCTCGCAGGACGACGTAGTAGATTTTGCCCGCGTCACGGGCGATACCAACCCACTTCATCTCGATCCTGAATTTGCAGCCCGGACCCAGTTTAAACGCCCAATTATTCATGGTGTGCTGGGAGCCAGCGCATTCACGAAGGTGCTTGGCACGGAGTTTCCGGGGTATGGCTCGGTTTATCTGGGGCAAACGCTGGAATTTCTGCGTCCAATGTTTGTCGACACCGACTACGAAGCTACGTTTACGGTGCAGTCGGTTAACCCGGCAAAACACACGGCTCAGATTCTGGGCGTAATTCGGGATGTTCAGACGGGCAAGGTCACCATGCAGGGCGTTGCTACGCTCATGCACCGGGAGAAAATTTAGGTTGAGGTTCGTAGTTAGCGGACGCACAAACAACTTATGGGTTAGCCAGCCTCAAACTAAAGCAAAACTCCCTCGTCGAAGCCGGTGCTTAACGAGGGAGTTTTTGATTGGCCGAGCGGCCTCTGTTCACATTACTTTCCGGCAGTGTTCTTCGCGTTCTGAACTTCTGAGCGGATGTCCTGCGCCAGCGTTTTCAAGTCCTGCATTCCTTTGCGAACACGGGTACCGGCAGCCTGGTTATTTTTTTCGTAGAATTTCTCGAAATCGCCCTCAAGCGACATAACCAAATTCTTTACTTCATCGAAACGTGCCATAGCAATGCGTATGGGTTTAAGTGTGTGAAAAATGCCCAAATTCCGCTAAAAACGCGGTTTTCGGCTGAAATTTAGTCATTCTATGATACAGCGCAATAGCTAAGTCAAAAAAATGCTTAAAAAATCCTATTTTTTCACAAAAACCCTACTCACTGGCTGCTTGAGCCGATACTTTAAGCGTTTTTGATGCTACAGAGCCTATATTTGCCCGGTAAATACCCTGCCCAAGTTTTTCTCCCATTTGCGAGAATGCATTCAGAGTATACTCGACGTCGGCCAGTGAGTGAGCGGCTGTCGGGATGATTCGCAGCATGATGGTTCCTTTTGGCACAACCGGGTAAACAACTATCGAGCAAAAGACACCCATGTTTTCGCGCAGGTCCACCGTTAAGGCCGCCACTTCGGCAACGCCCCCCTCTATATGGTGGAGAAATACAGGCGTTACGGGCGACTCGGTATCGCCAATGTCGAAGCCACGTTCGCGCAAACCACTTTGAATCGCACGGACATTGGTCCAGAGTTTATCCCGGAATTCCGACGAGTTCCGAATCAGCTCCAGCCGCTTCAGCCCACCCACCACATACGGCATGGGCAGGGCTTTTGCATAAGTCTGCGACCGCATGTTGTATTTGAGGTACATGATAATGTCGTGGTCGGCCGCAATAAACGCACCGATAGCCGCCATCGACTTGGCAAACGTTGAGAAGTACAGGTCGATGCCGTCCTGACAGCCCAGCAGTTCACCAACGCCCGCGCCGGTATCGCCCATGGTGCCGAACCCGTGTGCATCATCGACCAGCAGCCGGAATTCATATTTCGCTTTCAGGGCGACAATCTTATCCAGACTGCCCACTTTGCCCGACATCCCAAACACGCCTTCGGTAATGACTAAGATGCTTCCGCCTTTCTCAGCCGCTAATTTGGTGGCCCGCTGGAGATTCTTCTCCAGACTACCCATGTCGTTATGGTTAAACTTGTAATATTCGCCCATCTTGGCCTTGTGCAGCCGGATGCCGTCAATCAGGCAGGCATGACACTCGGCATCATAGACAATAACATCGCGGTGGTCGACAACAGCCTCGATAGCCGACATAACCCCCTGATACCCGTAGTTCAGCAGAAAAGCGTCTTGTTTCCCAACAAACCCGGCCAGTTCTTTTTCGAACTGCTCGTGGAGGTCGCTATTCCCCGACATCATCCGGGCACCCATTGGGTAGGCTAATCCCCACTGAGCCGCTGCATCGGCATCGGCTTTCCGAATATCGGGATGATTGGCTAACCCGAGGTAATTGTTAAGACTCCAGTTGAGCACGTCCTTGCCCCGGAAACGCATGTGGGGGCCAAGTTCGCCTTCGAGTTTTGGGAACGCGAAGTAATGGTGGCCATTGAACTCCCGTGCCGGCGAACCGATGGGACCTTGGTTGTTACGCAGTTTCTCAAATAAATCCACTTTTTGCTCTTGTTTATCAGGCTAAAGCCTTTTTTTTTACGCGGTAAGTGCAAAAATAGGGCTAACTTTTCTTACTTCAAATTCATCCCGAAGAATTCAATTGGATAATCCTTTTGCGACAAAAGCGTATTATTGGTCATTCGTTATAAAACCTAACCACTACCCAACATTCACGTGGCCAAAATTAACAAACTCCTCGTTGCCAATCGGGGCGAAATTGCCCTGCGGATTATGCGGACTGCCCGCGAAATGGGTATTCAGACGGTAGCCATCTACTCCGAAGCCGACCGTAACGCCCTCCACGTTCGCTTTGCCGACGAGGCTGTGTGCGTTGGCCCGGCCCCGTCGTCTGAATCTTATCTTCGTGCTGATGTCATTATCGACACGTGCCGGCAACTTAACGTCGATGCCATTCATCCCGGCTACGGCTTCCTGTCGGAAAATGCCAATTTTGCCCGGCTGGTACGCGAAGCGGGTTTGATTTTCATCGGCCCCTCGCCCGAAAGCATTGAGGTGATGGGCAGCAAGTTAGCCGCCAAAGCTGCCGTATCGACTTATAACATCCCGATGGTGCCGGGAACGCCCTCGGCTATTACTGACCGGGCCGAGGCCAAACTAACCTCGGCTCAAATTGGCTACCCCATTCTGATTAAAGCCAGCGCGGGCGGGGGCGGCAAAGGTATGCGTATCGTTGAGAAAGAAGCCGAATTCGATGAGCAGATGGACCGCGCCGTAAGCGAAGCCCAGTCGGCGTTTGGCAATGGGTCGGTGTTTATCGAAAAATACGTTACCTCGCCCCGGCACGTCGAAATTCAGGTACTGGGCGACCAGCATGGCAACATCATTCACCTGTTCGAGCGGGAGTGTTCGGTGCAGCGTCGGCACCAGAAAGTAGTTGAAGAAGCGCCGTCGGCCATTCTAACCCCCAAAATCCGCGACGCCATGGGCCGGGCGGCTGTCGACGTAGCCCGCGCCTGCGGCTACTACGGCGCGGGAACGGTAGAGTTCATCGTGAACGACAACCTCGACTTTTATTTCCTGGAGATGAACACCCGTCTTCAGGTCGAACACCCCGTTACGGAACAGATTACAGGCATAGACCTGGTGAAACAGATGATCTACATCGCCGAAGGCAAACCACTGAGCCTTCGGCAGGAGGATTTGCAGATTAAGGGACACGCCGTAGAAGTGCGCGTATATGCCGAAGACCCGGCCAACAACTTTCTGCCCGATGTGGGCACGCTCGATACCTACGTGCGGCCGCAGGGCAACGGTGTTCGGGTTGACGATGGATTCGAGCAGGGCATGGTCATCCCGATTTACTACGACCCCATGATCGCCAAGCTCATTACCTATGGTGACTCGCGCGAGGAAGCGATTCAGAAAATGATTCGCGCCATCGATGAGTATCAGATTTCGGGCGTACAAACGACGCTGCCTTTCTGCCGGTTTGTGATGGAGCACGACGCCTTCCGGTCGGGGCAGTTCGACACGGGTTTTGTGGGCAAGTATTTCACGCCGGATAAATTAACGCCGGAACCGGATACCACTGAGGTTAATTTAGCGGCTGTGCTGGCGGCCTGGTTGCTGGAGAATGCAAAACCAAAACAGAACGGGATGAGTGCTCAGGCAACGGGGCCGAAGAGTAAGTGGAAAGCGAACCGGCTGGGGTGAGCTGGTATGAAAGAACATTAGTTTCAATATGCATCAAATTCGATAATAAGTATGGATAACAATAATTTCAATCAACTCATTGAAACAATTTTAGGCTTTGCCAATCTAAAAATTAAAAATCCAGCAATTCGAGTTAGAGATATGTTCGACCCTTTAGAAGCCTATCTCAGAGGTTATACAACCAAAAAAGGAAATCCCAACAGAATGGGAATGCGTAAAGATGCTCTTTATAGCACACAAGGAGCAAAAAATACATTAAAAACGAATATAGAAAGACACCACCTTTTCTAATGTGAAAGTTTATGGTCGTACATTGTTGAGCATGCTCCCTGGACTAAAGAGTCCCTGCTTGAATGGTTAAAAGAACGACTTATTACTGTGCATCTAACTCACGAAGAACATCTAAAAATTGGGAAGAATTTAACTTTTAATGATCCCTGGAAGGACTTTAGAGAGGGCAATATGATTGTTTTTGACTCGAATGGTCGAAATTTGGATTTAAGAAATAATCTATAGTTTTCCTATTACTCATCAGTTAACCGTACCTCAGAGCCAAGTTCGCAGAAAGACAAATTGAGTACTAAACCCTATATAACATGACAGAGAAACTAATCATCTCGCAACTTTACCAACTCCCTGAAAGTCTAAAGGTCGAGGTACTTCATTATATCGAATTTCTTAAAGATAAATATAACCATAAATCAACAGAGAGGCCCCACAAACGAAAGTTTGGTAGTGCAACAGGGAAGTATAAGCTTTCTCCTGATTTCAATAATTCACTGGAAGATTTTAACGACTATATGTAATGAAATATCTGATTGACACACAAATATTTCTTTGGTTCATCAGTGGATCAGTCGAATTGAGCGAAAAAGCAAAAGAAATAATAGAAGACGAAGGAAATGAAATCATTATCAGCATTGCCAGCTTATGGGAAATCTCAATTAAAACTGCACTTGGGAAGTTAGCTATAAATGGAAATTACGAAACGGTGATTGATGATATAACAGAGAATTTAATAGAAATTCTTCCAATTAGTTTCATTCACACAGTTGAGCAGAACAGGCTTCCATTTTATCACAAAGACCCATTTGACCGAATTATCGCATCACAAGCCATAGTTGAAGAAATGGATTTGATAAGTAGTGATTTAATTTTTGATGATTACCTGAGGAATAAGGCCATAAAACGACTGTTTTGAATCAAAATCCCATCTTCACCTCCAACCGCTCACCCGATACGGTTTGCTCATCTAAATTGAAAATATCAGCGAGGGTCATGGGCTGGTCGGTGCGGAAGTCCATGCCGAGGTTCGCCAGCAGGGTATTGGCTTTGGCGGGGGCGAGTTTCCCGAAGGCATAGTCCACCATCAGGCGACCTTTTCGGAGCAGGGCCTTGTCTAACAGGTGTTTACTGGCGTTGAAGGTCGCAATAACCTGAATGTGCATACAATCGGCCAGCAACCCGTCGGTCAGGTTCAGGATGTTCGAGACGCTGTTGGTATCGCCCCCGGCTTCGCGCGATTGCAGAATCCGTTCGGCATCTTCGATAATCAGCACCGACTCCTTATTGTCCAGCAAAAACGGAATGATTTCGGGCGAGGTCAGGTAATTGGTCATGTAGGGCGGCAGAATGAGCATATCCTTTTTGACCAATGAACTGAGGTGTTTGATGTAGGTCGTTTTGCCGGTTCCGGGTTCGCCGTGCAGCAGAATCAGGCCCTTGCTTTTAGGCTGTGCCAGCAGGCTGACCAACCGTTCATGTACCGCCGGAAAATCGTCGTTGTAGTGAAGGCCGAGGTCAATATCGGGTGGCAAAATTTCAACGCGCTCGGTATGCAGGCCACCTAAACCGCTCTGAATAAGGTAGATATGGGTCTGATTATCTTCATGGATATACTTATGCTCGTCAAAATCGGCGAGTAGTGTTTTGGCTGATTCCTCACTGCGGTAAAATCCATAAAGCCGGAAGAACCGGTCGCCCACAAATTCAGCCTTCAGAACCAGCCCCTCATCGTGCTGGTAAATTCGCTCGATGGTGTGCCACCCCTGATCAGTAACGCGGGTTGAATGATTGATGAGCACGAAGCCCCTGCTTTCTAACAGTTGCTGCGCGGATGGCTTAAAATCTTCGTTAAAATGAATATAGTTCGGGTAGCTGCCGAATGCCTGCACAAAATGGGGAGCCAACGGAAATTCCCGGTCGAGATCGCTGGGTATGTACAGATTCTGAATGATGGATTGATTAGGCATATGACTGTCGGCGGTCAGATAGCGCAACATATCATCCCTGGAAATCTCGTAATTCGGCTTCAAACGGGCGTTTAGTTACGTTTCTACGGGGCTAAGTTACCGATTTTTTTGTTGACTCCGCCAAATGCAAAATTCCGGTGCAGCACAAGTTTAGTTTCCACAGGGTTACAGAATTTACCGGATTATACAAAAATTCAATCCTGTAATCCTGTCGAAATCTATCCTTGCAGGCGCCGGTTGGTCAATAGGAAAACCTTAGTGTATTTGGCGAGAAGCGAAGCATGATTTCATGAACGCTTTTTTGATCATACTGCCTGGCATTGGGGCTTTCGGGGGTCTGCGAATTGAACACATAGCCCAACCGAATGGCCTTACTTAGCTGATATTCAGCGAACGCCTGTACATAGTTTGTTTGAATTAGGCCCGGACTGTTTTGCCGATACGAAAGACCCAGCCCTACCTCCTCACTGAACCACGCTCGCAGATTCAGGTCGAAACCCAGCGGTCGATCGGTTATTTTTGAGATGAGAATGGATGGAATCAGAACGGTATTTTCGGCGACTTTGACCGGCACGCCGACCTGAAACAGGACAGGACGCACACTTTTATACAAATACCGGCCCGTCAAATCCGTTACCTGCCCACTTAATTCGGGCGCGGAAATACCAGCGAAAAAACGATCCGACTGATAGTAAATCCCCACACCAAGACTACCCACTGCCCGGTTAACGCTTGCCGCCGTCGTGACATCCTGAATGGGCAGTACATGCACACCGCCCTGCACACCAATAGCTAATTTGGCTAAGGCGGGCAAATTGAACCGATAGGCCACACTGCCATACACCCCTGTTGCGGCAAACAAGCCCATGCGGTCGTTGAGGGCCTGAAACCCCAATCCCACCCGCCCGTTGGCGATGGCCCCGTCGGCAGATACGCTCTGTGTAATGGGTGCATACCGAACGCTTATCCATTTTCGCCGAAGAAAAGCGGTCAGGTGGAACGACTCACGGCTACCTGCATACGCCGGATTGATACTCAGCGGATTTTGCAGATACTGCGAATACAACACTTCCTTTTGGGCGTAAGCCGATTGGCATACAAGCCAAAAGAAGCCCGTGGCTAACGAAAAAGCAGTTGATTTATAAGCGAAGAAACGCATACAGACGTTGAATACCGGAACAAATTGCGAGGTTTTAGCCGGAAAACCTAAACGGTTAAAAGCTGAAACACAGAGATACGGAGAAGACACGGAGTTGCACAGAGGAGTATTAGTTATTTTTCTCTGTACAACTCCATGTCTTCTCCGTATCTCTGTGTTTCAGCTTTTCCTACTCCAATTTCAAAATCTTGATTTCTGTCCGGCGGTTTTGCTGGTGCTCCTCATCAGCGCATTTCACGCCATCTTTGCATTTATTGATCAATGCACTTTCGCCATAGCCTTTGGCCACCAGACGCTTAGCCGCTACGCCTTTCGATTTCAGATAGGCTACGGCCGCTTTAGCCCGATTACCTGACAATGTATTGTTATACGTTGCGGTAGCCCGGCTGTCTGTATGTGAGCGCATTTCAATCGTCATGGTTGGGTATTTAGCCAGCAACGCCACTAATTTATCTAACTCAGCGGCTGCATCAGGCCGGATTTTTGCCTTGTTCAGGTCGTAGTAGATGTTCTCAACTTTAATAACATCGCCTTTCTTGAACATAAACAAATCCGTTGACCCAACGCCCTCTTTATCAACGTGGGCGCCGGTCGTTCCCCGGTTATCTTTGATGGCTTCGAGTGCATACGCACAGCCCGTTTTCACCGTAAACTCATAATTTCCAAGCGAGTCGGAGCGGGTTTCCTGTGAGGTGCCATCGCACTCATTCAGCGACACGACTTTTGCCCCCGCAATCGGTTTTCGGTCGGATTGAGCCATCACCCGACCGCGCAAGGTCATATTGGCGGCCTCTTTGTCTGCTGTTGGCTTCGACAGGGGAATCTCCAAACGAGAGGGTTGATCGTCGGACAGGTCTTTTGTTGAAAAACCAACTTTATTGTCGACATACCCTTCACGGCTGGCTAAAAACTTAAACTCGCTGTCAACGTCTAAGCAAATGCGGACAAGTCCTTCAGCATCGGTTTTAAGCTCTTTTTGCTTATCGTTAACCGGGTTGTCCATCGCCACCGACGTATTGGCCAATGGTTCTTTCGACTCGGCGTCGATGATACTCAGCGTTAGTTCGCGGCAGGGATACAGGGAGCCTTCACGCGTGAATCGGTACACGTCATCGTCGGCCCCGCCATGTTTACGGTTGCTGCTAAAATAGCCACCCATCCGGTCGCCATCGGTCACAATACCGAAATCATCTTTGGACGAGTTAAGCGGCTCGCCGAGGTTCCGCACGAGTTTACCCTGCTGTCCATCGGGCGAAAGCTGGGCGTAGAACATGTCCAGATCGCCTAAGCCCGGGTGCCCGTCCGACGAAAAGTACAGGTTATCTTTTGCGTCGATGAAGGGAAAGAGTTCGTTGCCCTTCGTGTTCACTTCCTTGCCTAAGTTCACCGGCTCGCTCCATTTGTTATTCACCCATCTGGAAACATAAATATCCGTACCACCGAAGCCACCGGGCCGATCCGAGGAGAAATACAGCAACTGATCGTCTTTAGAAAGTGCCGGATGCCCGCTCGAAAACTCGTCGCTGTTAAATGGCAGTTCTTCCGCTTTGCTCCACACACCACTAATTTGCATAGCGGTGTAAAGCTTGAGTTTGTTTACTCCGTCGGTGCTTTCGCGGTAGTGCCCTTCGTTAAAGTTATTCCGGGTAAAAATCACGCGGGACCCATCTTTGGTAAACGTAGCGGGGCCTTCATGGTATTTGGTATTGAGCGTTCGGCTGAAGCGGTCCGATTCGCTAATGGGCTGATCTTCATAGCCCATGCTGATGTTGTTACCCCCATAAAATCCAACCGTTCGTGAATCGTTGGACGTCGAAGCGGTGTAGTCGTCGCTGCCAAGGGGCCGAATCAACTGCGTGCGAACTCGTTTTGCCGAAGGCGCACTACCGCCTATGCTGGATGCTTTTCCCCGAATGGTGTTCAGGTCGGGCAGGTAATATAAATCCAGAAATGGCGTGTTATTCCACTTGAAAATTCGCTTGATGCCGTTGCCGCCATGCCCCGCCGACACAAACACCAGCCCATCCCGATATACCATCGGACTAAACTCGGCCCGGCGGGTATTCATACTTAAAAATTCGACCTTATAGCTACCGGCATTCCGGGTCAGGGCATTTACATCGCGATAGAGTTTGGAAAACGACGGGCTTCGCTTGTCACCCGTTTGCAGGCTACCATATTTATCATAGGCCGTCTGTGCCTCCCTGTATTTGCCATTGCTGGCTAAAGTCTGGGCGTAAAACAAATGACATTTGGTATAATCGGCGGGCAAATCACCACTGCCAATCAAGTCTCGATAAACACGCTCGGCATTTTGCATGTCGCGCGTCTGCTGATAGCTATACCCTAATTTAGCCCGCGCATCCCGACGTTCAGAGTCGGTCATGTCGGTTGGGGAAGCCAGTGCTTTTTCATACAGGTCGATGGCCTTTGCATAGGCTAACTGGTCGAATTGATGGTTGGCCTGTTTCGTTAACGATTGCGCCAGCAGTGGGCCGCCTGTCAGCCAGGCGAGCACGATGAGGGAGAGAATTCGTGTCATACGCGATAATGTTTCGAGAGATGGCAGCAAGGCCAAAAGAAAAGGTATACCCTGGAGGATATACCTTTTCCTAAGCAAAATCTGAGCCGAAAATTAATGGTTGAATAGTTAATTGGTTGATTGGTTGAATAGGTGTATGCGCCAGCTATTCAACCAATCAACCAATTAACTATTCAACCATTACTAAAAATAGCGCGGTGTCAGGATTCGGTTTTTCCCGAATCCAAACTCATAGCGAATCATAATTTCATGCGAACTGGGGGCCACACTCTGTAAATTACTCATGGTGCGGTCATAAGCGTAGCCGAAGCGGAACTGATCGGTCAGTTGCACTTCCACCATACCAACGATGGCGTCGGTCGTGTATTTAGTCCAGGAGGAAAACTGGTTCCGCCGAATTGAGGCACCAATGGCCAACCGATCGGCAAACCAGAAGTTGATGTTGCCATCGAAACCCAGTGGAGCACCTTCCGCATACTTAACCAGCATCGACGGCTTCATTTTGATAACGGGGCTAATTCCGACCACAAAACCAGCCGCTAAGTAGGCATGGCGAGCCTGCACCGCCCGCAAATCGCCGACGTTATACTCGCTCAGTTTATTCTTGATCAGCCGGGGCACCGAAATGCTTAGATACGACCGATCATTGCTCAGATAAATACCCGTGCCGAAATTGGGCAGTATCTTGGAGATGTTGCTGGCAAAAGCCGGGTCGGGCAGGCCATCCGGTGAGGTTTTCACCTCGGTCAGGTTAGCCTGGTAACTCGAAGCCCCCGCCTGCAAACCCAATGCCAGCGTCGATTTAGCCCCTACTTTAATCCGAAACGCATAGGAAGCAAAGGCACCCGCTTCCTGAATCACCCCGGCTTTGTCGCCGTAGAGTTGCAATCCGACGCCAACCCGCTCCTGATTGAGCGGCATATCGGCCGTAAAGGTTGCCGTTTGCGGGGCTCCCTGAATGCCGGTCCACTGGTTTCGGTAGAGGGCCGACATGCTCAGCACGTCGCGACTACCGGCATAGGCCGGGTTAAGGGCCATCATGTTGAACATGTACTGCGAGAACATTTTGTCCTGCTGTGCCCGGACCTGGCCGCTGCCGATCCCCAGGATCAGCAGCAGCACAATTGCCCAATGTTTGGTTGAAAACTGGTTTGACATCGGTATTAGCGGTTAATCGTCATGTATCGAACAAACTTACGTCCGTCGCTGGTGTTAATCACGTAGTAGTACGTTCCGTCGGGCAGGCCGTTGCCATCCGAACTGATAGCAATACCCGTGTTAGGCTTACCATCCCAATCGTTTTTGTAGTCGTCGCTGGTGTAGACCATGTGGCCCCAGCGATTGTACACCTGC
The DNA here is from genome assembly GCF_054781775.1 of Spirosoma areae. Classification (NCBI taxonomy): domain Bacteria; kingdom Pseudomonadati; phylum Bacteroidota; class Cytophagia; order Cytophagales; family Cytophagaceae; genus Spirosoma; species Spirosoma areae. The sequence continues at coordinate 309,888 of NZ_BAAGTT010000016.1, read as the reverse complement.
AGGCTAACCGTAAGGCCGGTGGCGCCCCGAATCACGAACAGGTCGTTGACACCGTCACCGTTGGGCGAGAAGCCTTCCGGTATGAAGAGCGACGCATAGTTCGGGGTCAGGTTCAGCGGAGTTGCCTCGCGCTCGTTCGAGTCGTTCGGGTTGTTGTTGCCATTCAGATCGGGGTTCAGACCGCTCGTCGAGACATCGCTCACTAACCCATCTTTTGCCTGCGCCTGGCCGTAGGCCGAGTTCAGGAAGGTTGTCGTACTGCCATCGGTAATCACGTTAATGACTACCCGAATTGTATCGACTTTACCGGCTGCCATTGTGCTGGTGCTATCGCCCAGAACCACCACGGGGTCAGTGCCACCGTTGAAGTTCGGGTTCAGTTTCAGCGCGCTGCCCGTCGATGTCGTGAAGGGGGCCTGCACGATAGAGAAGCTTGCTCCGGTCTGGCTGTTGAACACCTTCGACAGCGAGTCGCTTATCGTTACGTTTGTCAGTGCATTAGGGCCATAATTTTTCACGACAATCTGATACGTGACGTTGAAACTACCGTCAGCCTGCCGAACCGTATCCTGAACGCTCATGGCCAGACCAATATACGATGTTGTCGAGAGATTATTCAACCCAATTGGTGTTGGCAGGCTGTTGTTGCGCGGGTCGAGGTCATTGTCCGGATCATCGTTCGTGCCCGCCGTCGATACATCTTCTACGACGTCATTGGTAGGCGTCTTGGCCGTTGCCATAGCCGTATTGTAGAATGTCAGCGTGTCGGCATCCTTCACGTTCACCCGAACGGTGAAGGTCAGATAAGCCTTTGCTCCTACCGCCAGTGTGCTTAGCGAATCGTTCAGCATTTTCGTAATCAATCCCTGCCCGGTGTAGAGCGGATCGACCGTTACGCTGCCTGTACCGGAAACACTGATCTGGCTACTGACAATCAGGGCACCATTGCCAAACGTTTGCGAGAGGTTATCCACCACCTGCACATTCTTGAGCGGAACCGTTCCTAAGTTGCACAGCGCAATAGTGTAGGGAATGTCATAGACACCCGTTTCAACCAGTACCGGCGTTCCTACCGATTTCGCTACGCCCAGCAAGCCCTTCGGCAGATCGAAACGCACCGTTGTCGATACTGACCCTTCTGGTTTTGGATCGAAACCGTTGTTCGAAATATCCTCCACCGTCTGACTCAAATCAGCCGTATGACCCACCGCCGTAGCACTTGAGTAGAAGGGACCATTGTTGCCATTGGCCTTCACGTTCACCGTGAACACAATCGTATCCTGAGCACCCACCGCCAGTTGGCTGGTGTTGGTCAGAATATCCGTCTGTGTGCTGCCGTTGAAAGTCGCATTGGCAACCAATGTGCTTCCTGCGCCCACCTGCGGTGCGCCTACCACACTGTATGAGGCTGGCGAGACAAACACCCCAGCTAAGCTGTCTTTCAGACTTATGCCTTGCAGCGCAACATCGCCGTAGTTCTTAATCGTCGCTTTGTAGGTGACGTTGTAGGAACTATCCGGTAGCTGCACAACATTCACAACCGCCAGCGCCAGGCCGATAGCGGGACCCTGCTGCTGATCGACCCCTAAGGTGAAGCTGGTTGCGCCTGTATTGTTGGTTGGGTCGCCATCGTTATCCGGGTCGGCATTGCCACCGCTCATCGATAGGTCAGACACCGCTGTCAGGCTGTTCAGCGCCGACGCACTCGCCATGTTGTTGAACGATTTAGTAGTATCGCCCGCAGCGCGTTTCACGAGTACGTTCAGGACGAACGTCTGCGAAGCGCCTGGCAACAGGTGACTGGCTGAATCAAGCAGGTTCGTGTTGCTTCCGGTGCCGGTGAACGCTGGATTTGTCGACAGCGACGAACCGTTCGAGGCAGTTAGCGTCACACTCTGCACGGTGTTCGGCGAGAAGGCAAACGCCAGATCATCACCTACCTGTACCTTATGCAGGGTATCATCGCCGAAGTTCGTTACTACGAATTTGTACGAAACGTTTATCAGCGAATCGCCTGCCGCCGTTGGCTGACCAAGTACCGCCTTCGCCAGACCAATCCAACTTGCCTGACGGCTTGTCGTATCTTTCACGGTCACGCTCGATGTGTTATTGGCCGGGTTGGTGTCTTCGTTGTCGAGATAGGTAATCTCAGCCTTGTTGACAATATCCTGCCCCTTCTTCGTAACGCGGGCCGCAAAAACAATCTGGTAAGAATCCCCTGCCTTCAGGCTGTCGATGTGCTTCCTGATGACACCGTCCGACACCGTGTAGGTGGACGCCTGCGAAACGATCACCTCCAGGCCTTCTGGCAGCACGTCGCGAACGTCGATGTTGTGAGCCGTGTGCGGTCCTGCGTTGCTCACCGTGACAGTGTAGGTTACAGGGGCTCCGTTTTTCACAAACGCAGAGCTAACTGTTTTGGCAATGCTCACGTCGGCATCAAGCGTATCGCTCGCGCAGTTGAAGACTTTCACCACCACTTTGGCTGGCTTGCTCACGCAGCCTCTCGCCGTTTTCTCAACGATCCAGTAGGTGCCTTCACAAACCGAATCCGGGCGCGTAATGATGTTCGACGTTACGCATTCACAAATTCGGTAGATGTAGGAACTACCCACCGTTGTGGTCGAGAGCGCTTTGGTCAGATCGACAATTTTCGATGGGCAGGTGTTGCGTAAGTTGCTTACCAGCGGCTCAGCTACCGGGGCCGCTACGTTCACCGCTACATCAGCCGATTTAACCGAACTGCACCCTTTTGCATCGAGTAACTGAACGCTGTAGACTCCGCTGCTCTTCACAACAATCTGCTGCGTTGTCGCTTTGGTGTTCCACAGATAACCCACAGCACCGTCTGGCGCCTTCAGGATAACCGAATCGCCAAAGCAAAGCGTCGTTCCACCAACCACCACGATGGTCGGCACCGACTTGATACCGTCAATGGTGAGTATCATCGCATCCGTAGCTACCGGGCAGGCCGCATTGTTCGTGCTTACCGAGAGTGTCAGGGTTACAGTGCCGGACAGGATGTCTTCAGCACTGGCCGTATAGACCGGATTGAGCGCATACGGGTTGCTGAATGTACCATTACCGCTGGTCGTCCAGTGGGCGGTTGTACCCGCGCCACCCATAGCTCCATTCAGTTGATACGTTTTCGCTGCACAGATGCTGGCATCAGGACCAGCATTGGCCGTTGCCGGATTCTGCTGATTACAGGGCGTTGGCTCTGTGCAGGGAGTAATCTGCACATGAATTGCGAGCGGCAGGCTCAGGCAACCATTGGTGGTTTTCTCAACAACGTAGTACGTTCCCGCACCAACGGCTGCCGGGGTAGCCACTTTTGTAGTCAGCGAAGCATCCGAGTAGAACTCAAACACACCACCCACCGTTGCCGGGCTGCTGGTGACAGCCGTTGCCAGGTCGACCGTTGTGAACGGACAGGCATTCGTCTTGTCAACAACCGTTGGCTGTGGAACTTTCGGCAGAACCGTTACCGTCAGTTCGTTCGATGGTTCACTCTTACACGTATTTGAGTTGCAGCAACGAGCCGTGAACGCAGCGGTTGATGCCAGCGATACCGTTATCGACTGACCAACCTGATTGTTCGACCAGGTCACGTAGCTATTCGGGCCACACCCTTGAGCCGTCAGCGTTACCGGCGCACCGAAGCAGGCCGTCGTGCTGCCGGTTGCCCCAACAATCGAGATTGTGGGCGGAGCAGGCGTACCTACCGTGATGGTGTTGTAGGCTGACCATTCCCCTTCGCAGGTGCCAATGACGCACTTCACGCGGTATTGCGATGTCGTCGTTGGCGTTACCGTCAGAATACTGCCCGTTGTGCTGTTCGGATCCGACCAGACGTAGGTGCCCCCGTTACAGCCGGTTGCTGTCAGTGAAACCGTTTCGCCGAGACAGATGGCCGGTTTGTTCGTCGCGATAGCCGGGATAGCTGGTGAAGCCACCGTGATTTGCACTGCCTGCGATGGGCTGCTTGTGCAACCGTTGAGGGTACAGGTAGCTGTCAGCATCAGATCAGCGTAGACCGTTTTCTGAATGCTGGCTCCAACTGAACCATCCGACCAGTTTACCGTACCACCTTCGCAGCCGGTCGCCGTGAGCGAAACCATGCTACCGTAGCAGGCAGTAAGCGATGAAGCGGTTAGAACGGGTGGCGTCGGGCTCGTTACAATCACTTTAGCACCCGTTGCATCAAGAGCAGCACATTTCGCACCGATCAGGGCCAGTACATCGGCTGCTGTTGTTACGCCTGGCTGTATTCCTGACAGATTGAGGTAGTTTGGATCCGCAGGGGTTGCATTGTACACCAGTGTATGAATGGTATAGTCAGCCGCACCAGTCGTTATAGTGAACGAAGGTGTCGGACTGGTGTTTTGAACCACTAAGCCAGCCCCTTTCGTCAGTATGTAAAGAACCGAGTAGCCCGTTGGTACAATCAGCCCACCACCTGGTGTAGCCGCTATTGTCAGCGTACCGCTTGTGCCACCGCAGACCGTTGCACTTACGGGTGCCAGAGTTCCGGCTTTCGCGATGCAATCACCTGGGTTGATGATGATCGTTATTGACGGATCACTCAGGCATTCGCGGTACTTGCACTGAGCGTAGTAGGTCTGTGTACCTACTGGTATCACCACAATCGACGCTCCGTGATTATTGCCGTTGATGTCGTTTGCCGACCAGATAACTTCACCCACACAGCCCGTTGCCGTCAGCGTTACCGAACTGCCCGCCGTAACCGCTGTAGCCGAAGCCGTGATGGTTGGCGGCAGCACCGGCGTCACCGTGATGGTGTAGCTCAGCGAGGTTGGGCTTTTGCATACCCCATCCAGACAGTAAACCGTGTAGGACGTTGTTACCGCTGGCGTCACCGTAATGCTGGTAGCGTGCGACGAGGTGCTGCTCCAGTACGGAATACCCTGGCAGTTCTGCACCGTCAGCACGACGTGTTCGCCGGGGCATATCTCAGCCGTACTGCAAACAACAGTTGGCGTTGGTATCGGTGTTACGTTGACCGTAATCGTGTTCGACGCCGGACTGCTGCACTGCGAACCCGCTTTGCAGATGGCCGAGAATTGGTAGTTATTCGGTGTAACCGTTACCGAAACAACCGGTCCGGTCTGCCCATCCGACCACTGTATCATGCCATTCGCACAGCCGGTCGCCGTCAGCGATACCACGCTGCCACTGCAAACTGTTAGGCTCGAAGCCGTTATCACCGGAGCTGTACCTGCTGTGTTGACAACTACCGTCACCTTATTCGACGGACCACTTTCGCACGTACCATTCTTACAGATGGCGTAGTATTCGGTGGTTGCGGTTGGTATCACCTTGATGCTGGCACCGGTCTGGTTGGTACCATACCACTGAACTGTACCACCGGCACAACCCGAAGCGGTTAGCGTCACCGTGTCGCCACTGCAAATCGAAGTCTGACTGGCCACGATGCTCGGAGCAGGTGCTGGTGTTACGCTGATGTTGATCACGTTCGATTTACCCGTACCACAGAGCGTACCACTGGTTGGTTTGCACAGCGCGTAGAATTCATGGTTGTTGGCCGTAGCCGTTACCGATACAATCGGTCCGGTCTGCCCATCCGACCACTGTATCATGCCATTCGCGCAGCCCGTTGCTGTCAGGGTAATCACACCACTGGTGCAAACTGACAGACTCGAAGCCGTTATGACTGGAGCCGTACCCGGACCGGTGTTGACGGTTACACGAATCTTGTTCGACGGATCACTTTCGCACGAACCTTTCTTACAGGTTGCGTAGTATTCAGTGGTTGCTGTTGGGTAGATGTCGATGCTGGCACCTGTCCGATCGACACCATACCATTTCACGATGCCGTCGCATCCATTTGCGGATAGCGTTACTTTTTCCCCGCTACAGATGAGCGTTTTGCTCGCTGTGATAATCGGAGCCTGCGGGTTAACCACTACCACTTTGACAGCATTGGATTGTGCGCTCAGGCAGGTGCGGTATTTACATTGAGCATAGTAGCTTATGTTCGCCGTCGGGTAAACCGTAATGCTTGCGCCGGTCTGCCCAGTCGACCATATCACCTGGCCATTACAACCCGTAGCCGACAGAACTACGGCTCCTTTCGCACAAACTGTATCGGCGCTGGCCGTTACGGTCGGGATTGTTGGTGCCACAATGTTAATTGTGTACACCGCCGACGACGGACTAATGCAGGCCCCGTTTTTACAGTACACTGTGTAGCTGTTATTGCCCGGCGTTGGCGTGACAACGATGCTGCTGGTTGTAGCCGTCGTGCTATTCCACACGGGTGTACCGACGCAGTTCTCAACGGTCAGCGTCAGGGTTTCGCCTGGGCAGACAACCGACGTGCTGCACACAATCGTTGGTGTTGGAAGAACGGGTGTAACGTCAATTGTTTTCGTAGCCGGACCACTTAGGCAGCTACCTATCCGGCATTGAGCCGTGTAGGTTGTCTTGCCATTGAGGGTTACCACAATGGAGTTGCCAATTTGCGCCCCATCTGACCATTCAATTACCCCACCGACGCAACCTGAGGCTGTCAGGGTTACCGATGTACCTGGGCAAACGCTTGTGGCGCTGGCTACGATAGTGGGTATCTGCGGATCAAGTACGGTTACTGTAATGGTGTTCGAGGCTGCACTGGTGCAAGTACCAATCGCGCAACTTGCGGTGTAGGCGGTGGTTACAGTCGGCGAAACGAAAATCGTTGCGCCTGTTTGCCCATCCGACCATTTCACTGTGCCATTCTCACAGCCTCTCGCTGTCAGCGTCGTTGACGTGCCTTTACAAATCTCGGTGATGGCACACACAATCGTCGGCGGCTGAATAGCAACAGGACATCTTGGCACGTAACCTGCGTCTAAGTTGCCGTTGAACTCACCCGCTGCCAGCGTGACCGAGCGGGTCGTGCCCGTCACCGGATTAATGTCGCTGTCGGTGCCATCATTGCCCCCCTGACCCGGCTGAGTCGCCGTGTAGCCCGAAGGTGTGGTGAAACCCACCGAGTAGGACAAACTATTGCCCGGCGTCAGGCCCGTGAAGGAGTAGAAGCCGCTGGTATTGCTCACCGTTGTAGCCGAGGCTACTCCATTCGTATATAAGGTAACGAGTACTCCCGGAATCGGGCTGTCGCCCCCGTCCTGAATGCCGTTACCATTGTTGTCATTGAAGACATAATCACCAAGACCCGCTTTGGGCGTAATATAACCCGCATCAAGTGTGGTATTGAACTCACCGGCAGCCAGCGTCACCGACTGGGTGCGGCCTGTTATACCATCCGCATCGCTGTCCAGGGCGTCATTGCCACCCTGGTTGGCCAGCGTTGCCGTCAGCCCTGCCGGTGTGGTGAAGCCCACTGAGTAAGATAAGCTGCTGCCCGGCGTTAAACCTGTGAAGGAGTAGAAGCCCGACGCATTGCTCACCGTTGTAGCCGACCCTACTCCATTGATATAGAGCGTGACCGTTACTCCGGCCAGTGGCGTATCGCCCCCGTCCTGAATGCCGTTGCCGTTGTTATCAACAAAGACATAGTCACCAAGGCTGGCTTTGGGCGTCGGTGTTGGCACGTAACCTGCGTCTAAGTTACCATTAAACTCACCCGCTGCCAGCGTGACTGAGCGGGTCGTGCCCGTCACCGGATTGATGTCGCTGTCGGTGCCATCATTGCCCCCCTGACCCGGCTGAGTTGCCGTTAGACCCGCCGGGGCCGTGAAGCCCACTGAGTAGGACAAACTATTGCCCGGCGTCAGGCCCGTGAAGGAGTAGAAGCCGCTGGCGTTGCTCACCGTTGTGGCCGAAGCCACACCATTTACATAGAGCGTGACCGTTACTCCGGCCAGTGGCGTATCGCCCCCGTCCTGAATGCCGTTGCCATTGTTGTCATTGAAGACGTAGTCGCCAAGGCCCGCTGGCGTACAGTCTTTCACAGTTATAACAATCGGTATACGCTCACTTTTACAGTTGCCTAATGTCACCTCCACGTAGTAAGTTGTGTTGGTAGTCGGTGTCACAACAACACCTTCACCACTGTCAACTATAGCGAAAGCAGTTCCACCGGTCGGCGTCAGATAATAACAGACTTTAGCGCCTGGAATTAGTGTTGACGTTATCAGCGTATAAGAAGCCCCACTACAGATGGTAGCAGCATTGGGCACAGTTAAGCTGTAATTGGTCGGGCAGGTTGGTGTGAGCACATAACCCGCGTCTAAATTGGGGTTGAACTCACCCGCTGCCAGCGTGACTGAGCGGGTCGTGCCCGTCACCGGATTGATGTCGCTGTCGGTGCCATCATTGCCCCCCTGACCCGGCTGAGTTGCCGTTAGACCCGCCGGGGCCGTGAAGCCCACTGAGTAGGACAAACTATTGCCCGGCGTCAGGCCCGTGAAGGAGTAGAAGCCGCTGGCGTTGCTCACCGTTGTGGCCGAAGCCACACCATTTACATAGAGCGTGACCGTTACTCCGGCCAGTGGCGTATCGCCCCCGTCCTGAATGCCGTTGCCATTGTTATCATTGAAGACATAATCACCAAGACCGGCCGACGGCAGATAGAATCCTGCATCTAAGTTGGGGTTGTTCTCACCTGCCGCCAGCGTGACCGAGCGGGTCTGGCCTGTCACTGGGTTAGCATCTGAGTCTTTGGTGTCATCTCCACCGACCTGAGCGGTGGTGCTGGTATAGCCCGTAGGTGTTACAAAACTCACCGAGTACGGAACGCCTGGAGTCAGACCGGTGAACGAGTACAACCCACTGGCATTGGTGGTCGTTGAAGCGATCGGAGTGTTGCTGCCATCCAGCAGTACCACCACTACGCCCGGTATGGGCGTATCGCCCCCGTCCTGAATGCCGTTCTGGTTATTGTCAGCAAAGACATAGTCGCCCAGCGAAGCCGAGGGAATGTAGTAGCCTGCATCCAGTGTTGGGTTAAACTCCCCATCCGCCAGCGTCACGCTTTGAGTGCGGCCCGTAATGGGGTCAGCATCCGAGTCCAAGTTATCCAGGCCGATGTTCTGCAGGGTAGCCGTATAACCCGAAGGAGCTGTGAAGCCCACCGAGTAGGACAAGCTGCTGCCTGGTGTCAGGCCCGTGAAGGAGTAGAAGCCGCTGGCATTACTCACCGTCGTTGCCGAGGCTACTCCGTTTGTATATAAGGTAACGAGTACTCCCGGAATCGGGCTGTCGCCCCCATCCTGAATACCATTCTTGTTGGCATCTACAAAGACGTAATCGCCCAAACCAGCGCCTGGCAGGTAATAACCCGCATCAACAGTTGGGTTGTTGCGAGCGGTGCTGGATTCGGGCTGGCTGGTATCAATTGTATAGACCCCCGTAAATCCACCGATACCCGCATCACTGTCTAAGTTATCAGCTACACCGGCGGCATTGGCCGAGGTGGATTGATAACCTGCTGGCGTAATAAACTTAACAACGTAGCTTCCATCGGTCAGGCTATCAAACTTATACAGGCCGCCACCTGAGGTAACGGTGGTGCTCAGTAAAGTCGTCCCGGTCTGATCGTATAATTGTACGGTAACCCCATCAATACCGGTTTCACCAGCATCCTGCGCTCCGTCCCTATCTGCATCTATAAATACGTAATCACCCAGGCTGCCATATGGTCCCTGGATGAGTTGAATGTCGCAGCAGTTTGTTGAAGGACAACCATTTCGGTAGGTGACGAAGCTATACGTGCCCGGACTTTTGATGGTCAACGAAAAATCGCCATTAACTTCAGCTAATGACGTGGAGACAGCCGACGTGCTGATGGGTGTACCATTACGGGACCAAACAATCTGATCGTATCCCGATGGGATCGTCACCGTATGTTCATCGCCCGGATACCAGAGAATGGGAACTGAAAAACAGACAGCGTCATAATCGTCCTCAGTCAAACTCTGATTATTAGGCACTGAGTTAGAATCTGTCTGATCAGCAGAAACAATTTCGGCAATGTTAAACCAAACACCCTGGCTTGTGACATTGGCTTTAAACACCAAAACAGCCGAGTCGCCCGGCGCAATGGAACCAATGGTCCATGTACCGGTAATCGCCGACGCCGAAATGGCAGGCGAAAAGACACCGCTGCCGCGCACGGTGGTTGCCGACCCAGGCACGAACGTTACGCCCCCAGCGGGCAGGTCGTCTTTCACAACGACATTGGTCGCTGTGGTTGAGCCAGGCGAGTTCGCCACAACAATAGTGTAGGTAACAACATCACCAATGGCAGGGGCCTGAACACTAATAGCCTTATGAAGGCTTAGGTTCACTGTTGCTGGTATCTGCGCCTGAACGGGTGAACTTACCAGCCAAAGCATCAGAAGAGCCAGTACTGAATAAGCGCCCTTCAGAACAGGTAGCGCTGTAGGATGAGCATAGGCGACAAATAGAGCCAGCAACTTCGTGAAGTGGCTTCTCGTCTCCGGCTTAGTTCTCAACAAAACTGTCCCTTCGGCTGCATCAGGCAGCATTGGGGGGGGCGTATGGTGAGGTAATTCGCTTAGTATAATTTGCTCATTCATTGGATGTTGTACAAAAATAGTAAAAGCACTATAAAGAACATTTAGTCGAAGACCAGGAGGAGGAGCATCTGGTATGTCGGGCGGTTCCGAATCTAACCTTGGTAAGCCCTGCACCGGTCGTTGTTCAGTGGCGTCCCTTCGCCCTACATTAACGGGTGTAACCCAGGAGCGTACAGCCATTGGAGATGGCCTGAATTTGCCATAAAATAATTTTAAGACGTAGCTTATCAACCGTCCCGTAAAGCGACCTGTCCGGTTTTCTCTTTCAACCGATTGGCGGCACTTTTCTGAAAGTATGCGGCCAGCAATAGGCTCAAGACGTTTTGCGTGTAGTGTAGATATTTCTTCCATCTGCAATTTGATTTGGGACGGTTTCCTGTTGGCAAAAAAAAGCCCTCTGCGAACGAACAAACACTCTGACCAGCCAACCGTATATAAGTAACGGCAGGCTACCTGAGATAAAAAGGCTTTTTGCTCCTTAAAAATCAACTAAAACTATGCCAAACCACCGCGCACTTTTTTTTCTTCTGTTTATTAACGGCTAAAAACCTGTGTTTTAAGCCGTTACTATGCATTAACTATTTTGCCAAAACACGACAGCTACTCATAATTCAGGCAAAACAGGGGGAATGCCACTTAATTATTCGGTGGCAGACGATTAGCGAAAACTATGCCAATTGTAGTATCTCCGTACAGATTCCGTTGACTTAATGAATTAATGCCCTCAGAGAAAGAAATTTACCGGGCTGTTGCCAGGCTGTTTGAGCGGCTTTATGAGAGGAGGGTTAGGCTACTGGAGGCCTATCTGTCGCGTACAGTGACTACTGCGTTCAGATGAACAAATATATGTACGAAGCTTTTCTGGCGGGCCGGTATTTACTGTTCGGTAGTTTAGCTGGTATAACGTAAAAGGTCACTCTGCATAGAGTGACCTTTTACGTTATACCAGCTAAACGAGTACGTCAAAAATCGTAACCCAGGGTGAGATACGGAATTGGCTTGCCAACCGACTTATCTTCAAGTCCCCAGGCATAATCGAACTTGACAAAATAACCGAAAAGCATGGTTCTTACACCAGCCCCATACCCAATCAGAAACGGATTTTTAAAGTTCGTGACAGTTGCCCGGAAAGGAATATTTCCCCCGCCAACAACCTCGGTATTCAAACTGTTTTGCTGACTGAATGGCCCACTACCCGTCCAGGCGGTACCAATATCTGAAAAGGCAACCAATTGAAGATTCCGCAGGAAATTAGACGTCACATTGCCCCGATACAGGTATCGAATAAGCGGCAGGCGGAGTTCAGCATTGAAAAGCATATAGCTGCTCCCGGTAAGTTTCCCCTGTCGGAAACCCCGCAGCGGAGCGGCAAAATCCAGAAAGAAAACATCCCGATAATCATAGGGAACGTTGTTCTGAGATACGTTGGGAATCAGCAGTGGATTGGAGGCAGTCGACTCTTTCTGGCCGGCAATCCAGTTCTCCATGCCACCCAGCGTGCTTTTTTTAGGCGATGCCCCCCCCGACTGGCTAAACGAAACACGAGTAGCGAGGACCAGATCGCGGTGAATTCGCTGGTAATGCCGCAAATCGAGCGACAGTCGCCGGAACCCCTGCGATGAGCCTTTCAAACCCGCATATTCCTCAAACCGAAGTTTCGCCCGTGTGCCAACCGTCATGTTCATACCATTGACTTTGGTATTGTCGAAGACAAACTCGCCCCGCAACCCGGCATAGTCGGAAACACGGTCTGGCTCGTTAAACGACGACAGGTCGATCAGGCGGGTAAGGGCATAAAAAGGAGATACGGTAAAGCGGCTGTTCACTGAAATCGGATAAGATGCCGAAACAGCAAAGCGGTTGAACCGGTATTTCTGAAGTAAACCGGCCCCATCGACAAACAAAGTCTGCCGGTCAACCCGTCCCCCATAATCAATCCCGTGTTTCAGGTTTGTATATTCAGCAAATAAATCGCTGTTTCGAAGCGTATTGGTCAGGCTGATAAATCCACCGGCACGCAGGACGTGGTTCTCCAGCAAATCGGTTAATGTGACTTCCTGAGCATAGCCAAATCCCTTGATTGGGTCGATGCGCCAGTTAGACGGAGCCTCGTTAATGCCAAATGTTCCTTTATAATCAAATGGACCCCGAATGGTGATGTTTTCGCGTCGCCGATTGCGGGGAGGTGCTGTGGTTAGCCCCGGCGAAACGCCCACCACCGAACGGCGCTGGCGATACTCGGCTGCTTTCAGCACTTCAGGGTCAAATTGATAATTATCCGTATCGACTTCGCCCGGCTCCAATGCCAGTGTTTTTACTGGTTGAGACGGTAAATCAGCCACTTTACGCCCGCCCCCGGTGGTATCTGGCCGGGTAGCCCGGTTCGTTGAATCCGATCGTACCGGCCCCGTTCGTGTCGAAGTCGTGGCCCGGTTAACCGTAGTGCTGCGCTGAGTGGGTGGTGCCTGTAGTGTTTGGGCCAGGTTTAGTTGAGAGCGAAATCCAACGTACTCGTCCCCATTTTTTAAACTGCTATAGACGAATCCACCCGTAATTGGGTTAAGATCATACAACTGAATACTTTGCGGAAAAGCCGTTACCTGATTGGTCGCCTTACTCTCGGTATCGAGCCGGTACAGGTTGCGAATACCGTTCATATCGTTCAGGAAATATACCGTTGTCTCACCCGACGGAATTGGTTGGGTTGCGTGCGCCAGCGAATCGGTTAGCCGAACGACGGCTAAATCGCGGGCACTTCCTTCGTGCGAAAAAAGGCTCAGGTGGTCGCGGATGGTTTTGTACGATCCTTTATCGACGCCCAGCGTATCGTCTTTGCGGTTGGAGCTGAAGACAACCTGCTGAGCAGTGCGCCCAATAAACGACGGGTATAAATCGTCATAGAGGTCGTTGGTAATCTGCTGATACGAGCCGCGATTGATGCTGTACAAAAATAAGTCGCTCTGCCCTTTGCGCTCGGCACTCAGGATCAGGCTGCCGCCATCCTCCGATGCGTCCATCCAGACTACCTGCGAGAGGCCATTCACCTGCCGCTTAAACTGGCGTTTGGGACGCTTCTCAAAATCGCTGTACTGGTAGAGGTTAGTTTGGCCTAATTCATCGGTAATGATAAGCAGGTTGTTATCGCGCTGCCAGGCTACCAATGGCGTACTGGTTTGTGTGGCCTGCCCGTCGAGCCGATACCCTCCCGACAGAACGGAGGTCTTTTTGCGGGTTGTCGTGTTAACAACTTCGACATTGAATCGTCCGTCACGCACCGTAGAGTAGGCAATAAACTGTTTGTCGTTGCTCAACTTTAAGCTAATCAGCGATGATTTGTTATCGGTCGACCCTATTTTAAGCTGGAAATTATCGGCGCCAGCCTGATAGGATTGGGTTACGGTGCTGGCCATACCCGTGTAATACTCGCGCCATTCGCGCAGAAACCGGCTGTAGGGCACACCCAGCGTGCTGGAAATGCTGTTTTGTTCATTGCGAATGATGCGCGTAAGGTTCAGAATGTTCGACACATTATCGCGGCCATAGCGTTGAACGATGTAGTTCCAGATGGAGTGTCCGGCGTGTTCAGCGTCGATACCTGACAGTAGCGACGGTTTTCGGATGGGGTGCGTCAGCGAAACATCGCGCATGTAATCGTCCAGTTCCAGGCTATTCCCGTCAGCGATGTAGGCGGCAATGCCGGGCATGAACCAATCGGGCAATGTCAGTAGCAATGAACTCTGGAGCGCGTCTTTCAAACTTCCGCCGTAGAGCATATCATACACAAACAGCATGGAAATATCGTGTACGATCTGCCGCCGAAAACTGACCTGGTCGCCCGTAAACGCCAACTCGACCCGCGATTTAGACAGGTTCTGTTCCCGGCTGCTCAGGCCTCCCTGAGCGTTCAGACCAACATTGCTCTGGGCAAGTTCGGCGGGCGAATTGAACAGAAATACTTTAACCCGATTGTAGGGCGTATAGCCAAGCAGTTCAGTAATACGGTCAAATTCTGACTCTGCATACTGGGCTGTCAGATTAGCAATCTGGCTGCCATCCTGATAGTAATAAATCTCGAAGTTCGAGGTCCTGACAATTTTCCACTCAAAATTGCGGTATTGGATACGATTTTTCCCGAACCGTTCGAGCGACGGATAATTTTGTGCCGCAGCCACGCTCAATCCGCCCAGCCATAGGCTCAACAACAGAATGTATTGATTTCGCATAACAAGACAAGTAACCAGCCCATCCTAATCTGATATGGCGGCACAATAGCATTAATTTTGCTGAATATCACTCAAAAGTCGAACAATCGCTGTCCGGCTTCCACTAAATTATTTCGTGTTACTATAACGAAATATACCGGCTAATATTCGCTTCGGGTTCCAAATCTTCACCATCCAGCAGGTGCCGGGCAAACTGCTCAGCCAGGTAGGGTGCCAGCGACACGCCTTTGGTGCCCATCCCGCCAAAAATACCCACAACGGGTTGTGTGGGATGTATGCCGACAAAAGGTCTTCGATCTTTAGTGGACGGCCGAATGCCCGCCTGCTGCGCCACCACCGTATAGGGAACTTTCAACAACTGGGCCACTTTCGTCTCTAAGAACTGTCGGGCATCCTCCGTTGTTTGCCAGTCCAGTTCATGCCAGCTATAGGTTGCCCCGATTTTCAGGATTCCTTTCCGAACAGGTAAAATAAACAGCCCCTGATTGACTATAGTGGAAATAGGATAATTCTCGACGGTCGCCGTTAGAATCTGCCCTTTAACGGGATTGTAGGGAAGCCAGTCAAATAACGGATTCTCGCGGGCCATCGCCCCATCGCAAAACAGAACTTTCCCGAACTCAACTTCTTTCCAGATTACCTTATCGTTGGTTATGGTCAAGTCTTTATGCTCAACCTTACCCTCGAAATATTGATTTTTTTTAATAAAATAGCCTTTAATAATTCGGACGAACTCCGTTAAATCTAACCACCCGGCCTGCGTCACGTCCAGCCCCCCGAACGGATTGTTAATAAAGTCACTATAGTGCTGATCATCAGGCGAATTATTCACATATTGACGCACATCCGGGTCGGCTGACAGTGCCAAATAGGCAGTCTGTTCGTCTGTCGACCGAAACGGTCGGTAAATGGTTTTGGGGTGAAAAAACTGAACACCAAGCTCCTGCTCGATGTGGCTGTAAAATTGATGCAGAAAGGGAAACAGTTCATTGGCTTTCCAGGTGCGAACCAATTTGCGGCCCGTTAGCGGATTGACAATACCAGCCGCTACCGCCGAGGCCGACGGCAGGGCGGGGTCATCAACCAGCAGCACCGAACAGCCACGCCGGTCGAGGGTCCAGGCCAGCACGGAACCCGCTACCCCCTGCCCAACAATCAGAAAATCAGCTTTCAATTGAGACTATTACTTAAAAAAAGAATGTTGCAAAAGAAGCGTAAATCTCTCATGGGCTAATCTTCGATAATGGATTTATTTTGACTGATTAGAAGAAATAACGGTAAATATATACCTACTGCGATTAATGACATTAACAAACCACCAATTGTACCGATGCCCAGCGCGTACCAAAACGCTTCCTGTTCATACAGCAGAAATGGAACCATGCCTACAACCGTTGATAAGACAGTTAGCAGTACCGGGCCAATTTTATGCCTGAATGCTTTTTGATACCCAGCAAAAGTGGTCAGGGTAGGGTATCGCTTGTTGAGCCGGTTCATTTCGGCTACGATAAAAATTCCCGCACAAACAACATTGCCCGCCAGCAAAAGAAAGGACGCATAGCCGCCCTGGTCAAAATTGCTATCCGTCCAATAGAACGCTGAAAATACACCGGTATACGACAGTGGAATTAACCCGATCAGTGCCAGTGGTTGCCACAAACTCTCAAAAATTATGGCACAGATGATATAAATCAGCAGAACAATCAGCCCGATTAATTCATAGGGCGTTCGCTCGTCCGCGCCGAACCAGAACTTCTCGGCTGCTTTGGCGGTGTAGCCAAGCGGCAGCGTAGCACTTAACTCATGCAGGGTTTTGGTCAGAAATTTCTCCCCAAAATTATAGCTACCGAAATACTCAAAACTGACCAATCGCTTGTATTGCTGGTCTTCTTTATGAATCTCCGGCGTTACCGGCTGCCGCAGAACGGTTCCAACATCACGCACCTGAGTTAAGGCCGACCCAACCGTTAGCGGTTGGTTTTGCAGTTGCCAGATGTCTACGGTTCGGCTTTGGGAGGGAATTAGCTTAATGGGTTCGTAGTCACCATTGATAAACGCATACTGGTCGGGTTGAGGGCGGGCGTTCAGGTCGGCCAGCCGGTCGTATAGTTGCGTGGCGCCAATGCCGCGTAGGGCCAGTCGCTGAGGGTCGGTTTGCAAGACGAATTCATAGAGTCGCTTGCGCTGATACAGGCTTGGGTTGCGGTTAATATTTACGTCCTGAATACGCGGATGCTTTTCCAGCAGTTGTTTCAGTACGCTGGCCTGCTGCGCCAACTGCCGGTAGTTATAGCCAAACATTTCGACATTGAACGTAGGCGATTCCTCGTCATTCAGGCTCTGACTGAAGCCCTGCCCAACGCCGAAAATATCCCAGTCGATGCCACTCATTTCCGTCGATAGCAGAATCGCCCGGTTCTTTAACTGGTACGGAAACATGCCTTTGTCGTGCGGCTCCTTAAAGTAAACGACCATACTACCTTCCTGCCCGTTATTGACCTGGGTAATAAATTTGTCAATTTCTCCGTACTGACTTAAACTCGACTCAAACCGCCGAAATACGGCATCCATCTGTTCGGGTGTGCTCTGGTTAGGCAATTCGGCAGTGACGTATAGGGCTGTGCGTTCGGGCTCACGCTGGTATGACCCTTCATACACATAGTTAACAAACAGCCGAAGCGTTCCGCCCAACCACTTGTTGAGGTATGGTTGCAAGTTCTCGGCATACCACTCACTACCCAACGTAGCGTTGTAGTAGGGAGCCAATGGATTTTTCGTATCCAGCTTGTTGGGCAACCAAAATACCGGCAGGCCAAACAATAGCATAGCTCCCAGCATTGCCCAGCGCCGATACCGTAACAATACGCTGAGCGAATGCCCATACAGCCGTTCCCACCAAAGACTCCGCCTTGCTTTTTTTGCCTGTTTATTTCCGCTCTCCTGTTTAGCAGTTTTCTCTTTGGGCCAAAACTGCTCCATCACGGCTGGGGTGAAAACCATCGCCACCAACAGGGAAATAAACAGCGTAACGGCCATCACGACCGAAAAATCGCTCAATGCCTGGCGGTTTTCTTCAGGCAGGAACCAGACAGCGATCAGCCCGGCACAGGTTGTCAGCGTAGCACCCAGCAGAGCCGTAAAGGCCCGCAGATCACGGTGTCGGCGGTAATGGTCGATCATTACAATAACGTTGTCCATCACAATGCCAAGCGAGGTGGTCAGGGCCGCTAACGAATAGAGGTGAATCTCAACGCCCATCCAAACAAAAACCACTACCGATAACAGCAGCGTGACGATGGTACTAATCGTGATTAAGGCTACATAACGCAGGTTGCGCGTTGTCAGGGCAACAAACAGCAGCAAAATCACGATGGCGACGCTCGTCTGAATACCGATCTTACGCAGATTTTCCCGAATATAAACCGTCGCGTCATAATCGACATCTAAGCGGTAGCCGGTTGGTAATTTCAGCTCGGCCACCTGCTTGTTCAGTTGCCCGGCGACCGTTAGCTGATTCGCTCCGGCCGCAGCCGTCAGGACTACGTTAACCGCTGTTTTGCCGTTGATGCGGTAAAAGTTGGTGGCTGGTGGCTCCTGCCGGGAAACACTAACCACGTCGGTTAGGTAGATGATTCGACCGGCCCGATTGACAACCGGAATCTGCGACCAGTAATCCGACCGATTGGCCTGCGTGTTATCTAATCGAACCCGTAAACTCTGGCCGTCTACTGAGATAACCTGCCCCAGCGGTTCGCGCTGAAAATAGCGTTGCACAGCACTACGGAGTTCATTTTCAGTGAGTTGTAATGTAGCCAGAACATCAGCGTTGTAGGTCAGTACCCACTCTGGGCGACTGCCGCCAAACACGGCTACACTGCCAATGCCCTCCGTTGCGGCCAGACGGGGTTTTAGCTGCTCATTGGCGTAGCGTTGCAGGTCGGCGGTTGACACGGGGCCGCTGAGTTGCAGGGTAAGCAAGGGTTTGGTGCGGCTCTCCTCATTGGGCGTATCTAAGCTAATCTGCGGATAGTCTACCTCTCGCGGCAGTTGCGGATACACCTGCCGAACCAGCGCGGCCAGTTCAAATCGCAGGGCATCGGCATCCGCCGACCGATCAATTTCCACCGTAACGTAGCCCCGGTTGTAGCCCGACACCGACCGGACTTTTTTGACGTTGGCCAGTGTACTGAACGCCCCCTCCAGCCGGGCCGACACCTGCCTTTCGATGGCTTCGGGCGAGGCTCCCGGCCAGCCGTAACTGACTGTGATTGAGTGCCCCGCACGCGAAGGAGCCAGTTGCACCGACAGCCGGGGCAGCAGGGCCAGACCCATAACCGACAGCACGGCAAACAAAATCAGAAACTGGTAGGAACGGGGTAGCATCGTGAGTGAATGAGTAATCAATCTATGGATTCAACCTTGAAAATTTAAAGGCGGAGTTACTATTTACCAGGTTGATGAACAAGTTTGCCTAAACCCAATCAGGGTTTTCTTCCTGTTTTCAACAAATTTATATACATAAGTATCAACCTAAATTATTTTTCATTATACTTGGCAGATAAATCCATAATGTCAACGCTCTACGTCGAATCACATGCTTTTTCCAACCCGCTTCCCGATTTGCAGCCAATGCTTAACCTCCTGCGAAGCCAACGTATTATGGCTCTGCTCGGAAGGATTGACCAACCTCCAAATTGCCGGGCGACTTAACCGTAGCCCTAAGACGATTAACCGCCACCGCGAGAACATCCGCCAGCGATTTGCGTTGACGGGCTATCATGCGCTACAGCAATTTGCCCTGAAAATCAAGCCAGAATTAGAAAAATGGAGGATTTTATTTGCCACAATGGATAACATTACCCATAAAAATGGGTAATGTTATCCATTGTGGCATAGGGTAGAAAAGGTTGAACTTTGTAGCGTTCTTTATTTTAAATCACAAAATATAATGAAAAACAAAAAACGCTTACTCGCATCTCTGCTTATATGTGCAGGCTGTTTTTTCAATTTACACCTTGATCATTCAACTTTATCAGTTGGATCTGAAGCCTATGCCTATAGGGATGATGGAGGTGGGGGCTCAAGCGAGGCAACAAAAAGATATACAACCAATAACTGTTGGTATATGGATCCAGGCCCTTCAGTTGGATCGCAATGTGCTACACCTGATAAAGCTGGTCCTTGTGATAAAACAAGTGCTTGCCATTAAGATTTTGTGAAAAGTATGCCGGTAGGCTTAGGTTTACCAGGCATACTTGTTTACATATCATACAGGTTAGGTGTTTATCCAAATTCTTGTAATTAATTTAATTTGTCCACAATGATTTCTAAAAAAACCATACCTACAACGTTAATGTTGATAAATTTTCGCTTGATATACTTTATATTGAATTCTAAAATCTATATTGTACTTCTACTTTTACTGATATTTACATTGTATGCTTGTAACAAAGAACTGGATCAATCTAACAATTTATCAGAAATTAATACTACTGACAAACTAGAGAAAGTCAATATACATATCGATTCTATTTCAATAGAAGTAGACAGTATATTATCCTTCTATACTGTTTTCAATTTCTTACCCCATAATAAAGATATTGTTTTTTTAGGCTATGATCATACTCGCCACTCAATTAATACTATTAATATTAGTACAAAAAAAGTTTTAAAAGTATCAAAATTAAGTAAAGAAGGGCCTCAAGGAGTTGGAGAGATAAACGGGATTTACTGTCAAAGTTTAGATAGTATATTCGTATTTAGTTCAAATGGTCTTTCTTTATACCTTCTAAATAGAGATGGATTAATAATTCACAAGTGGCCAATGAACGAAAAAGATAGTCGCAACGAGAAATTTTATATATTTAATCAATTTACTTTAATCAAACCCGATGGTTTCTATTTCGATAATACAACAAAGGATGTATATATAAGAAATTATTACTATGAAAAGAGTATAAGTAAAGAATCCAAAGAATATTTTGCCAACGCAAAATTGTTAGGAAAATTTAATATAATACAAAATACACCATCCCTTTTAAACATTGAGTATTCTAATGTTTTAAAAACTAATTATGTTGGCTATTTACACGACCCGTACATAACTTTTATCAATAAACATGGAGTTCTGGAGAAGATTGTGTATAATTTTCCGGCAACATCTGAAATATTCTCTTATGACAACTTATCAAAAAGAGTTACTCAATATAACGCTAAATCAAGGCCAGTCGAACTGCACATAGATTTTTTAAATTGGAAAGATTCCAATAAACCAGAAAAATTACTATCATCACTAAATACTGACGTTATTTACGGAAAAGTTATACATATTAATGATCAAAACAAAGATATGTTTTTTCAATTTTGCATGGACAAACCAAAAAATTCTGCTGCGAAAACCTCTACCCCATCTGTCCGGAAAGTTTTTTTGAATATCTATGATTCTAATTTTAATAGAATATATACAACTGAAATGCCTTATAAAATGGCTCATTTCTTTAATAGCTTTTATTATGAGGGGAAAATTTTTGTGCCAATTTTAAAAAGTGAGAACGAGTTAACTTTCACTACAATAAAAATCAAATTTAACAATGAATACTTTATTGGTCAGTGAGTAAGTTTGTTATGTAAGCTGCCTTTGCTTTCTGTGGCAATCTGCAAATAATCCGATTACGAAGCCCTTCGCCGACGCTGTGTTGAACTCAGTCAGGCCGGTTGGCAACAAACAGGCAGCCATCGCTCAGACCTTTGGACTCACTCAACCTTGGGTCTCTCGAACCCTGAAGAAATACAATCAGCAAGGGCTAACCGCCTTACAAGAAGGCAAGCGAACCGGTGCCCCGCCCGTTTATCGGCCGAACAACTGGCCCAGTTAGTGAGTGAACTTAACAAAGGGGACGGACATCACGGATTCAGCAGGGCCGTTTGGACCCGCCCGCGAGTCAATACGGTTATTGAAAAATTATTCGGAGTTAGTTATGACCCGTCTCAAGTAGGCCGGATTTTGAAAAGAGTAGGTTGGAGCAGGCAGTTACCGAAACGCAGGGCTAGTCAGCAAGACACGCGAGCGGTTGCCCAATGGCGAGACGAGCGATTACCCGAACTCAAAAAAAGCTGAGGGGAAGGTCGCGTCATTTTACATGTGGATGAGTCGGCCTGCTATCTATTACCGATGCTGGGGCGGACTTGGGCACTCCGCAGTCAGACACCGGTTTTGCGGCAGCAAGCGGGTCGTGATTTGGACCATAACCTGCAAACAGAGCCGTCGTATTACGAAACGCTTTTGTATATCTATCCGCATCAGGGTTTGGTTCGGGAGCATTTGTTGGACGCCCTCAACATGCTGATTCTGGATGCGCTCGAACAATCCGCCAGCATTGCTTCAGTTATTAACGCCGTTTGTGACCAGGTGCTGGCCTATCAGTCCCAGATGAACAACGAGGAGTTGGCCAATACGGTGATGAGTCGTATCCGGCATTTTTTATACCATGGCGTTTTGGCCGTAGTCGCATGAGTGAATTTAAATGGGAAGGCTTCGTAAGCATGTTTGGTTTGTTGTTGGCTGGCCTACTAACCAACTGCCAGCCCACAGCTTCCACAGCCGGGCAAGCCGATAGCACCGGTTTGAATAAACCCGTTGCGGCTAATAACCCAATCGTCGTTTGCCAGTCCGTTCACGTTGGTACTTTCGCCCTCATCTCTGCCGCCACCGGTCTAATCCGAACACCCGCTCAAAGTAAACTGAGTTTCCGCATTGGCGGCACTATCCATCAGGTTCTGGTTCATAATGGGTCAACCGTTTCGGTGGGGCAGCTGATGGCCCGCTTAGATGACCGCGACCAGCGATTAGCTCTCCGGCAGGCGCAGGACCAATTAGCCGAGAGTCGCGTTCAACTACGCGCCTTACTTGCCGAATATGGCGGCACCGAACTCGATACAACAAGCATTAAACCCAACGCCCGTGCTTTTGTGCTCACTAAAAGCGGCTATTACAAAGCCCAAACTGCTATAGCCCAGGCCCGCCAGCAGTTGGAGTATTCCACCCTGCGGGCACCTTACGCGGGTATGGTAGCCAACCTGACCGCCAAACCGTATAATTTCATCACGTCCTACGAACCCTTCTGCACGCTGCTAAGCCGGGTAGGGTTAGTCGTTGAGTTTTCGGTGCTGGAAAGCGAACTGGTTGCGGTGCAGGTTGGTATGCCCGTGCAAATTATGCCTGTAGCCCTGCCCGGTCGTAGCTATACGGGCCAGGTTTCGGAGATAAATCCGTTTGTGAATGCGCAGGGGTTGGTCCTGGCCAAGGCCCGTATCACTCAGCCAGATAGCCGATTATTTGAAGGAATGAACGCCCGTATCAGTATAGAACGGCGGTTAGCCAATCAGTTAATTGTCCCCAAATCGGCAGTGGTCGAGCGGTCGGGCCGTAAAGTGGTTTTCACGGTTGAGGCCGGGAAAGCCAATCCAGCGGTTCCCCGTCGGGACCGGGCCAAATGGAATTATGTGACCATTGCCCACGAAAATGATACCGAAGTCGCCATTAGCGAGGGACTAAAACCCGGCGACCGCGTGATTGTTTCAGGCAACCTCAACCTGGGGCACGATGCGCCGGTGACTGTTCAACGTCCATGACCCGCTACCTCCTCCACCGCCCCATTGCCGTTTGTGTCGTCACGCTGTCACTGGCCTTGCTGGGAGTGCTGGCTTTCCGGCAGTTACCCGTCTCGCTCCTGCCCGACATTCCCGTGCCGGAAATCACGGTGCAGGTGAGCTACCCCACCGCTTCGGCGCGGGAGTTGCAGCGAACCATCGAGCAACCGCTCCGCAACCAGCTTTTGCAGGTCAATCATTTAGATGGCATCGAGTCAGTCACCCAAAACGGCCTGGCCGTTCTAACGCTCCGTTTCGACTACGGCACCAATATCCGGCTGGCGTATTTAGAGACAAATGAGAAAATCGACGGTATTCTGGGACAGTTACCCCGCGACCTGGAGCGGCCAAAGGTCATCAAAGCCGGAGCGGGCGACATTCCGGTTTTCAATCTGAACGTGATGCCCGGCCCAAACTACCGGGAGGATTTTCTGGCCCTGAGTGAGTTTTGCGAGAACGTACTGAAACGGCGCATCGAGCAACTGCCCGACGTGGCCTTAGTGGATGCAACGGGTCTGGCGCAACCCGAAGCGGTTGTACAGGTCAATCCGGGCAAGCTGGCAAGCCTGGGCCTGACCGCGCAGCAGTTGGCCGATGTGCTGAAGCAGGCGAACCTTCAGCCGGGCAATTTCAGCGTTCGGGAAGGGCCGTATCAGTACAACATCCGCTTTTCGTCGGTGCTGAAAACTCCGCAGGACGTTGAACAACTATATTTTAGCGTTGGCGGGTCGGCTGCA
The DNA here is from genome assembly GCF_054781775.1 of Spirosoma areae. NCBI lineage: Bacteria > Pseudomonadati > Bacteroidota > Cytophagia > Cytophagales > Cytophagaceae > Spirosoma > Spirosoma areae. Next base: position 285,750 of record NZ_BAAGTT010000016.1, on the reverse strand, counting down.
TCGCAAACGGGAGCGGCTCAGAACGACCCACGGGTCGCGTATTTCGCCGACAACGTGCTGACCGCTCAGGAAACGCGCTCCGAATCGCCCCGCCGGCTGATTGCCCTGCGTGAAGTGGCAACGGTTTCCCTGCGCGAACGGCCACTCACGGGTGCCTATACGTTTAATGGCAAGAGAGCCGTCTGTTTAGCTATCGTCAAGCAGAGCGATGCCCAACTGCTACACCTGCGTGAAGAATTAGCCAAATTACAGGCTCAATTCAGGAACGATTACCCACAGGTTCAGTTTGCCCTTAGTCAGGATCTAACCGAATTACTCGATTTATCCATTAACAACCTCATCAGCAACCTGCTGACGGGTGCGCTGCTCACGTTCGTGATGATTTTCTTTTTTATGCGCGACCGTCGTATGCCGTTATTAATCGGCCTGGTGATTCCGGTTTCGATTGCCGTTACGTTCTTAGGTTTCTATCTGCTGGGGTTATCCATCAATATCGTGTCGCTGGCCGGGTTAGTGCTGGGCATGGGCGAGATTGTGGATAGCGCTATTATCATTCTGGAAAACATTGAGGAGAAGCGGGAAGCTGGCCTACCTGTCGAAGAAAGCTGTGTGTTGGGCACCGAAGAAGTTATTCGTCCCCTGTTCACGTCGGTGCTAACCAACTCAGCGGTGTTTCTGCCGCTCCTGCTGCTGAGTGGCCTGGCCGGGGCGTTGTTCTTCGATCAGGCGGTGTCGGTATCGCTCGCGCTGGGCACATCGCTGGTCTGTTCCTACACACTTATACCGGTGCTGTATTATCTGCTGTATCGACGGGAAACAGGCCCGAAGGCTGTTCAGATACCTACTCGGTTTATGAGGTGGTTAGACGTGGGGTATCAGGCGACATTTTCGGCGGCATTTCGGTTCAAATGGGCCTTGCTGGTTAGTTTGATTATTTTGCTGGGTGGAGCGGTCTGGATGGCCCTTCGCCTTGAGAAGCAGGGGATGCCCAACATCAGCCGAACCGAACTGGAAGTATTTATCGACTGGAACGAACCCGTGACCGTTGCCGAAAATGGCCGCCGAACCCAACGACTTATTCGTCAGTTACAAACCGCTCCTGAGTACGTCAGTGCGTTTGTGGGGCAACAGCAATTTCTCTTAAATCGCCAACTTCAGCAAAGCGAGAATGAAACCCTTTTGAGTCTACAAACCAATTCGGAACAGGCGTACCGGGGCCTGTCGGCTCAATTAATTAACCAACTGAAACAGCAGTATCCCGACGCAGTCGTTGCTGTTCGTCCGGCCCGAAACGTGTTTGAGCAACTATTTAACACCACAGAACCGGCGCTTCGGCTAAAAATCTATAATACGCAGGGCCAGCAACCTATCGACCTAACGATGGCCGACCGCATAGCCAGTCAATTAGCCTACTCGGAAAGTCGCACCTCTAACGTAGCAACAAACTCCACCGGGCAACAAAATCAATTGGTTGTGCGGTTGAGAGCCGACAGACTATTGCTCTATGATGTTGATGAAACTACCGTCATACAAACGCTAAAAACCGTATTCAACAACAATCAGGTCACAAATCTGCAAAGCGAGCAGCATTTTATTCCGTTGGTGCTTTCGATACCAGACAAGCTTAACGCTGGTACAAACTGGAAACAGTCATTCGTATCTAATCGGCAAAAGCAACCGATACCACTGCTAAACCTGATCGTCGTAACGCCCCAAAGCGATTATAAGCTATTCTACGCTGATAAAGAAGGTGCTTACGTACCCGTTGATTTCGGAGTTGACAGCCCCAATACAAAAATAGTACAGCATCAGGCAGACAGCTTGTTGCACCAGGAAACGGGGGTTTTGGCTGGGTGGTCGGGCCGCTACTTTCGTGATCAGACCTACCTGACTGAACTTCTGGCGATTGTGGCCGTTGCTATTTTGTTGCTGTTCTGCATTCTGACAGCCCAATTTGAATCCATCCAACAACCGCTTATTGTGCTGTTAATTATCCTGCTGGGCTTGGCGGGTGCAATCTGGTCGCTTTATCTGGCGGGCGAAAGTTTGAATGTATTATCCGCCATTGGCATGGTCGTTCTAATTGGCCTATTAGACAATGATTCCATTCTGAAAATTGATACTATGAATCGCGGTATAGATTCCATGCCGTTGATGGACGCAATCCGGTCAGCAGGGCAACGGCGGCTGAAATCGCAGGTGATGACATTCCTGACAACCGTGTTAGGGCTATTACCCGTGTTGTTCAGTGGCGGATTAGGGTCGGAATTGCAACGCCCCCTGGCCTTATCAGTGATCGGCGGTATGTGTGCTGGGGTGTTGGTATCCTGGACCGTAATTCCACTACTCTACTGGTGGATGGCCCGCCCTAAAGCAAATTCATCTGGCTCATAATCTACTGACTTTCAACCTCCATTCTTAATTTTCCCCTTACCTCTTTCCCGGTGCAGTTCAGCCAGCCGCCGGTCGGCCTGTTCGATAACCCAGTCGACCTGCTCCTCAATGGTCATGTGGGAGGTGTCGAGCAGGGTAGCATCGGGCGCCTGTACGAGTGGACTTTCGGCGCGGGTGGTATCAATACGGTCGCGCTTTTCGAGATTCTGAACGATGTCTTCCAGGTTGATCATTTCTCCCTTTGCCAGCAGTTCCTGCTGTCGGCGTCGGGCACGGGTATAGGTGTCGGCGGTCATGAATACTTTCACCTCAGCATCGGGGAACACCTTCGTACCAATATCGCGGCCATCCATCACAACCCCGCGTCGGCGGCCCATTTTCTGCTGCTGCGCCACCAGTGCCCAGCGCACTTCGGGAATGGCGCTTACCTCGCTGACGATGTTGGAAATATACATTTTACGGATTTCCTCCTCTACATTCAGGCCATTGAGGCAGGTTTCGTTCTTGCCGGTGCGGGGATTATGATTGAACGTGATGTGGATTTTCTCTAAGGCACTGACAACCTCCCGGTTACTGAACAGCGAAACGCGCTCCTGAATAAAAAACAAACTAACTGCGCGGTACATAGCCCCGGTGTCGATGTACCCATACCCCATTCGGGCGGCTACGGCTTTAGCTGTTGTACTCTTTCCACAACTGGAATAGCCATCAATGGCAATCACGATCCTCGGCATGAATAAACGTCCGCCGAAGCGGGAAGATTTGAGCAAAATAACCATAAAAACGGAGGATAATCAACTTAATCGCCACTGTTAGTAGTCATCAGGATTAACGAATGAATGCCCGCGATGTTCAGACCGGAGAATGGCAAAAATATGCTCGTCTAAATACGCGTTGTTTTTAACGGCTGCTTTTCGATGAACGGCTTCGTGCTGATAACCCGCCCGTTCGAGGACCCTCATTGACCCAATGTTACCTTCCAGAACACAGGCAAAAATGCGGTTTACCTGAAAATTTTTAAAGATATATTCCGTCATAATTGGCAAGGCCTCGGTCATAAGACCCCGCCCCCAATAGGCCTCACCGAGCCAGTAGCCAATTTCAGCATTGTAGCGATAAATATCATCTTTTACGGTGAAGCCAATATTACCTACCGCCTGCCGGTCGACCTCAACGGCTAAATTGTTGGGCTGCTGGTAGGATTTATTCGAGCGCACCCACGACTGAGCATCGCGAGGGGTGTAGGGGTGTGGGAAAAAGTCGCGGACATTATCCCAGATTCGCCGGTTGCTGGCATGGCGTACCAGTGATTCCTCATCGCCCTCGCGCCAGGGACGTAGTTGACCGGTAGTAAGCGGAAAGGTGATCAAGGTTGTCGTCAAGGGAAGCAGCGAGTTAATTACGTCACTAACAATGTATGAATCCAAATGTTAGCCCAAATTTATCCGGCTCTTGCCCTACTTCACTCCTCACTTCTTGCCTTTCGTCAGAAAAAGCGGGCCGCCAGTCGTTGGGCACAGTAGTTTTGGGCATCCAGTCAGCAACCGAATCGCCAGACCGCCGGAACGCCATGAAACCAATTTACTTCTTCCTCACCTTTGTTTTCACAACACTTGCCGCTTCGGCGCAAACCACATTGAGTGGCCGCGTAACCGACCAAAAAGGCAAGTCCCTGCCGGGCGCCAACGTGTTTCTGCGGGGCACCTACGACGGCGCCAATACCGACAGCACCGGGGCTTTCCGCTTCACGTCTACCCGCAAGGACACCGCCACGCTTATCGTTTCGTATATTGGCTACGAGCCATTCACCCAAAAAGTTACCATCGGGCAAACAACTCCATTCAGCATACGTCTAACCGAAGCAGCCAGCGAACTCAACACCGTTGTGATTACAGCCGGGTCGTTTGAAGCCTCCGATGAGAAGCGGATGACCATGCTCAAACCCATGGACATTGTCACAACCGCCGGGGCCGGGGCCGACATCACCGCCGTTATGAACCTGCTGCCCGGCACTCAGCGCGTTGGCGAACAGGAAGGCTTGTTTGTTCGGGGTGGGTCCAACGCCGAAGCTAAAGTGGTCATTGACGGCATGATTGTTCAAAATCCGTATTTCAGTTCGCTGCCCGACGTGCAGTCGCGGGGGCGGTTTCAGCCCTTCATGTTCAAAGGAACGTCGTTCAGCACGGGCGGGTACTCGGCACAGTATGGCCAGGCATTATCGAGCGTATTGTTGCTGAACACGACCGACAAAACGCAGAACGAAGGCCTTGGCGTAAGTATCAACTTAGCCAGCACGGGCCTTAACTACGACCATGCTACCGAGAAATCATCCGTTTCGGCAACCGCTTATTACGGCAATCTGAAACCACTTTTTGCGCTGGTTAAGCAAACCATCGACTGGACGCAGGAACCTGTCTTTGCGGGTTCGTCGCTCACGTATCGGTACCAGCCCAGCAAAACCGGGATGCTGAAGTTTTATGGCATGTATTCAGACAGTCACCTCGGCATGAACTTCCGCGACCCCGGCAGCGAAAACAATCTCACCGCGCTTAAACAACATAACCGCAACTTTTTCACGACCAGCACCTATTCCGATAGCTGGGCGGATGGCCGCTGGCTGCTGAATTCAGGGCTTTCGTACAGCTACGACACCGATGCCACCACCTACGACGCGCTTGACTTCGGGCGGTCGAGTGAGCGGGCGCAGGGCCGGGCTGTGTTAACTCGCTTATTCGGAGGCAATTCGCTGCTGTTTGGTGGTGAGGCTCATGTCATTTCATTGAAAAATAATGCGCTGGGTACGGCGTATTCCCTACATGACAACTATGGGGCGGTGTTCGCTGAAGCCCAGATTTATGCCAGCCGGAATCTGGCCGTGCAGGTGGGTCTGCGGGGTGAGTATTCGTCGGTAATTCGCCGGTTCAACCTGGCCCCCCGGCTCTCGATGGCCTACAAAACGGGAGCCTACAGTCAGGTGTCGCTGGCCTATGGACAGTTCTACCAAACCCCCGACTATCGCTACCTGTATCGCAACACTTCGTTGAATTACGAACGGGCCGACCATCTGATTCTGAATTACCAGATCATCAAAAACAAGCGCACGTTCCGGGTCGAGACTTTCTATAAAAATTATGCCCAATTAATTCGCGAGTTCACCGACCAACCCTACGACGCGAATCCCTACCGTTTCCCGTGGGGGCGTACCGACAATAACGGGAATGGCTACGCGCAGGGATTCGATGTGTTCTGGCGCGACCAGAAAACCGTGAAAGGACTCGACTACTGGATTACCTACAGCTATGTCGATACGAAGCGGTTGTTTCAGCAGTATGCCGTGAAGGCGACACCAACCTTTATCTCGAACCATAATGTGAGTTTGATTACGAAGCGGTATTTCGAGAAAATCAGCACGAGTATGGGCCTGACCTATACCATCAGCAGCGGTCGCCCCTACTATAATCCTAACCGTGGCGACGGTGGTGCGGCAACCCGACCGAACGAGGGTTTCCTTGCCGACCAGACGCCCGTTGTCAACAACCTAAGTTTTTCGGCCAGCCACATCACGAGCATCAGGAAAAATTTAGTAGTAATTTACGCATCGGTGGATAACATCCTGAACACCCAAAACGTGTTTACGTATCGGTACACGCCGGACGGCAAGACGCGCTACGCTGTTGGGCCGCAATCATACCGAAATTTCTTTGTCGGTGGCCTGATTATGCTCTCGAAGAAAGCCAAAGTGAATGTTAATGATGTCTAATTAAACCAAACAAATTTCCATGAAAACCCTTCTGATTCTCATCATCGCAGCCCTTGCCCTCAACAGCCCGGTTCTGGCGCAGCAGTCGGAGCAGTACAAGCAGGCCATGACGGCGGCTATCGGCACCATGAAAACCCAGAGCGAAAAAACGCCCCTTGCCGACCTTCAGTCCGTAGCCAACCAGTTCGAACGCATTGCCAGTGCCGAAGCGAAAGAGTGGCTGCCCCGCTACTATGCCGGTCTGATGTACGTGTATTTAGGCTTTTTGGGTAAAGACGAAGCCGCCAAAGACAAATTCCTCGACCAGGCCGACGTCAACCTGAAAGCTGCCGAAGCTATTACGTCCGACAACGACGAACTGGCTATTTTACGCGCCTACATTGCTCAGTCGCGCATGGTGGTTGACCCCATGAATCGCTGGCAGCAGTACGGCCCCCTGTTTCAGGCCGGTCTGGAAAAGGCGAAGGGTCTGAACGCCAACAATCCACGCATTTATGTGCTCGAAGGCACCTCACTGATGTACACACCGGAGCAATTCGGCGGTGGCCCCGCCACGGCCTGCCCGGTGCTGAAACAGGCGACCGAAAAATTTACTACTTTTAAACCAGCCAGCGATCTGTCGCCGATGTGGGGCAAAGAGCAGATTGAACCCATGCTGGCCAAGTGTAAATAAGTTTTCTGTTTGCAGTTTTCCGTTTGCAGTTGGTTCGCTATCCGAATAACTGCGAATAGAAAACTGCAAACGGAAAATTGTAAACAGAAAACGAACGAATGACCCGCGACCAACTCATCGGCACTATCGGCAAAAATGGCCGTCGCATCAAAATGCAGGCGTCTGACCTGGCTGGATTCGATTTCAGCGGCCTCGACCTGACCGGAGCCGATTTGAGTTTCTCCAACCTGACCCGTGCCAACTTTCGGGGGGCTATCCTGCGGAATGCTGACCTGAGTTTTTCGTCGCTCACCGGGGCCGATTTTACCGACGCCGACCTCTATGAAGCGAACCTGAATTTCAGTTCACTGGAAGGGGTAAATTTAACGGGCGCCAATGTAGAAGGAGCGACCTTTAGTTTTTCGGGCCGGACAAAGTATCCTGATGAAACCAAATTGCCCGCCGAGCCGATCACCCTGACTACCGTTCTGCAAAAGCCGGGCTGGGGCACACTGATTGGCATGGCACTGGGTGCACTACTAATTTATGGCTGCAACGCAGTCATTTATTTCTCGCATCTGATTTGGGTAGCCAAAGACCCGCTTATGGCCGGGCTGTATCGCTTTCTTATTGCCCAGAATATTGCCGACGGAGCCACTGTCTTCCTGATAACATGGGCCCTATCGGGTTGGCTGAGTCACCAGTTTCAGGCTATCTGGAAGCGCCATGTACTCATTAGTATAGCAGTGGTACTTAGTTTTTTTATTGTCAATACAGCTATGTACCTGACTTTAGGCAAGCCGTTTATTGACGAATTAATGAAGCGACCGGGTGGTATTGAGAAAACTGCACCCTGGTATATTTATGTGTTTGGCGACCTGCTGATTGCGAATATGTTCCTGTATGTTCTTCAGCAGGGGCGTCAGCTAACCCGAAAGCTCTCCGAGCAGGAGTTCAAGCTACTGAATTTAGAAAAGATGAAAACACGGGCTGAGTTAGATGCGTTACAGGCCAAAATCAACCCGCACTTTCTCTATAACGCCCTCAACAGCATTGCCAGTCTGGTACACGAAAATCCCGACAAAGCCGAAGAAATGACGCTTTTACTGTCGAAACTTTTCCGGTATTCGACCGGGCGCGATGGCGAACTTTTTGCCACCTTAGCCGACGAGTTAGAGATGGTCAGAACCTACCTGCAGGTGGAGCAGGTGCGATTCGGCAATCGGCTCACGTTCAGCGTTGAGGTCTCCGATCCAGCCTTAAATGAACTGAAGTTACCGCAATTTCTGCTACAGCCCATTGTCGAAAACGCCATCAAGCACGGCATTGCCAAACGCGCTGATGCGGGGCGAATCGACGTTAGGATTTACGAGAAAACCAGCGAATTGCATCTGTGCGTCCACGACAATGGCCCGGCTTTTCCCGACGATATGAGCGGAGGCTATGGCCTGCGTAGTATTCAGGATAAACTGAAGCTGCTATACGGCGATGATGCTCGTGTCGAACTGCAGAACTGGCCCCTCAAGCAGGTGTTGATCTCCATTCTGATGACCAAAATTCGGGGCGATCAGGCCGTTTTAATACCTAATGCTTAACCTCACCGCCCGCCTTATGACACTCCCGCTAAGAACCATACTCATCGACGACGAAGCCCTGGCGGTCAATCGCCTGCGTCGACTGCTGGATAAACACCGCGATGTATTTGAGGTTGTGGGCGACGCAGCCAACGGGGCCGAAGGACTATCGCTTATCGAAGCCCAACGGCCCGACGTGATTTTCTTAGACATCGAAATGCCCCTGCTCAACGGCTTCGAGATGCTTTCGAGGCTAACGGCCATGCCCTTGGTTGTGTTTGCAACGGCTTTCGACCAATACGCCATCCGGGCGTTTGACGAAAATTCAGTGGACTATTTATTAAAGCCTATCGAGGCCGAGCGGCTGGCCCGCACCGCGTTGAAAATAAGTGCGTTAGTGGCAAAGAGTGAGTCGACACAAATAGCCAGCAACCCCATGACCGACAATGTAATGCGCTTGCTGGCGCAGATGCAGCCGAAGAAAGAAATCTATTCGATCTCGGTCAAAACGGGCGAAAAAATCCGGTTAATCCCCCTCACCGATATTGCCTATTTTGAAGCTGAAGACAAATACGTGTTTTTGGCAACCCTGGACGGGCAGAAGTTTCTGACGACGTATACCCTGACAACGCTTGACGAAAAACTGCCCGACACGTTCGTGCGCGTAAGCCGGTCTGTGATGGTTAACCGGCATAAAGTTGCCGAAGTCCACAAGCACTTCGATGGCAAATTTATGCTGGCCCTGAGCGACAAAAAAGGCACAAAACTCACCAGCGGCAGTACCTATGGCGATGCCGTCCGCCAACTGCTCGACTTGTAGTTTAGGAGCTGGCCTTAATCCACTCATAACTTAATTCAAGTTATGAGTTACAGGGTGGAAGACTATCCGCTGATTCGGCAAATAAGGTTATTTTTGCCCCAAACCTGCCCTATCATGAGCAAGAAAACCCGAACCGGCATTATTTACTCCACCAACCCCGATTTCAATTACCAGTCCGACGAGCAACCGGAAGCGCAAACGCTGCCACCGGCCCAGCAGCATATTAAAGTCTGGCTTGTCAAGTTAGGTGGTAACAAAGTCGTGACTGCGGTGCGCGGGTTTATCGGTACTGATGCCGATTTGTCGGACCTGGGTAAACAACTGAAAACGACCTGTGGCGCTGGCGGCTCCTCAAAAGATGGTGAAATTCTGATCCAGGGCGACCACCGCGATAAAGTGCTGACGTGGCTCAGCAGTAAAGGCTATACAGCCAAAAAAGCAGGCGGGTAAAATCATGTTCTTTCTGCTAAACTTTCGGGCCGCTCTGGCGTTGTTTCAGTAGCAGGAAATCAATTTACGTCTCTCAACTTCATGGCAGATCACATCAAAACCGCGCTCATCACCGGCGGGTCAAAAGGTATTGGCTACGGCATTGCCGAAGTGCTGATTAAAGAAGGCATCAGGGTAGCCATCACCAGCCGTTCCTCCGTAGCGGCTGAGTTAGCCGCGGCTAAACTGAATGAAATCAAAGCGGGTCATGCGCTGGGTCTTGCTGCCGACGTGCGCGATCTGGCATCCCAGCAAAAGGCTGTAGACATCGTGTTGCAGCAATGGAACCGGCTCGACTACGTCATTGCCAATGCAGGTGTGGGCCACTTCGCTCCTATTCAGGAACTTACCCCCGAACAGTGGCACGAAACCATCGACATCAACCTGACGGGCGTGTTTTTTACGGCCAAAGCCACACTGGATGCGCTGAAGAAAACGGAAGGGTATTTCATCACGATTGCGAGCCTGGCCGGAACAAATTTCTTTGAGAAAGGGGCCGCCTACAACGCCAGTAAGTTTGGACTGGTTGGCTTCTCGCAGGCCATTATGCTTGACCTGCGTACTGAAGGCATCAAAGTCTCAACCATTATGCCCGGCTCCGTGGCCAGCCATTTTAACGATCACCTGCCCAGCGAAGCCGATGCCTGGAAAATCCAGCCTGAAGATATTGGGCACATCGTATATGACCTGCTAAAAATGAACCCGCGCACCCTGCCCAGCAAAGTAGAGGTACGGCCCACAAGACCGGGTGGAAAATAAGGTAGTGCCGCACCGGCGGTCCGGCAATCAACCCTTATTGAAACAGCACCAGAGCTTCTTCATTTCCCTGCTGAATGGCCAGATCGCGGGCCGTTAAACCCCGCCTATCCTGGATCGTGGTATCGACTCCTGATTCGAGTCACAAAGGCTAACGTTTTATGAGATGGCAACAGTAAACTCAGTGATGGAAATTGGTAAGGCCGGATTCGGCTGGTGAGCCTGCAAGGCGAGTTGCAACCAGGACACATCATGCCACACGCCAAATTTGTAGCCGACATTAGTGTAGATGCCAACTGGTTTAAAACCCATCGTCTGGTGAAAGGCTTCACTTTTCGGATTGGGCAGCGTTATGCCCGCATACGCATTGAAGTACCCCTGTCGGCGCAATAAATCGAACAGCGTCGTGTACAGTTGCCGGGCAACACCCTGCCGATGACCATCGGGATGTACATACACCGACGTATCAACCGACCACTGGTAAGCGGCCCGGTCGCGATGCCGTGACGCATAGGCATAACCCCGTATTCGACCATCGACCTCAGCAACTAAATAAGGCAAGCGCTGGTGAATGATTCGGATGCGTTCGGCAAATTCAGTAACGGTTGGTACTTCGTACTCAAAGGAAATGCACGAATCCGTGATGTAGGGTGCATAAATAGCCAACAGGACGGGCGCGTCGGCGGGTGTGGCAAAGCGAATCGTCATAGCAAATGCAACAAGAAAATGGGTAGTATGAGCAATTCACCAAAAATACAGATATTCAGGCTTTTTGTGTCCTTACGCAAACGAACCATAGGCGAATGCAGGTCCGACGTGGAAATAAGCCCCCTTTAGGGGCGGTCCGACGGGTCGGTTGGGGGTAAAACCGAGCCAACAGAAATCTACTTTTTAGACAGCCTCATAAGGTCAACAACTTTTATTTATACCTCGGTCAGCAGCAACTGGGCAATCAGGAAATAGACGCCAATCCCGATCAGGTCATTGGCAGTTGTGATAAACGGCCCCGACGCTACTGCCGGGTTAATGCCAATTCGGTTGAGCAGCAACGGCGTAACAGTCCCCATGAACGAGGCCAGCAGCACCACCGCCAGCAAGGATGCTGCGACCACGAAAAACAGCCGTGGTTCGCCAATGATAAACGTGTAAATGCCTGCAATGATGCCAACGACTAAGCCGTTGATGATGGCCACCAGTAACGTTCGCAGGAGTCGTTTGGCCATCGTCATACTCAGGCCCGTCGTGTCGGTCAGGCTTTGCAGAATCAGCGAGGAGGTTTGAATGCCTACGTTCCCACCCGTGGACCCAATGATGGGGATAAAGGCCGCTAAGGCCGCAATTTTGCTCAATTCGCTCTGGAATCCGTTAATGACCGTTGCGGCCAGCAAGCTCCCCACGGCTCCTGCCACTAACCAGGGCAGTTGCACTTTCGAGCGCTGCCACACGCTGTCGTCTTCTTCTACCTCACCCGACAAACCCGAAATGACCTGAATGTCTTCTTCAGCCTGTTCGGTAATCACGTCCACCACGTCGTCAATCGTGATTCGGCCCAGCAGCCGTTGCTGCACGTTCACGACCGGAATGGCATCTAAGTCATACTTCTGCATCACCTCGGCCACTTCGGCAACGGGCCGGTAAGTTTCCACAAAAACCACGTCTTCATCGTAGATGTCGGCGATTTTGGCATTCTTTCGGGCCAGCACAATCTTCTTCAGCGACACTAAGCCCACCAATTTACCCACATCATCGACCACATAAACGGCATAGACATTTTCAACATCTTCGGCCTGCTGACGAATTTCCTCGATGCAGGCATTGACCGTCAGGTTAACATTGATTTTAATTAACTCCTTCTGCATCAGCCCCCCGGCTACGCTGTCGTCGTAGTGAAGCAAATCCAGAATAAAACGAGCCTGTTCGCGGTCTTCCAGCAACGCGATTACTTCCTCGCGCACCTGAATCGGTTGCTCGTTGAGCAAATCCACGGCGTCGTCCGACTCCATCTGGTTGATGAAGGGAGCAAGTTCCGGCGAGGTGAAGAGTTTCAGCAGATTGGTGCGCTCGGTGGGGTCGAGGTTAGCCAGAATCTCAGCCCCAACGGACTTATCGAGCAAACTCAGCAGGTAATGCGCGAATTCCGGCTCTAATTCGTCCAGAATTCCCGAAATATCGGCCGGGTAGAGTTCCTCCATCTCAGCCCGCAGCAGGGTCTCATTGCCCGCTTCAATGGCCGACTGAATATGGCCGAGGTAGTCTTTGGTGAGTTCGAACGTCATTGTTTACTGGATAATGTAAAATGAAGAATGACTAATGGGTACGGCTCATTCTACATTCTACATTCTACATTCTACATTCTACATTCTACATTATTCATCAATAACGTCAATTCCACGAACTCCGCCCCGCTCAATTGCTCGGCGCGTTTGTCCATGAAGGGACTGGCAAGGGCAGCTTCGGGCGGATTGAGGGGCTTAAGGGCATTACGAAGCGTTTTCCGGCGTTGGCCAAAACCGTGTTTGACCACCTGCGTAAATTTCCGCTCGTCGCAGCCGAGTTCGGTTTTGTTGTTGCGCCGGAGCGAAATCACACCCGACTGAACCTTGGGTGGTGGGTCGAAAACGTCGGGCGTAACGCCGAACTCATACCGGATGTCGTACCACGCCTGTAGCAACACACTCAGAATGCCGTAATCTTTATTGCCCGGCCCCGATGCAATCCGTTGCGCCACCTCGCGCTGAAACATACCAACAACCTCCGGCACGCGGTCGCGCATGTCCAGCACTTTAAAAAGAATCTGCGTCGAAATGTTGTACGGAAAGTTGCCAATAACGGCAAATAACTCAGTGCTGCCGGGCTGTTTTGCCGGCAATAAATCGGGTCGAATGTTCAGAAAATCGGAGGCCAGAATCCGGCCGTCCAGGGCCGGGAAATGTTGTTTTAAATACTCGACCGACTCGCGGTCAATCTCAATGACGTAGGTGTCGAACTGCCATCCTGCTGGACCGTTATTCTGGAGCAGGAACTGCGTCAGAACGCCCATGCCGGGTCCAATTTCGAGCACTTTTTGATACCCGCCATGCCCGGTCAATAGTTCGGCGATGCGCTGGGCAACGCTCAGGTCTTTGAGGAAATGCTGACCGAGTTCTTTTTTAGGCTTTACGTACATGATGTCAGCAGTTTCAACCGCGTCGGCGGTCCGACGTAAAGGTACGGGGCATCGGGCGAATAATTGGCGAGGATTCAGCCGCAAGACTAATTTAGCGCCGTCACTTCCGGGATTTCACCTGCGGCCAGTTTACCATCAAAATAACTTACGGGGTCATAGCAATCAATAGCTACCCCTTTGCTGAGGTTATAGCGTCTGACGGTGTTCATCGGGCGCTTGCGCCCTGTTTGGCAGGGTGCTCAGAATAGTAAGAAAGAGGGAGATAAGCAGGATGGCATAGACGCTGCACTTTATAGGTAGTGCATTGCCGTTTGCGATTGGGCCACAAGCCACGGTTATTTTACAGATATATAAGTTGATAAACAGAGAGATACCTTTAAGTAAATATTAAAAACTTAATATCAGAATTTGACCAAACAGAAAGTACTTTGTAACATCGATAAATTATCTTTTTCATAAAAAAAATTTCATTACAACCAAAACCAATTAACCATTATGAACAAACTCCTCTATTTAAGTCTGTCTATTTTCTGTTTTACAATGTCGTGCCAGCCTGATAAAGCAATTGTTTTAGAAAGTGAACAGTCAGCCAAAAACAACGGCAACGCACGTTTAGCGGCTGCTGGCCTTGCCGTTAGGCGGCAGTTGGGGACGGTGAGAGATGCCAGTCTTGACGAAATTTCGGGCGTTGTGCAGAGCCGTACAAATCCGGGTTATCTGTGGGTGCACGAAGACAGTGGTAATCCTAACAAAATTTACCTGCTTGATGAGCAGGGTTTTACAAAAGCCACATTCACGTTGCCAGCCAACGCCCCGAACCGCGATTGGGAGGATATTACCATTGGGCGCGGCCCACAGGCTTTTGCCTGGTACATTTACTTAGCTGATACGGGCGATAATGGTTCTGTAAACAGCAAAATATACATTTACCGGTTTATCGAGCCGTCAATTGCTGGCAAGCCATTACCGTATAACAAAACACTTAGCGACAGTGAGGTAAATAAATTAGATTTTAGATATGCCGACGGTCCTCGAAATGCTGAAACGTTGATGATCGATCCACTCACAAGAGATCTATTTATTATCACTAAAGAAACAACAAAAGGAGGAGTTTATAAAGCCGCCTATCCACAAAGCAATTCAGGAACTACGACATTGACCCGATCTGGAACTGTTAATATTTCGACTGCAACGGGTGGCGATATTTCTGCGAATGGAAGCGAAATTTTGATCAAGAATTATACTACTGTCTATTACTGGAAAAAGTCATCAGTGTTTCAAACTACATCACAATTACTGGCCACCAGCCCCGGTACGCTCCCCTACATTGAAGAACCGGGCGGTGAGGCTATTGCCTGTAAAACGGATGGATCTGGCTATTACACAATTAGCGAAGTCAAGCAGAACATACCAGCAGCAATCTATTTTTATCAACGATAGCTGTAGGACTACCCCCAACCGACGCGTCGGTTGGGGGATGGCTGGCCGGTGGCCTTCTTCTAAAAATCCGTATCGGTCAACTCGAAATTCTGCTTCACCCGAATTGACCCATCTTCCTCGGTGCCCGGTGCATAGATAATTCGCTCGGGCTGGATTCCCTTCTGTACATTGCCGATGTCGCGCTTTCGGTTACCGTTGCTGTCGATAATCAGCCGGACGCGATATAGCCCCGGCCTGAGCCGTCCGAAACTATACGTTGGCGTGCTATAAGCGGTTCGGATTACTTTGTAGGTGTTATCCAGTAACTCCACAATGAACTTAGTGCCCGACGAACCAACGGTGGCCGGGTTAATGCGTCCGGCAATGAGGCCATAACTATCTTCTTCAGCAAGCGTGTACCAGGTCGAATAGCGGGCCAGGGTATCACCCTGAACACTGATGAATGCGCCTTTTTGCAACCTGAACAGCAAACTATCGCGCAGCGGTCCGCCGTTGCGGTTGGTGGGCTGTTTAATGACTAATCTGGAGAAATTATTGCTCCAGTTCAGGTTGGCGGGCGTAAGTTTAACCGGTTTCGTGCTGTCGGGACCAATTAGCATAAGCTCGGTGCTGAAACGCAACACGGGCTTGTTGAACACCAGCGTAAATTCTAAATTATTGTCAATCGGTTCGCTCGCCGGTGGGGAAACTTGCACGGTCAACGGCTGGCGATTTTTAGCCCGTGTTTTCAGGGGCGAAAAATAAATGCGTTCCCGTAGTTCCGTCACATTACCCACCGAGTCTTCAGCCACAACGGTCAGGTGAATCGTATCATCGGCAGCGCGGTTCGCCGGTCGGTACAGCCGAATCATTTTGGGATTTTCCAGAAACGAGACCAACGTATCGCCCGGCGATGAGGTTGTGGATACAGTTGATGAAGACGCAGCGGATGTTGATGTACCGGTGGTAGAAACGGGTTTACCGTATCGCAGTTTGTAGCTGGCGATCCCACTGCTCAGTTCCAGGCCAAGCGTTTCGTCGGTGCGTTCGCGTCGGCTGATGCGGGGTTTTCCATAGCCCCGAAAAGCCACCAGATTGACGTCCGTGTAGTTTCGGGTCAGGTTCAGCACACTATCGCGGAAAGCTACCCGTTCGCCGGGGGTGTTGTTCACTAAGTTCAGATCTTTGTCATCAAATCCATACACTTTATACGGCCCGGCCTTTACGTTTTCGATGCGATAAGTACCGTTGCTGTCGGTCCGGGCAAAATACTGCGGGCGTTTTCGATTGATGGGCAGTGTATCGGTCGGGGCAAACAACCCCACCACAAAAGCCAGCAGTGGTTTTCGGCTTTCATCGTCCACGACATTGCCCGTCAGGTAGAGTGAGTCAATAGCAGAGCCAGTGCTGAAGACGACTTTGGTATCTTTGGCAACGTTCCGTTCGGTGATGTCTTTAATGCCATCGGCAAAGTCGATTGTGTAGGTGGTGCTGGGCAGGAAGGGCTTGCTAAAATTCAGCCTTATGCCTTTGGGCAGCGATTTCACAATGAACGTGTTACTGTCCTGGGGGGTAATGGTTATTTTCTGCTGGAGATTTTCGCTGTTCACATATTCATCAAACTCCAGTTCGACCGATTTTCCTGTGTAGTTTAGCTGTCGGGCCGTAGGCATACTACTGACTAATTTCGGCGACAGCGTATCCTTCTTGCCACCTGGCGGCTGAGCAACCTGCGCGCAGTTCTGGAGAAGAATAGGAAGAGCCAGTAGAAATGCTGTTACGAAGTGGCGAAGCGTCATGATGAGATTTATTCAACGTGCAGAATAGTCCTGTTAGGGACTTAATGTTTGTAGAAATTCGCGTCATCTGTGTGCCGTAGGTACACAACAACAGCCAGTCCTTTCCTTGTTGCGTACCTATGGAACGCGAACTGGATAAAGCCATAATTTTTCTACAAGCATCCCGTCGCTACGCGACTCAGACAATCGCTAAACACAAGTTTAGGCTCATCTACACTACAAAGGTAAACGTCCGTTCATCGTTTAGTCGTGCCGATTGACATAAAATGGTGGGCTGCTTCGTTAGGTTAAAGAGAAATTTAAGAAAATTTAAGCCTCTGTTCGTAAATGGCGGGTTAGTATGTACTGGTTTGGTACATTTGCCCCGCGTCTATGGCTTGTTTAATCGCCCAAAAACCATTCATGTTTCACACCCGACCCTATTTATTGATCGTTCTGACGGCGTCGATTGGTCTGTTCACTGGCTGCTCTGGCGCGGTCGATGAGGTTGATACCCAAATCAGTGATGCACTGACGAACGATAATCAACTCGATGCGACTGAAGCCCAGGCCATCCGGTCGTTTATTCTCAAAGAGAAAAAAGACCTCGCCGACACGAAGAAAACGGCCAAATTAATTACTGCCGATGGCAACGTGGACGAGGCTGCTCTGACGAACTACATCAAACGCCACATCGACTATCGAAAGTTGGTAAAAGACGGCAAAACGCCCACAATAGCTTTATCTGGTGCCACAGCATCGAGCAAACCACTTCGGCTAAAACTTTATCTCGAAGCCAGTGGCAGCATGTTCCCCTACGACGCACCCGGCGGAGATGGAACCTTCAAACGGGCACTAAACGACGTGCTGACTGAGTTCGACGCGGTCAATCCGGGTCAGGGAAAACTGTTTGTCGTTAACACCGAAGTGAACGAGTTAGGGCTGTCGCTGTCACAGTTTTTTAAGGAGAAAAGCGTTTTTACGGTCGCCAAAACAAAAGGGAAATCGATCAGTACGGACTTTGAAGGAATTTTCAGTGAAATCCTCCGCAACACGGCCGGCGATGAGCTGAGTGTACTTGTCTCCGACCTGATTTACTCCGATCCCAACCTGACGGGCATGAGTGCGCCGAAAATCCTTGACGCGGCCAGTTCATTGCTCACAACGGTCTTCAATCCCTACGCCAGCTCCCACTCGATGCTGGTTATCAAGCTCAACGCCGATTTCAACGGGACGTATTATAGCTGGAACAACGCGAAGAAAAAATACGCGGGTGAGCGGCCCTACTACCTCTGCCTGATTGGCCGCAACGAAACCATGCAGCGGCTCTATCAGGACCAAACCTATCAGGCCATCCGCCGGTTCGACCAACTGCCTGGCTACGACGATTCGTGGTTTTTCGGACGAGATACCAAAGCCATAACGCCCTTTTACAGCATTTTAGTAACCGACCCCGCCCGCAAAGGCCGCTTCAAACGGGCTGACGACGAAGTTCGCAGTCACGCCAAAGCCGTTCACGCCCTCACCGATGTGCAACCCGACGTGGCCGACAAAAGTCTGACGATTCCCGTAGCCGTCGATTTGTCGGCGTTGCGGTTGCCTGGGTCGCTGCTAACAGATGCGAGTCAGTATGTGGTTGAGGGGAAAGACAACTTTCGGGTTTCGGCGGTGCAGCCTTACGCGGGCGCCAACGGCACGACACATAAACTACTGATGACCAGTGCAAAACCTACCCATGGCGAACGCACGGCAACGATTCGGCTGCGTCGGCAGTTTCCGCCCCGCTGGATTGCCAACACCAACACAACCAACGATGCCTCGCCCGATGCCAACTCAACCTTCGGCATTCAAAACCTATTGCAGGGTGTCGAGCGAGCCTACAACCCCAACAACCAAACCGAGTATTTCACGCTAATTATCAATTTAGAATGAGTGAATGAGCGAATGACCGGGCCGCCGATGCGGTGAATAGCTGACGCATACATTTATTCACTCATTCGCTCATTCACAATTCACTCAATAAAACAATGGAAGAATCTCTTTATAATTTTTACAATCTGTTCGTTAACAGCGCGTTGCTGGAAGATTTGTATCAGGAAGAGCTGTTATCGCCCCTTACCTGGACGGCCATTGGTATTGCCTTTGTGGTCGCATTTGCGTTCTACATCTGGCCCTTCAACCGGGTAAGTTTCAGCGGTATGGGTAGCTGGCTGCTCATGATGGGCGTGAGCGCACTCACGCTCTTCGTCATCACGCTCGTGACCTGCTACCAGAAAGCGGGGCAGGACATCCCCCGCGACGAAGCCGACCCCAATCAGGGCATCCTCTTCGACCAGGGTATCAGTATATTTCTGAGTTACGCCTTCTCGATGGCTCTGTTGAGTGCCCTAATTTTCTTTATCATCTCAATGATTCTGAAGAATTTCAGTAAAAACGCAAAACACCGGCCCATGCTCTGGCCGTCGAAGTAGAGACGCAATACTTTGCGTCTGCTGACCGGATGGTTTTGGCTGATGCGAACAATTGCTGACGCACAGGAGACGCAACGTGTTGCGTCTCTACACAAAAAACCAAAATGTATGCCAAAACTATTTGTATTCGCCATTGGCGGAACCGGCTCGCGGGTGCTGAAAGCCCTGACGTTTTTGCTGGCCTCTGGCGTGAAGATGAACAATACCGATGAGATTATTCCCATCGTGCTGGACCCCCATGCCACCAACGATGACCTCCTCCGTACCAAAGATCTGCTGCGTGAGTATGGCAACATCCGGGCGGGCCTGCAGACCAAACCCACATCGGGTTTTTTCGGGACAGAAATCAAAACGCTGAACCGTGCCATCGGTGGCAATGCGACCATTGCTGACACGTATGTCTTTGAACTGCAGGGCGTTCAGCAGGAGAAGTTTCGGGATTACATTAACTATGAGGGTCTGGATGGTCCCAGCAAAGCCTTCGCCAGTCTGCTGTTTTCGGAAGAAAATCTGGAAACCAAAATGGACATCGGCTTTGTGGGCAACCCCAACATTGGCAGCACGGTGTTAAATCAGTTTCGCTATTCCGACGTGTTTCAGGCGTTTGCCGAAAATTTTGGCGCCAACGACCGGATTTTTATTGTCAGCTCGATTTTTGGCGGCACGGGTGCGGCTGGTTTTCCGATCTTGCTCAAGAACATTCGGGGAGCGCAGGCCATCGGGCAAATTCCGAACCCGGCCTTTCTGACCAATGCTAAAATCGGGGCGGTGTCGGTGATGCCGTATTTCAGCCTGACCACCAACGACAACAAGCTCATCGACCCCGCTTCGTTCATCGCCAAAACCAAAGCCGCGCTCAACTACTACCAAAAGGGTGTGAATCCGGCGGTGAATGCGCTGTATTACATCGGCGATGACCAGACGAAAGCCTACACCTACGACCCCGGCGCGGGCGGGCAGAAAAACGAAGCTCACTTTGTTGAACTGGCCTCAGCGTTAGCCATCGTGGACTTTATGAACACCGACGACAGCAGCCTGACCAATACGAGTGGCAAACCAACGAACCCGGTCTACAAAGAGTTTGGCATCGAGCAGGATGGCATCAGCCTTCAGTTGGGCAACCTCGCCGGAGCTACGAAGCAACTGATTAGCCTGCCCCTGTCAAAAATGGCTTTGTTCAGCACGTACCTGAGCCAGCGACTCCGGCAGGCGGCTGGCACGGTGCAGTGGTCAAAAGCAAACCCCGTTATCTCGACGTCATTCCTGAATTCAGGCTTTTTCAACAGCGTCAAAAATTTCGATGCGGGCTTCCGGCAGTGGCTTTCTGAGATGCGCGAAAACAAGAGGTCGTTTGAGCCGTTCCTGCTCGATGCGGCCAACCTCGGCCATACCGTTCGGGGCTTCGAGCCAAAAAAGCGGGGCATTTTCGGGGGTGAGTCGGACGTGAAATTAGACATCGTGGACGACTTCGACCAAACGCTCAACAAAACCGCTGAGGGCAAAGCCTACGGCTCCGAAGCCGATAAATTCATACAATTATTCTCCGAGGGTACCGATCAGTTCGTTCGGGAGAAACTGCCGAAAGTGCTTGACTACTAAAAAGTTTACAGTTTTCGGTTTACAGTTTTCAGTTGGCTGGCGCAAGAGTGTATGACGCGCCAGCCAACTGAAAACAGTGAACCGAAAACTGTAAACTGAAAAAACTTATGCCAACAACATTCAGCTTACATAACCCTACCCCTGGCCTGCACTGGTACGTCAGCAAGCCCCTCGGCACCGACCAGATTGCGGCCATTCGTGACCCGCAGGGCGGCCAGACGACCAAGCAGCCGACCTCTATTCCGAGTCCGTTTGCCCGGATGGATTTGGTGCGCTCGGCTTTCCTGAATCTGGCCCTCAAACCCGACCTGAGCGGCACCGTGAACGACCAGCGTGTGGTGTCGGACTGCCTCGACGTGGGCGAGTTGTTTTTTAATTACGACAAGCTCAAAACCTACGTCACCATTACGCCCTTCGACGTTCGCACCGACCTCGACCGGTTGCGGAATTCGACCAACCAGGGCCATAAACGGCTGGGCGACGCGCTGAAACTCTTCTTAGACCAGGATGCCGCTGAGTATAACTTTGGGGCTATCAACCGGCTATTTATCCTCAGCTACCGGGGCCGCGTGGTGGGGGGCACCTCGCCCAAAACGCTGTTTTTCAGTGCGGGAAATGACCTGAGTTGGGTCGATGTCTCAATGGGAAACGATCGGCTGTTCGACCAGTCGGTTTGCCCGCTGCACCAGCGCGATATTGAGTATCAGAAATTCTGGTACGCCATCAAACTGTTCATGCCCAACTTCCGCGACCGTTTCCGCGAGGTCGATGACTACCTGAACCGTAGCCGTGCGTTGTTGCAGCAGCAAAATCCATCGCTCTTCTATGAACATATCGAATCGCCGAACGGCCAGCCGCTATTGACAAAGGAGAAATTCGAGCAGGATTTCGAGGAACTCACCACCGGGCCGGGCGATGTGGTAGAAGTGCTGGGCTTCCCGCTCCGCAAGAAAAAATCCGATGCCCGCGCCATCGACCAGGTCAGCGACTTTATCATCAAGTCCGATAAATATGCCCGGCTGAACCCTGGTCAGCCGCGCCCGATGGCGTTGCAAAACCGCTTTTTCCGGCAGTTTACTTACGTGCCACAGGCGCAGTGGAACTCGAACACGGCCGTGCCGTACTACGCCCGCGAGTCGTGGCGCGACAACCAGCGGCCGTTGCCGGGTCAGCCGGGCAATTACCCGTGGCTAACGGTCAGCGACTTGCTGGAGCCATACCTCATCCGGTTGCCCTTCCCTACTGACCGGGGCCGGTTCTTCGATGGCAACTTACAGTCGCCCGCAACGGATAAAGGCTTTCTGCTGCCGCTTAAAAAAGATTTCTTCGATTTCTTCGACGTCGATGATTTACTGACGGGCCGCGTTCGGCTCAAGATGGTGCCGCAGGGTGGTGGTGTCAATGTCACACTCGACATTCCCGTCACGGCCCCCAACCAGCCCGGCAACCAGTTCGTTACCTTTGAGCGGCTGTATGGTTCAACCGTTGGTGCTTCGACCGCGCCTAACGAAACGACCAACGAGGGCATCATTGTCGAAAATTCGTTTACGGTCAACATTTATCCGTTTGTCCGGTCGGGTTCAGTGACGGTTCCCGCCGACTATCGGGTGCAACTCATCGAATCGGGTTTCGATAGCCAGAATCAGTATGAACTGACCTATTTCCGGGAACAGGCCAATGCCGAAATGAAAGCCGAATCGAAGCACCAGCGCACTGTCCGTCAGCAAAATACCGACGGGTCGAGCGTGTATTACGTGCTGCGCGAAGAGTTCGATTACTTGCAAACCAACATTCGGGGCGACGGTCGGGAGATGCACGGCGTGCTGATCCCTCGCTGGCAATTGTACAACGGCGGCAGCAAGCAGTTTGAATTTTCGGTGGATTTCGGAACGACCAACACCCACGTCGAGTATAAAGTAGATGGGGGGGCACCTAAGCCCTTCGACGTGGCCGAACTAACGCCACAGGTAGGAACGCTGGTAAATCCATCGCAGTACAATTCAGCGCTATTCGAGTTATTTATCTTATTTGAAAAGGAGTTTGTGCCGCCAACTATCGGTCCAGGCCGGCCCGACAGCTTCCCGACGCGCACGGCTATTGCTGAGTCGATGAACCTGAGTTACAACCAGCAAACGCAGGCACTGGCCGACTTCAACATTCCGTTCTACATCGAGCGGAAGCCAGCAGACCCTAACCGCATCACGACCAACCTGAAATGGGCCAAAGCCACCGACCAGAACGAACGGCGGGTGGAAGCTTTTCTGGAAGAGTTGCTGATGCTCATCAAAAACAAAGTCCTGACCGAAGGCGGCAATCTGACCCAAACAACGATCTACTGGTTTTTCCCGGCCAGCATGACGCCCGGCCGCGTGGGCCAGCTTCGCGCCGACTGGCAACTGCTTTACGAACGCTACATTGGCGGGTCGGCGGGGCGGCTGCGCGAGGTGTCGGAGTCGGTAGCGCCGTTTTATTACTACAAGCAAAACCCAACCCTGAGTGCGTCGGCCCGGCCCGTTATTAACGTCGATATTGGCGGGGGTACATCCGACGTGGTGGTCTACGAACGGAACGAACCCCGGTTGCTAACCTCGTTTCGGTTTGCGGGAAATGCCATCTACGGCGATGCCTTCAGTGAGTATGGCGCGGCCAGTCACAACGGTTTCGTGCGGAAGTACGCTGATAAAATTCAGACGCTCTTAGATAGCCAAAGTCTGGGCAATCTGAGTGATAACAACCGGCGGATTTTGGACACGAACCGCTCGGAAGACATCATGGCGTTCTGGTTCTCGATTGAGCGAAGCAACGACGTGAAGGCCAAAAGTATGCTGTCGTTCAACGGGATGCTGGCCAAAGACGAAGACATGAAAATCGTATTCGTCCTGTTTTTTACGGCCTTAGTTTACCACGTTGCCAAGTTAATGAAGCACCGCAGCATCGGTCTGCCGGGTGCTTTCACATTCAGCGGCACCGGCTCCAAAGTGCTGACCATTATCAGTGCCGACGATCAGATGCTGGGCAAACTGGCGCGGGCGATCTTCGAGAAAGTGTATGAACAAACGTATGATACCAGCGGCCTGACGTTATTTTATGAAAAGCGCGGCCCAAAGGAAGTAACCTGCAAAGGTGCGTTGATGCAGCCCGCCAACAGCCGCCCGGTCGATACCGAAGCCATCAATTTTGTGTTTCCGGCTACGTTTAACAACGAATTTCCAACGCTGACCTACGCCGATTTGCGGAAGCCGGAGGTAGTTGATTCGTTGCTGAAGGAAACCAACGCGTTTGTTGATTTCTTCTTCGCCCTCAATCAGCAATTTAGTTTCGTCCGGAATCTGAACGTATCGGCGCGGTCGTTAGTGATTGCTCAGCAGGAATTGCGAACGCACTTAGATACCTCGCTCATGGACGGCATTCAGCGCCGGGAAAGCGATGTGGCGGCTGAGTACAGCGGCATGGCCGATGCCCTCAGCTCACCCATTGATGAGACGCTGTTTTTCTACCCGCTCATTGGCGCCCTCAATAAATTGGCGAACGCACTGGTGTAAGTAGGTAGTCATTGGTCGTCAGAAATTGTCAGGTGTTGCCAGGGGTAGTCAATCAGGACTATTGCAAATGGCAGACTACACCTGACAATTTCCTGACAATTTCCTGACAATTTTATGAAAACCGCACGAAGCAAGCTTTTACTGATACCCGTCGCTATCCTCGCGTCGGCATCCCTAAGCTTCGGTCAGAACGCCAATCAGGCGGCTGTCGATACGCTGACGAAGGATGTAGCCATTGCCGTATTTGAGAAAATCAGCCAGCAAAAAGCGCAGCCGAAAGCATTGGAAATTTACGGGCTATTGCTGAATTGTGGCGATGGCTGCGACCCACAAACCATTATTCGGACTGTTGGCGGCTGGGATCCGATTGGCGCGAAAATGCAGGAGTTGAGCGAACTAAAAAGCACGGCTCGTTTTATAGCCCTGTCGCCCGCAGAAGCCAATGCCGCCATTCGGAAGCAATTAGCTGATTTTTACGCCCGTTACAAAAAAGACAATAACTACGGCAAACCGCTAAGTTTGGCCGTTCAGTCGCAGATACTGGCTAAAATTGATGGCATGCTTCCGCCTGCAGCTACACCTGACCCGGCCCTAACAGCGTCGGAAAGTCCAGCCGCTTCGCAGCCAGAAACGGTTGATGAGACGACTATAGACCCCAGAAATTTTCAGATAAGTCAGTTAGAGCGCGAAATAACCGAACGAAAGAAAAAAGAACTCTGGACAATGATACTCAGTGGCCTTGTTGGCTTGCTCGTGGGCGCCGGTGCGGTTTATCTGCTGGCGTATCGGAATGCAAACAAAAAAATTCAGCGGTTGCTGGCCGAAAACCTTCACATAAACCGAACGTTGGAGTTCGCACAGCGGCCTCCTAAACCGACGAATGAACCCCGGCAGCCACCGGGCGACTACCGGCAGAAAGTTAGCGCCTACGATGCTATTGTGGCCGAGTTAGGCACCGACAATCCACTGACGACCATCCAGCAGTTGAAGCAGCAGTCCGCTGGCATCAGCGCAAAACCGGCACCCATCGTTCGTTCGGGCGAACCGGTCGTTGAGCCGGGCCAATGGCCCGAAGCCGAACCTGTTCAGGAGCAAGCCAACGCCGTTCAGATGCCAGACCCACTACCCGCCCCGGCACGCTCGGAGGTGTTTTACTTTCCGCCCCCCGACCCAAACGGCCAGTTCGATTCAGCCCAGCGATCGGGGTCGCTCTCGCCCGAGTCGGCGTATCGGTTCAGCATCAGTGCGGATAAACCGATGGTGGCTTCGTTTCGATTCGAGGCTGAGCCAGGCCGCGTAGCGCGGTTTCTGACGTATCGCAATTATATGATTGAACCCGCCTGCGAGAGCGAAAACAGCTATACCCCTACCCATACCCGGATTGCCATGCGTCGGGATGGCGAGGCTGTTCTCGAAAACGGCGTTTGGCGAGTAAAAACAAAAGCGTTGATTCGGTATGAGTAAAGTCGGGAAAGCATATGTTATATCTCCAGGATATGGCATATGCTTTCCCGACTTTACTTAGCCTAACCTATTTTGCCTAACTCTGGAACAATGGTGCGAATCGTCTTATTTATTCTTCTTCTGGGCAGTCTGCTCTACCTGTCGGGTTGCTCCGGCTGCTCACGGTCGGGCAGTCATCAGCCGCACCGGAGTAAGCGCAGCTCTGCCGGAAAGCCAGCCGCCGAAACGAGCCAAACGCCATCTGATACGCTCCGCACTCCAGCAAAACCGACGCTGACCCAACTGGGCAGTGGTCCGACGGAGGTAGTTATGCAGCGGGAAAACGGCGTGTATAAAGTGCCGGTCATCGTGAATGGCACGTCCATGCGGTTTATCCTGGATACTGGAGCCAGCCTGATCTCCATCTCATCGACCGAAGCCGAATTTATGATGAAGCAGGGCACCATCACCGAAGCTGATCTGGTGGGGCAGTCTAAGTTTCAGGATGCCAACGGTGATATTTCGCCGGGCGCCATTGTTCGGCTCAGGTCGGTGCGAATTGGCGACCGGGTGCTTGAGAATGTGAATGCCAACGTAGTCAGCAATACAAAGGCGCCTTTGCTGCTGGGGCAATCCGCGCTGTCGAAATTTGGAAAAATATCGGTGGATTATAAACGAAATATCGTTACGTTCGACTAATATTCGCTGTTTATCAGTCCATTCCAGTCCTCGTAAACTTTTGTTTCTGTCGATTCTGTTGAGGCTATTGTGGCTAACAATCAGGGCAAGAGAATCCGGAGAATCGACAGAATCTATTTTGCTGTAGTAGTCAATTTTAGACAAGTCACGCATCAGGCTATCTGACACAAGCAACACCTATGAGAAAACGTCTTGTCGATTCGGTTAAGTCGGTGTTTGCGTTCTTTGGCTTGTTTATCGGTCGACAGTTTCGGGGGGGCATAACCGGCTATGAACTGAAACGGGATTTAACATTGCTCATCAGTAAGGACAATCCGGTTTGCTTCGACGTGGGGGCCAACCAGGGTCAAACGATCCAACTCGTCCAGCGTTGTTATCCCAGGCCTGTTATCCATTCGTTTGAACCCTCATCGGCTACGTATGCAACCTTAGCGGGTCAATCGTTTGGCCCAGGGGTACAACTTCATCAACTCGCTCTTGGTGAACGCGTTGGGGTGGCGGAATTCCGCAACTATAAGCAGTCGGAATTGAGTTCCTTTTTTGCCATGCACCCCGACAAATCGGAAAATATATTTGCCGAAGAAGAACTGGTTTCGGTCGAATCGGTTCAGGTAGACACCCTGGATCGGTTTTGCTCCGAACATAGTATCGAACAAATTGATTTATTAAAAATCGACACCCAGGGGTTTGAACTCCCCGTGTTGCAGGGAGGATTTAATTTATTCAAAAACCAAAAGATTGGGGCTGTTTTGCTTGAATTGAATTTTTCAACGTTATACGAAGGCCAGTCTGACCCACTGGAGATTCTGCACCTCCTGCGTAGCCACAATATGCGTCTGGTTGATTACTACGAAAAAGAACGAATAGCCGGAAAGGAACTTTCGTGGACAACCGCTCTTTTTGTCCGTTATACAGGAACTATAAACCTTGACACGCCCGCTCATGACGGAAACCGAACTGACCGACCGACTTCGTGAAGCCATTGTTCTCGATGGCCCTGACATCTGGCGGACAAACGGCTATCTTCAGGAGGCACAACAGGCAGGTATATCACTGGCCGATGCCTTGAAACGAGCCAATGAAATTAGTCAGGAAGTGGCCAACAATACGCTGCTGTTTCAGAATATCCAGGCCCGTATTGCCCGGATGGCCCAGCCCTCGCGCAGCCACCTGGTCGAGCAGGACCTGGCCCAGATCCTGAACGCGGCAACTTCCCTGAAACTATCCGCCGACTTCGTCAGGAATCGGTGGGTACCCGCTGTGCTTCAGCGCCTGACAGCCACAACGGCCTCTCAAAAACCAGAGCCAGCCCCAGCCCCAGCCCCTGTCGATCTACCTGCGGTCGTGACCGAACCGGTTAACAGGCCAATTGCCTTTGAGGAGTTAATCGAATCTAAGCCAGAGCCGCCGGCATTGGAGTTAGCTCCTGCTGAACCCGTTAAACCCATTGTCCCGATTAGTGAACCGGCTGTTTTTGTCCCCCCGCCGGTGGTTGTAGTCCAACAGCCCGTAAAGACGCCAGGGATACCCGAACCGACGCCCATTGTACGGTCGTTTACGGCAACACCCGCCCGCGTACACAAAGGTCAACCTGTAACACTGGAGTGGGAAGTCGAAAACCTGCTGGCCGTAACCATCGATGATTTGGGCGAAGGCTTATCGGCAAAAAATCGAGGCTGGGTGAAACCATCGAAAAGCACGGAGTATACGCTGTTCGACGTCAATAATAATCCACTCAGCACGGTTCGGGTAGAGGTGATTCCGCGCGACCGAAGTGGCATCTACGGGGTTCTGTTCGCCTTAGTCATACTGGCCTTAATCTACTGGTTTATAAAAAGCAGCAACGCCCGCGATACAGATGCCAAACCAAAATCAAAAACCGAACAAACGACCCGTATCCCGAAGGCGGAGCGCTCAGCGAACGAATCGACCGTAAGTCGCCAGGAGCCTGAAAAAAACCAGGAAACAAGCGAAGCCAGTGACACACCGGCCGTTGTCGCAATCGATAACCCCAAAACTAACGCAGCTCAGCCTGATACGAAACCGGTTGATGAAACGCCTGCCTTACCTGCCGGATCGACAGAAAAGCCATCAACTCTGGCAGATGCCCGCTCAGGCAAATACAAAGAATCCTTCGGCGATAAACCCTACGATAAAGTGGAACTGGGAACCGACGAGCAGGGCTGGCGACGGGCTCGAAGCAATGGCCGCTGGGGATTCATCAACGACGCGGATGAATGGGTTATCAAACCAGAATATGAGGCCGTTACGCCATTTCGCGGCAATACGGCCTCTGCCTTTTTAAACGGCCAGCTCATGACCATCAACCGGGCGGGTGAGCAAGTCAGGAATTAAAATTAGTCGATAGTCGCCAGTAACTGACGTTGGCGGCTACTAACTATCTTTACGGTCCCAGTGTAACGCTCAGCTTTTGGAACGCGGTCCAGTAAGCCGAACTTATCATGCCGATGCCGTTGCCAGGCAACATTTTGAACGGATACGGGCTGCTGCGAACTTCCTGCTCATTCACGTAAAAATGCAGGGCTTCGCCTTTTCGACGGATGGTGAGCCGATTGCGATTTTTATCGACCGGGACACCAGGCGCAAAAAAATCACCCGGCATATAGTCGCTGAAGGTCTGGCCGTTCGCCACCCGACGAATCGACACTTCGCCCTTTTCATTCATGGTGAAGGCGCAGAAATTCAACGAGTCTTTCACGCCAAACACCAGCCCCCCCGTTGGAACACGGCCCGAATCGGCCAGCACATCTACTTTAATTGTGAATATATCAGCCCCATTCAAATTAATATCGGGTGGCAGGGAAACAAAACTGAACGCCACCTGCTGCGTTTTCACATTTCGCTTCCGCATGCTATAGCGGCCCAGGCCAATCTGGTAATAGTAATCGCCCTTACTGCCTGCTCGCCAGCCGTTTCGGTTGGTGGCAAAGTCGCCCGTGAAGGCCGGGCGATAATCAGAATTGCCGGCGCTCAACGGCGTGGTGCGAACCGATGCCGGTTCGGTTAAGGCCGCACCGGCAACTGGCTCAGCCCGGCTAACAGACGGAGCCGCAGGCTGTGCAGGAGGTTGGCGTACTGGCTCCGTTGACCTGCCAGCAGGCTGCATCGTTCGGGCCAGCCGGGACGTAGGCTTTAGGACTACTTTTTGCCAATCGCTGGAAGCCGAATAAACAGTGGACTTTGGGCGTCGCCCCGCTGACTGGGCCAGGCTGCTGGCCGAAAAAAGAGCGACAAAGCCAATGGTCAGGAATAAGCGCATACAGGTAAGGAGTGAAAGAGCGAACGAGCGAAAGGTGTCGCGTCAGAGTTTTCATTATTTTGATCGTTCGCTAATTTAAAACGAATACCGAACAACAGCCGTTGGTTGCCCGGCCTGAATACCTGGTCTGAGCTTAAAGCCCTGATACCGTTGGGCTGCTTTCTGCACCTGATTATTGCGGACACCTCTGATGAACGTAAAAATAACATCGGCGGCCGCTACGACAAGTGCGCCCCGCGTGGCCATAAAATAACGATGATAATGGTCATTAGCCGTTTGGTAGTACGGTTCACCGGCGATCAGATTTTTTTGTTGCTCATAGATGGCATATTCATCCCGCGCTTTCTGTCGCTCTAAAAAACCATAAACAAGTAATCCATAACAACCTACTGTTAGTAACGGACGAACGCCGATTTTAGGCGTCGGCGTTTGCACAAAAATATTCCCGATGCCCGGAGCCACTGCCGATACCAGTGCCCAGGCCGGACCACTATACCGGGCCTGTTGTGGGCGAGCGGAGTCTGCCAACACGGTTTGCGAACGGGATTGAGCAGGCCTGGCCACCGGGTCAGCCTGCTTCGTGGGTTGTTGCGGGGTTGGCGTCGAAACAACAACAGGCGTTGTTGGAGCAGGTTGTGTTGTATCGGCAGCGAAAACAGATCTTTTATTTCGCTTCGACTTCTTCGTCCGGGCGGGTTGTTCGGTTTTTAGCACCGGGGCAGGCTCCAGCGGCTTCGATTTTGGCTGAGTAACAACCACCTTTTCCGCTGGGGTTGGTTTAGGGGCTACTGGTTCAGGCTTCGGGGTCGCGTCGACTGGCTTTTGAACCACCGCAGGCTCCGATGGCGAGGGCGGAATAGTCGGTGGCGTAAGGCCGGTTCTGACGAGTACTTTTGCCTGAACTTCTTCGTTCAGCGAATACCCATTGGCCAGTGCATCCCATATAATACGCCGGTCGGCCCCGGCGGTAGTACGCATTCCAACATCCCCCCGTACAAATTCAGGCCGAATCTGCAAGGCTCCCCGCAACCGACTACGCATCTCAAAGTAAATGGAGTCGCCGGGTCGGGCATTGATAAGGTCATACCTGATTTCGAGTTGGGTCGAGTCAACAACGCGTACCCGAACGTTACGAACACGCTCCTGTGCCCGGCCCGGTAAAGCCAGTAAAAAGCCAGCACTAATGAGAAATAACAGACGCATAATGAGTTAATTACTGACGGTAATTTGCCGGGTGACTGTAAATTTATCATCGCACGCGTTGGCGAGCACAAGCGTAATGGTATAGGTGCCCGCTTTTTCATACGTGTACGTGACGCGGGTGCCAACGCGGCTTCTCCCCTTGCCGTCGCCGGGGTCCCAGCCGATGGCGCCAATGTCGCCCTGCGGATTGTCCAGAAAAAACGTAACATCTAACTTACCCGCCGTGTAGCCAATCGCTGCCGATGGCTTAGCGCAGGTCGGGAAGTTTTTTTTCTCCAGGTCGAAGGGTTCGCAGGCCAGTGTGGCCAGCAACCCCAGCAGACAGATAAAGCGGTTTACCATACGTATTCGATGAGATGTAGACAAAGTAAGCAATACTTCTTGAACGAAGTGCAGTCTATGGAGTAAATCCATTTTCTGCCGTGATTTCAACGGTTTTTTGTAAATTTATCCACTTACCAACACACCCATGACCTGGTCTGCCAAAACCAAAGATGAATTAGTGGCCGAAATTCAGCGGCTGCACCACGAACGCGACGGTATTCTCGTCTCCGACGCGTTATCGGCTTTTGATGTTCGCCAGACAGTTGACCAGCTTAACTTAGTTGGCCTGACCATTGAACGCGACGGGACTCTACTGTATGCCAACCCGTATACCTTCCGCGTAACCGCCTGGCAATCAGGCGAAATTATTGGCAAAAACTTCTTCGATATTTTTATTCCGCCCACCGACCGTGCCCGGCTTGAACTTGAGTTTGAGGAAGCGCTCCTTAAAGGCGGTTTTCCCGAACAGAAGGAAATCAACCTGCTGGCTCGCAGCGGGGCCTTACGAAGCGTGCAACTCAACTCGGTAATCGTTAACGGAGCCGATGGGCACGTTTCGTCGTTCACGGTTATTGGCGAAGATGTTACCAACAAACGACGGGTGGCATCAGCCCTTTCCAATACCAACGCCCAGTTACAGGATTTGGTCGACAACACCTCCGACCTGATTCAACTGCTAACACTCGACGGGAAGTTTATCTTCGTGAACCGGGCCTGGCGTGAGGTACTCGGCTACAATTCCGAAGAAATATCGGCCCTGAACCTGCGCGACGTTCTCCACCCCGACTACACCGAAAGCACGCTCGGGCTGCTGAAGCGGATTCAGAACGGCGACAGACTCCCCTATATTGAAACTGTTTTTCGCAGCAAAACTGGCAAAACGCTGTTTCTGTCGGGGAGCGTCAACTGCCGCTTCGACAACGGCCGCCCAACGGCTTTCCGGTGTATCCTCCACGATACTACGGGCAAAATTCGGGCCGAAAAATCGCAGAAACTCTATTACAGCATTGCCAACTGGACCATCAACACGCCCAACCTCGATGAACTGTACCACCGGATTCATGAGGAGTTAGGCAACATCATCGACGCCCGTAATTTCTTTATTGCCCTGTATGATTCCAGCAAAACGTATTTATCGTTTCCGTACTACGTCGATGAATATTTCGGTGGCAACATGCGATTCACCAAACGGAAACTGGGTAATGGCATCATCGAATACACGATTCTGGCCAACAGGCCCTTGTTTCTGTATGAGAAAGATATTCGTCAGTTGGCCGACGAGCAGCATGTTGATTTATACGGTCAGCGTCAGCCGCAGGTCATGCTAACGGCCCCGCTCCGCATCGGCGATGAAATTACGGGCATCATCGGGGTCAAATCCTACGATGATGCCCAAACCTATGGTCCCCGCGATCTGGAATTGCTGGAGTTCATCTCCGGGCAGGTTGCGCTGGCCATTGCGCGCAAGCAGTCGGAGGCTCGGTTAGACAAACAGAATGCCCGCCTGAACGCCATTTTCGACAGCAGCACGTACCTGATCTGGTCGGTCAACAGAGCGCTTCAACTCACCTCGTTCAACAAGAACTACGCCCGCCTGATCGAGTACCAGATAAACGAAACTCCAACCATTCACAGCAGCGCGCCGAACCTCGGCTGGCGCATGATTGGCGAGGAAAACCGAAAACGGCTGGAAGAAAAATACCGACAGGCGTTTCGGGGGCATCCGCAGAATTTTGAATTGTATTTTGAAACACCCCGTGGCGAAACATACCTCGAATTTCACCTTAACCCCATCCTGCTGGCTGGCGGCATAATCGACGAAGTATCCGGCATTGCCCGCGACATTACCAATCGCCGACGCGCCGAGGTGGCGACCCGCCAGAGCGAGGAGAAATTCCGGGGTATTTTTGAAAACCTTCAGGACATCTACGCCCGTGTTGACCGAAAAGGGCGCATCACAATGGTTAGCCCGTCGGTGCTGAAGCGCATGGGCTACACCCCCGATGAAGTACTGGGGCAGGACATAAGCCAGTTTTTTATTGATAACAGTTTAATTCGCCAGGCCATGTTCAAACTGGGCCGCAACCGAAGCCTGCGAAACTTTGAGGCCAGTATGCGCCGGAAAGATGGCAGCGAGCGGCAGTTTATGTTCAACATGCTAATGCTGAACGACGAGCCGGGTGCATCGGCCAGCGATTCAGTGGTGGCCGTGCTGGCCCGCGACATTACCGAACTGAAGCGGCAGTCGGTTGAACTGGTGAAAGCCAAAGACGAGGCCGAACGGTCGCTGAAGGTGAAAGAGCAGTTTCTGGCCAACATGAGCCATGAAATCCGCACGCCGATGAACGGGATTATCGGTATGATCGATGTGCTGAACGACACGCAGTTAGACGAGGAGCAGCGCAGCTACGTGAAGACCGTGAAACGCTCGTCGGAAACGCTGCTGAATATCCTGAACGATATTCTGGACCTGTCGAAGATTGAAGCGGGCAAGATGGTGCTGCACGAATCGCCGGTGGCTTTTAAAGAAATTTTCGAGAAACTCATCGCGCTGTTTGGTCAGCAGGCCAACTCTAAAAACAACGACCTGACGTATCATCTTGGCCCGGATTTACCCACATTCGTGATTGCCGACCAGACCCGGCTCCTGCAAATCCTGTCGAATCTGACCTCCAACGCCATCAAGTTCACCGAACAGGGAGACATTCGGGTCGAAGCGTCGCTGATCAGCAAGCGGGGTAAATTCAACCGGATTCGGGTGGCCGTCAGGGATTCGGGCATTGGCATCTCGCCCGAAAACATAAATCTGCTCTTCAACTCATTCAGCCAGGTCGATACGTCGTCGCGGAAATCGTTCGGTGGTACAGGACTTGGGCTGGCTATCTCAAAAGAACTGGCTCACCTGATGAAGGGCGAAGTAGGCGTTGACTCGACCGTTGGCATGGGCAGTACGTTCTGGTTCACGATTGAACTGAAAGAAACGGCCATCAGCCCAACGCAGCAGACCACCGAAGTCGCCGAAATTGCGCTGGCTAACTTCTTCAGTGCCTATCATCCCAACGTGTTGCTGGTGGATGACAACGCCGTAAACCGCAAAGTCGCCAGCGAAATCCTTCGCAGGTCGGGTTGCCTTGTCACCACCGCCGACAGTGGCCCGGCGGCCATTAAGGAAGTTGAGGAACGGGCAAAAGGCATTGTGCCGGGGGGTGATGCGGGCTTCGATGTTATTTTCATGGACATTCAGATGCCCGACATGGACGGTGTTGAAACCACCCGCCACCTGCGCGAACAGTTCGGTAAAAACCTGCCCACCATTGTGGCCATGACCGCGTACTCGATGAAGGAAGACCGCGAACGGTTCATCAGTCAGGGTCTCGACGATTACATTGCCAAACCCATCCGCGCCCAAAGCTTAGTGGCGAAGGTGAAGGAAATTGCCGACGCCCACCGCGCTAAACACGAAACTGCCCCTCCGAAAGCCAGCCCAAAGGCAGCGGCCCCAGCCGAACCCGTATTGCCTATCATCGACGCGGAGATTGTTAGGCAACTGCGCGATATTGGCGGACAGGAGTTAGTGGATAGCATTATGGAAGAGTTCGTGACCGAAGCTGCCGACTTAGTCAGCGGCTCGCTCTCGGCCTACGATCTCGGCGACATTCCGACCGTGAAAAGTCATCTGCACACGCTCAAAGGCAGCGCCGGAACCATCGGTGTGGCCCGCGTTGCCGACATTGCCCGCACTGCCGAAGGCAAGCTGAAAGTCAATGATACCAGTGGTTTGCTGGACGCCTTACACGCTCTGGAGCTGGCGTTTGGGGAGTTTCTGACCGAATTAAGAAAGTAAACGAAACTCAGTTTAATGCACCCGTTCAGGCACAATCTTACGCCTGAACGGGTGCATTAGGTCTATTGTAGCGAACCAGCTTTATTGCCAGTTCTTCACCCGGATGAAATAGGGCCGGTATCGATCTGCACTGCCCGGACTGTTGAAATTGTCGGCAAAATTAGTCGCGTTGACACAATAGGAAATCATCAAATCGCCGTTTCTCGACAGTTCAGGATGCACCAGGGCATTGTAGGTGAAAACCTTGCCGCTACCATGTTCGGCAGGAACCGTATAGAGCAGTCGCTTATTGGTCCAGGGGCCAACCGGGCTGCTCGACTCCGACAGAAACAGCCGGCGGCCAAAAATGATCTCCTGCGTGAACAGGTAGTACTTGCCACCGGATTGAAATACGCTGAACTGGTCGGAGGCATCCTTATAGATTGAATAGGGATTAGGCTGACTTCCCCACTGACTGCCGTTCCAGTATTGCCAGGTTGCTGTCAGGTCACCTTGCGGAGCGCGGGCCACAACAACATTCGTCGTTAGTGTTCCGTGCATAACACCATAAATGTAGGTATAGCCATCGGCAGCTTCGCAGAGTGCCCCGCCGTATCCCCATTGCCCCTGGTATTTGTTGACAATAATTTTTTCAATGTTTCCTCCCGTAGCAGGCGAGCAGATGGCAATATCAACCGAAGCATTCTTGAAATCCCAGGCACCTGTTCCAGTCCTTTGGATATGGCTTAGCGCTACCTGAACTTTGTTGGCATAGACGGTCGCATCCAGCGGCCAATACCAGTCGTTGCCACCTTGCTGCTGGGCATGAACAAAACACGCTTTTCCCGCATTTGTGGTATTGGCCCCCTGGTTCAGCGTCTTAAAGCCGTCGAATGTTTCGCCAGTCTGGAGCATCACCGCGTTGCGAACCATTACGTTCTGATTGGGCAATCGATTCCGGTCTGGCTTTACGAGCCCCAGGAACGTGTCGCCGAACGTCCAGAGAATACGCCCATCGGGCAGCAAAGTTGAATAAACCCCATCGCCACCATTCCAGGCAGCGTAGCGGGTGAAAAAATTAGTATACTGCACATCAACCTGGGCTTCGGGTGCCAACGCTGCCTGGCGTGCTCCGGTCAACGTATTCGGATTGGGTGATGATAGCGGATCGGGGCTACAGGCCGACAATCCTGCCAGCAGCATACCAGCCAGCAGATAAACAGGGTTCTTCATTGAGTAAGCGTTTAGTGAGTAAGCGTTTAGTCAGCAAAAAAGTAAATCGCCGGACAAAGCTACTCTACTCAGCAACCGTCAACCCTACCGCCCGGATGGGTGTGTCTGTTAGCAACTTTGATTGAATCCTATAATTATCTACAGGCAACAGGGTGCTGTTACGGACATGATAGCTAATAGCATGTCCGTAACAGCACCCTGTTTTGACCACTCCCACTACTACACTACAAATTGGAATCTTCTCGGCTGGAGAAGGTATCGCCCTGGTTGATGTCGCCGGTTTTTAAGCCTTTGGAGAACCAGTATACGCGCTGGGCTGAGGAGCCGTGCGTGAACGCATCGGGAACAACGGTACCCTGCGTTTGGGCCTGAATCCGGTCGTCGCCGATGGCGTTGGCGGCTGTCAGTGCGCTTTCAACGTCGTTTTTATCGATGGAAATGCTCTGTCCCTGGGCGTGATTGGCCCACACACCAGCAAAAAAATCGGCCTGTAATTCGAGCCGCACCGACACTTTGTTGTAGTCCCGTTCGCTCATGCGGCTACGCAGTTCGTCGGTTTTGTCCATCACGCCGATCTGCTTCTGAACATGGTGGCCTACCTCGTGTGCAATGACATAGGCCATGGCAAAATCGCCCGGCGCGTTAAATCGTTCACGGAGTTCATCATAGAACGACAGGTCGATGTATAGTTTCTGGTCGGCGGGGCAGTAGAACGGCCCCGATGCCCGCGATGCCGTTCCACAACCCGAGGAGGTCATGCTTCGGAACATCACTAACACCGGTTTTCGGTATTGACCGCCCTGGTCGGCGAAAATATTCGTCCAGACATCTTCCGTACTGGCCAATACTTTCCGGGTAAACGAAGCAGCCGCATCATCGGCCTGTGGACCGGCAGGAGCCTCCGTCGCCTGATTCGAGTTTCTCTGGTTCAGAATTTCCGATGGGTCGCCCCCCAGCAGCGTAACAATAATGGCTATCACAACGGTGCCAATGCCACCGCCAACGAGCAGCCCTCCCCCACCGCTTCCCCGGCGGTCTTCAACATTATCGCTTTCACGTCCTCCTAACCAACGCATGATTTCTTTTCGTTAATAAATGGTGATAACACAAGTAATTACTTAGTTCTGCTGGCAAGATTACTGTTTCTGCCGGTAAAATGTTTAATAACCAGGCAATTATTCGTCAAGCCAGGTCAAGCGTGCTTTTGATCCACAAATTCGTGGCGTAGGGTTATAACTCATTATTTTCCCTGGCAGCCTGATCAGTCAGCGTCGTTAGTACGGATTCTGATAGCGTTGACTCGCTTTCTTTGCCTAAAGCCCGCTGTTGGCCAATGCCGCCCGGTTCGGGTAAGGCACCATTAACAACGGTCATTAGTTCGGCAACCAAATTTGGGGCACTTCCCTGAAGCGAAGCGCCTAATTTGGCGGGCAGGCTAATAATGCGTTCGGCTTCACCATAGCGGCAGGCATCAATGATTTGGCGAGCGCAGTCGGTGGAGTCGATGGTGAAAAAAGGAATTGAACCGCTGAGTTTAAACGCGGCATATTCTTTCTTATTCTGACCCTTGAAGATGGCATTGCGCGGGCTGCCCGTGCGGATGAGTCCGGGGCAAATGGTGGTGACGTAAATGCCGTGTTTATGAAGTTCGGCCCGCAACCCTTCTGAGTAACCAACAAGCGCAAACTTACTGGTGGAGTAGGACAACAGATGCGGCACGGCCACTTTGCCGCCAAACGAAGCCACGTTCACAATGCGCCCCTCCTGCCGAAGCATCATTTGCGGCAGCACGGCATTGACCATGTGGAAGGCCGCCCAAAAGTTTGTGTCCATGGCTTGCCGAAAGTCATCTTCCGTAGCATGGTCGTAGGGCGTCACGATGATCACACCGGCGTTGTTGATGAGCACATCCACGGGTCCGATGGCCTGCCGGGTATTTTCGATAAAGTGCTCAACCTGAAGTTTATCGGTAATGTCGCAGACCTGGGTGTACACCTTACGTTCGTAGGGTTCGAGTTCAGCCTGAGCGCGGGCGAGTTCATCCGCATCGCGGGCACAAATGGCAAGGTGCGCGCCTTCCTGCGCCAGGATTCGGGCCATTTCAAGCCCCAGCCCGCGTGAGCCGCCGGTGATAACCACTGTTTTATCCCGAAAATTAATCCTGCGTTTCCAGGCCATTCCTTTTTTAACGGCTACCCATGCGCCAACGGCAGCGAGTCCCCACAACAGGGTTTTGGTTTGAATCGAAACACCCATAGCTAATTCATGTCGTTCAACTAAACTAACCGCCATTCGGGCAGAAAGTTATGAATCAGCCAAAGCTGTGATCTCACCAGCAGAACTAACTTCAGCAGGCTTAGCCAGGTAAACGAAACCCGTTAAAGGAATAATTATTAAGTAATGCACTCCGTAAGTAAACAATTCCGGCATATTTTTTTAAATAAAAATATAAAATTTGATATTTACCGGTGATTTAAATTCCTTATTTGATCTATATCATGAAAAATAGTCTACTCAGTACGTTCACGCTTTGCTGTCTGCTTTTAATCCGGGTAAATGTATGGAGTCAATGCACAGTACCAGCTCTGCCGAGTTGTGCGGGCTGTATCCCACTCACAGCCAGCAATCAGAATCTAAGTACCGGCACCTACTGCGTAACGACCTCAATCAATAATCTGAATCTGAGTGGTTCAGCCGTTATTTGCGTATCGGGCGCGGGCCAGATCAATGGTGGCAATATCAACGGAGGCACCGTTATTTACGGCGGCAGCACGGCCATGAATCCATTGAATTTTGCCTTGAATAGTGGTGGTACCCTGCGAATCCGAAGCAGCCTCACGCTGACTGCGCTGAGTGCGATCAATGGCGGGGCTACGCTCATTATTGAAAATAGTGCAACCCTAACTGTCTCTAATTTAGACGTGAACGGCAAGCTGATTGTCGAACAGGGAGGAATCCTGTATGTCAACAACAACTTTGGCATCAACGGCAACGGAAGCGTATGCCTCAACAACGGGATAGTTAATACCAATAACTTTACCAAAAACGACCAGCTTAACTCATCTACCACCAACAATAAAGGCTGCTATGCCATTCGGGGCAGCGTTGGCAATTTCAATCAGGTGCTCACCAACACCAGCAGCATCAATGTCTGTTTGTCGGGCGCCATTCCCAATCCCAATAAATTCGGCAGCGCAACGGTCAGTGCCAATTGCTCAAATTCGTCGGCGGGCGGGGGGTGTTATGCGGCACTACCGGTGCGCCTAACCTCATTTCAGGCGCAACCGTCTGCCGAGGGCGTGCGCCTGAGCTGGACAACTTCACTGGAACAGAACTTTGCCTATTTTCTGGTCGAGCGCAGTTCCGATGCCATTACGTTTGAAACCGTCAGTCCCCGCATTGCCTCCCAGTCAGACAAGGCGGGTTCCCGGCAGTATGCGTGGACGGATGGAACAGCGACGGACGGCACGTTTTATTATCGCCTGAAACAAGTCGACCTGGACAGTACGCACGCCTATTCCAAAACGGTTGGCGTTGTGTTGAGCAGCGCCGACAATGCGCTAACCTTAAAACCAAACCCTTTCGCCGATGAATTGAGCATAACGTTCAGTACACCCATAACCGGCCTTTATGTGCTTGACTTGTATTCGGCAACCGGGCAGCTACAGTCGTCGGTGACGGGCGAGAAAAACGGAGCGGTAATTACGAAAACGATTCCAGTGGATCATCTTCCTGCCGGTATTTATTTTGTCAGTCTTCGTATCGGCGAGCAGCATTTCATGCGTAAGGTTATCAAGTCAGGCCAACATTAAGTCAGTAATCAGGCGGGTCAAATTTCATTGAGTTGGGCGTTAGACACAGAATAAAGTGAATTGGGAGTAGCCAGACTACAGGCCGTACTTTACAGAGGGGACTCCCAACCTTCCCCGATATGAAATCGTGCCTTGCTTTACTCAGTCTCATTATACTTGCAACCAACCTAACGCTAGCGCAATCCGTCAACTCTACTGTATATGTATGGGCCGACGCGCCGGTTGTGAAGAAGCCCGCTACGGAACAGCGAACCCTTCTGGAGGGCACAACCACCGATTTCCGTCACCTGAAAATCCATGCCACGACACTACAACCGCATCAGGCCCCGCATCCGGCTCATAAACATGACGACGAAGAGCTAATTATCATTAAAGAAGGAAAGCTGACGGTAACCATTAAGGGCAAAACAAAAACATTAGGCGCCGGTAGCATCGCGCTGATTATGCCCGGCGACGAACATGGCTTCGATAACAAAGAAGCCTCACCGGCAACGTATTACGTTATGCGGTACGAATCGAAAGAGCCGGGCAACCTGGAACGGGGCCGGAAAGCAGGCGGTTCGTTCTGGGTAGACTGGAACGACGTACCGTTTCAGCCGCATGACAAGGGCGGCATCCGGCGGATGTTTGACCGTGCTACGGCCATGACCCAA
This sequence comes from Spirosoma areae, assembly GCF_054781775.1. Lineage (NCBI taxonomy): Bacteria > Pseudomonadati > Bacteroidota > Cytophagia > Cytophagales > Cytophagaceae > Spirosoma > Spirosoma areae. The sequence continues at coordinate 244,860 of NZ_BAAGTT010000016.1, read as the reverse complement.
CGGTTCGAGATGCACGTCACGACGCTGAACAAGGGGTTATGGAGCCACCCGCCCCACACGCACCGGGCCGCCGAGATTCTGCTGCTGGTTGAGAATACGGCCCAGGAGAGTATTGATGGGAAATTACATGCAGCCACCACCGGCGACCTCATCTTTCTGGAGTCCAACGTTCCTCACGCCATTCAAAACACCAGTCAGAGCAATTGTACATACTTCGCGTTTCAGTTCAATTGATGCATGATACAGTAAATCAGCAGCTTAGACAACATATTATCAAGTAACCATATTATTGATATAATCAACAAAATCACAGGTATTGACCTGATTTTATACGGCTTCGGTACATTTTTTGCTCTATTTCTCCTTACAATACCGGTAAATCCGCGTTTTGTCTGCCTGCCTTCTGTCTGGCTGCATCTGTGTACTCTATTGCTATGATCCACAACAATCACCTGATTATCAGGTATTAATCCAGCCGTTCGTCCATGAAAAAATTTGTACTTCTTCTGAGCGGTATGCTAAGCATTTGTTTGACAGTGCGAAGTCAGCAGGTGTACATTAATGAGTTTATGGCCTCCAACGCCACCACTATTGCCGATGGCACCGGTGCCTACGAGGACTGGATTGAAATTTACAACCCTAACTCCTTCTCGGTCTCTATTGGCGGCTACTATGTTACTGATGACCTGAACAACCCCACCAAATACCAACTCCCCACCGGCTCGACCCAAACTACCCTTGCCGCCAATGGCTTCCTGATTTTGTGGGCCAGCGATTTTGTCAGCCGGGGCCCTACGCATCTGCCCTTCAAACTGGCTGCTGACGGCGAACAAATCGGCATTTATCGGCCCATCAGCAATACGTTCGTCGTTGTTGACAGCCTTTCCTTCGGTGCCCAGCGCACCGACATTTCGCGGGGACGCCAACCCAACGGCGCGGCTACGTGGCTATTTTTTCAGAAGAGCGCCAATAACACCAGCCCCGGAACGTCTAACAACGGCAAGACCGGCTATACTGAGTTTTTAATGGCACCGGTTTTCTCCCAGGCAGGTGGTTTTTATACCAGCGATGTTAATCTTAGTTTGACCTCGCCGGACTCCACAGTTACGATTTATTATACACTCGACGGGTCCGACCCTGACCCAACAAAGCCAAATTCGGTTACGTTTGCCTATAAAAACAGCTACCCCGAACGACCATCAGACCCGTATGGCCCTTTCCTGACAGGCAGCTATCAGACGTTCCCCTACTCGACCAGTATTGCCATCAGCGACCGAACCAGCAGCCCCAACAAAGAGTCGGTGAAGTCGGGCAGTGCTGAAACACCACCCACCTATTTTCCAACGACACCTGTCTTTAAAGGAACGGTGGTGCGGGCAGTGGCCTATAAGCCAAATGCCATTGCCAGCGACATTGTTACCCAGACCTATTTCGTTACTCCAGCTACAGCCCGCTTTTCGATGCCGGTGGTGTCGATTGCGCTTACCGAAAAACATTTTTTCGACTACAACACCGGCATTTATACGCCCGGACTTGGTTTTGATACCTGGCGGGCAACCTACCCGACCGAAACCGCCACCATTTGTACGGAAGGCAACTATTCAAAACGGGATGATGCCTGGGAGCGTTCCGGTAATGTAGAGTTTTTTGTCAACAACTCGCCCGTCATCAATCAACTCGTTGAGCTGCGAATCAACGGGGGCTGTTCACGGGCGTTTCCCCGTAAAAGTCTCCGGCTGTATGGCAACACCGATTTTAAGTATCCCTTCTTCAGTAATCGACCAGCCTCGCAATTCTACAATCGGCTATTGCTTCGGAATGGCGGCAACGACTGGACATACAGCCTGATTATTGACGCCTATATGCAAACGATGGTGCGGCATTTACGATTCGACACCCAGGCGAACCGCCCCAGTGTGGTCTTTGTGAATGGCGAATACTGGGGGGTGCATGCCCTCTATGAACGGTATGACCGGTTTTATATCAACCGAAACTATACGGTCGATCCCGACAGCGTGGATATGGCCGAGATTGCTTACGCAACCGGGCCTTTTGAAGCCACGGAGGGCGACTTAGTGCGTTTCGATGCGCTGGCTACCTATTTCGCAACGACGAATCCCGTTAACTACTCGTATGTGAATACCCAGATAGATGTTGACAATTTCGCTGATTATCAGATCGCAGAGATTTATTCGGCTAACACCGACTGGCCCGACAACAATGTTCAACTCTGGCGAAAACGCACCAGTCAATATGTACCCAATGCGCCTATTGGACACGATGGCCGCTGGCGGTGGATGATGAAGGACATGGATTTTGGCCTTTCGTTCGCGCAGTCGTTCACCCACAATACCGTCAATCTGGCAACGGAAACGAACAACTACACTCTTGTTTTTCGTCGGTTGCTCGACATTCCTGCCTTCAAATCCTACTTCATCAATCGCTATGCTGATCTGCTCAACACCACGTTTAACCCAACCCGAACGGTTGATTTGTTAACCGCTTTCAAAACAGAATACGATCCGGCTATGCCTGAGCACTTCGACCGGTGGAAGTCGGGCAACACGTATTCTGGCTGGCAAACAAACCTAAATACCATTCAGACCTTTGCGGAACAGCGGCCCGCCTACGCCCGCGATCACATCCGCACGAAATTCGGTCTGACGGCCAATCGAAGCCTGACGGTCAATGTGTCCAATCAGGCTCAGGGGTACGTTAAAGTCAACACCATCGATATTCTGCCCTCCACCGTTGGTGTAGCCGCCACACCCTACCCGTGGACGGGTATTTATTTTCAGGGTAATCCAATTACGCTGGTAGCCAAAGCGCAACCCGGCTATATGTTCCTCTACTGGAAAGAAGCCAACACCATCATTGCGACCGATACGGCCCTGACTTTCAACCCCACCGCCAACCGAAGTCTGCTGGCCGTTTTCGACCTCGATACTCGCTTCGATGCCCGGCCCAACGCATTCAATTTGTTAGCCTGCGCGTATCGCTTTGACAGTTGGGTACCAACGTCGCTCTCGGCTACCTACCCCTCAAATATGCACTTTGTTTCTATGGACGCAGTTGATCCACCCTTAACTGCCAGTATTGCCGATACGGTCACGGGGGGCTACAACTTTAGTTCGCGTACTCGCATTACAGGCTTAGGCGCGCAGGGCATTTCTTTCATCAATACCGGCAACGCCAACCCAGGGTATATTGGCGGTCAGTTGGGGGGCGCGTTACTGGCCCTGCGAACCACCGGGCTAACCCAGGCCTCCATTCAATGGACGGGCGGTACCGTTACGCCCAATGCACGCCAGTACGCGATCCGGTTGCGCTACCGACTGGGCGATAGTGGCCTGTTTCAGGATTTACTGGATGGGGCCAACAATCCGGTCGAGTATGTCCGCAATGCAACCGCTGGTCATAGTCAGGTTATTGGCCCGGTTGCGCTTCCGGCTAATCTGCTCAATAAACCCTACGTACAATTGCTATGGCAGTACTACTGGACGAGTGTGGGCACATCGGGGGCACGCGATGAACTTCGATTAGACGACATTATTATCAGCCGGGGTTCCTGTGAGAGTGTAGCCTCGGGGAGTTGGAGCGCCAGCAGTACCTGGAGTTGTGGGCGTGTGCCTACCTTGTGCGATGCAGTCAGAATTAACGATGGGCACATTGTCACCCTGTCGATTCCCAATGCGGTGGCGAAACAGGTCGAGTTTGGCTCAAATGCAAAGCTGCAACACACGACCAGCACGGCCGCCCTCTTTCTTCAGCAAAACTGATACGGATGGGAACGCGGATTTCTCAATTAACGGGCAGCACCAAAATGGTTGGTTTTTGCGCCGGATAGTTTGGAACGGGTTTACCAGCCTCATCGAAGGCATCCCACTGGCTGTTGGCGATGTAATAGAACTGTCTGTCAACCAACACCCCAAGCGTCGGCTCACCAAGAAGCGGATGGCCCATCTCCAGCGTTTCGACCCGCTCGATAACGGGTTCTTTTGCAGCCAGATGCAGCCGGACGATGCGAAACGGTTTCACCCGGTTCTGAATAGCAATCAGGCTGTTCTGATAGACATACAACCCATCAATGCCACTTAGATCAACGGGTTGCCTGCACAACAGGCGCGTCACCTGCCGGGTGGCCATGTTAACAGCCAGTGGCCCGCGCCGGTAATCGGCAACGTATAATGTTTGTTCATCTGCGGAGAAAGCTAAGCCCTGCAACGAGCGAAATAAGGAATCGGTCAGGAAAGGCGTTACGGTTTTTTCGCCAGCCGCCAGCCGATAAATCCAGGGCGTCCGGCTATCGGTACTGTATACGGTTCCGGTGGATGCCACGGTCAGATCGCCCAGCAAATGGGCTTTCCCATCGGCTGCTACCGGATATGCCTGCGCTAATCGATTGGTTTCCAGATTATACGACACGAGTGCGGTACGCCCCTCGCTTGCGGCAGTAATCCCTTTAGCCTGTGGCAGCGCTGAACTACACGCCCATAATAACCGCCGGGGGGCGTCAATTTTCAACCCGAAAACACCCCACAAACTATCGCCTGGCTGCGAGAAATCCGTGGCTTCGCGTTTAGCTGAATAGCGGATTAGCTTACGTTCATGAACGCTGCTCACATAAAACGACCCAGTCTGCGGATCGTAGGCAATACCCTCGGTAATGAGTCCGGTTTCCGGTAATTGAAACGCAATTTTACTACGATGAGTATCGGAAGCCGCCGTACTCTGCGCCTGGAGTGAGAACGGGCAGATGACTGGCGCGGCAACGATCAGCAGACAAGAGAAAGTAGTATTTCGGCGCATAATCTGAAGGTGTAAATCGCTTAAAGGTACGCACGATTGATTAGGCCACCACGCTTTACCGGCCGTAAACAGACTGTTCGACAGAACCCGTTTTACTTACTCTGCGCTCCCACTAAGTTGAGCAAATCGCGGTAGATGATGTTGTTTTTCCAGAAGAGTTGCGTAACCATACCAACGTGTTTTTTGCCGGGCATAACTGTAAATTCATGCTTTACACCAAAGGCCTGCAGTTGCTCATTGAATTTCCGCGTGCTGCTGGCAATGCCCGGATACGTGCGTTCGCCTACATAAATTAGCATGGATGGGCTTGTGGCTTTAAGGTAATAAAGGGGCGAAACGTCGCGCCAGATGGCGGGGTTTTTACCGAACGGAATGAGGTAGTTGTCATCGCCGGGATACGCCATTTTTTGCAGATAATCGAACATGTCCAGGCCGCCGGGATCGTCGAGAATAGCGCCTTTCACGGGGTTCTGACTCAGGCCAATTTTAGTGAATAATCGATCATCGGTAGCCAGCAGAGCCGCCAGGCCACCACCCGCCGAGTGACCCATCACGAAAATACGGGCAGAATCGCCCCCATAGCCGGCAATGTGCTGTGTAACCCACTGCATGGCGCGGGCACAATCATGGGCCATTGCGGGCACCTGCACACCGGGCGCAAGCCGATAATTGATAAGCACGGCCACTACGCCCTGTTTTGCCAGCCGCCGACCCACAAATGCGTAGAGGTTTTTACTGCCACTATCCCACGCTCCTCCGTGAATAAACATCACCACAGGCCGGGCAACCGCCGATGCCTGTTTAGGCGCATACACATCGAGTCGATGACGAATGGCATCAAAATCAGGCGCATTTGCCGAGACATAAGCAACGTCTTTGGTGCGTCGGCTGGACCGGGCAACGGCGTATTCATTCGCGAGCAGTAAAATCGTCAGGAAGAGAACCAAAACGGCAGGAATCTGCCAGAGTAAACGGAAATGAAGCATGGTAAAAAGCCTTGTCATAAGTCCTTGAAGGGCGTGTGGGAACTGGGTTGGCAGCGTGTCAGCTATAGGCTACGACGCCTTCTTCGGGTCAAGAACGACGTGCCGGATGCGCTTGCGTTTCCAGGTGTACGTTACATGTACGCGACCATCAGCCGTCTGGATTACTGCCGGGTAGGAATATTCACCCGGTTCGTTTTCGAGTACGGCCAGGGTTTTCCAACGTTTGCCATCGCTGGAAATAGCCACGTTCAGGGGGGTGCGCGGTCCCCCGAACTGACCCGGCGTCGGTGAGCTTGGGTTATAAACCACCACCTGCCGCCCATCGGCCAGCGTTACGGCATCGGTGCCGGAGTTCGGATTGGGCAGTTCTGTTTTTTGCAGCGACGACCACGTTTTACCACCGTCTTTCGACCAGGTTTCCAGAATAAAGCCGCTTTTCTGACTGCGGCAGAGCGCCTGTAATTGCCCGTTCGGATGAAACAAAACGCTGGGCTGAATGGCGCCATCATCAACTCCGTCGTTGATGGGTGCCGATTTTTGCCAGGTTTTACCCCAGTCGCTGGTTTGTTCGAAATGCACCCGCCAGTTATGGTCTTCCGAACTGCTGGGGCAAAGCAGCACGCCCGAAGGGAGCAGCACCGGCTTGTTTTTGATAGGGCCGGCAATTCCATCAGGCAATCGCTCGGCGGGCGACCAGGTTTTGCCCCCGTCGCCCGACCGTTTCAGCATCCCCCACCAGGTGGACGGGCTGGGGCCAACTTTGTAAAACAAAAGCAGGTCGCTTTTGGGTATCTGAAAAAGCACCGGATTCCAGCAGGGCAGTCGTTTACCATCGGGCTGTAGGCCCGTTGCCACCTCAACGGGCGCCAACCAGCGTGCTGATTCCTGACGGCTCAGCCAGATACCCACGTCGGGGTGACGTTCGTGTGTTCCGCCAAACCAGGCAGCCACCAACCCCTGCGGGGTTTCGGCCACCGTAGACGCATGGCACTCCGGGAACGGGGCCTGTTCATAAATCCACTCTTTCTGAAGAACAGCCGGGTTGGCTGGCTGGGCAAAACTGCCTGGGCTGGTAAAATAAAGTGCAAGCAGGAGGAGCCTGATTGTGTAGAGCGGGTTGATCATCATACTGATTTATTTTTTAGCGGTGAGCGGTGCACTGGGCATGACTACTGAAGGTTTATACGAACAAATAACGTGAATCCGGAAGTAGATTTTTCCGGGAAGTTCCCACCGCTCCGTACCAAACAGTATAAGAAACAACGTAACGACTTCCTTAAAAACAGGCAATGACACCTCGGCCATGAGGGCTGTGAGGTCATTATCGGGCATTGCATACCAACCGATAAATAAGGTTCACGATCTATTAATCCAGGGCAACGTAGCTAATGCGAATGAACCGATACGTTTGCCAAGAGGCCAATACGTTCGGCCCTGGTATCCTTTACTATAGTATCTAACACCTGTTCTCTATGAAAAGCAACGTTACGTCGATTACTTACCTGTTGTCTGCTCTTTTCAGTTTGTTTTTGCTGGACGGATGCCGTCGTGCTGGCAGTATGGCTGGAAGTTCGGGAAAATTGGCTTCTTCCTATAAAACGGCCACCGACGACAGTACGCTGTTCGGCGATACGTCGCCCTTCATTATGCCCTACAACCGCCTAATCGACGGGGCCGGGCAATCCGTTCGTTTCGGTGATGCCAGCGTTGAAAACCACAGCTTAGACGCCGTACTGCTGCCTGATGGAAAAACGCTGGTTGTTGAAGACCGCTTCGGGCTGGCTTTTTTCGACGTAAAATCGCGCCAACTGATTTCGCGCTGGGACTATACCAAAGGGTCGGCGCTGAGAGGAAGCATGAGTTCATTTTCGGGCATTAAGGCCATCGTTCATCACGATTCAACCTATATTTTCTGGGGCGCGGGTGGCCGCGGAAAACCGAATTCCTACGTGATGCAGGCCGTTTGGGACGGAGCAAACGCCCGGCTGGTTCGCACCATTCCGTTCGAGCCGGTTGCCCCGGCAACCATTGCGTTACCCAACGAAGTCGCCATTCGGGAAGAGACTGGCGAATTGTATCTGTACACGGTTTTGAATGGCAACAACCAGCTCGTTAAAGTTCGGGTAGCGGATCAGCAACTTGTCTGGACAGTTCCCACCGGGGTGGCTCCCTATGGCCTGGCCCTCGTTGGCGACAACGCCTACGTGACCAACTGGGCCGGGCCAGTTCCCAATGCCGCCGACGGGCTGGAAACGGCCGGTATTCCCTGGGGCAGCGCCTACATTGACCCGAAAACGGGCGCGATGGCGCGGGGAACGGTATCGGTGATTGACATACGACAGGGAAAAGCCGAGCGGGAATTGCCCGTCGGTCTGCATCCGAACGCCATCATCAGCAGCCCCGACGGGCGATTTGTGTACGTAGCCAACGGCAACAGCGATTACGTTTCCGTTCTTGACGTGCAGCGTCAGCAGGTTACGGATTCTATTTTTGTGGGCCTGTTTAACCGGGGCAATGGCTACATCGGCAGTACGCCCAATGCGTTAGCGATTAATCCGCAGGGCACCACGCTCTACGTAGCCAATGGGCTTGATAATGCCATTTGCGTGGTTGGGCTGGGCAGTAAAGCCGCTACGGCCGGTACGGGCAGTAATACCATCAACGGCTATATTCCGACACAGGCGTATCCGTCGGGACTTGTGCTGAATAATAACGAACTCTACGTAACCAATCTCGAAGCCGTTGGCGCACGGGTCGCCAATCCGGTTGACCTGAGTGGACAGCGTAGAAATTCGGGGCAGGCACCCATTAAAGCCTACAATTCGCACAAACAATTAGCCTCTATTTCCTTCATTCCCGTGCCGAATGAGACTGAATTAGCCGCGTTTACAGAGAAAGTAAACCAGCAGAGCCTTCAGTTTCGCCTGGCCTTAACCGAGCAGATGCCCCGCCCGAATGTGGCCCCCAAACCGGTGCCCGAACGCATCGGTGAGCCATCGGTTTTTAAACACGTCCTGTATATCATCAAGGAAAACCGCACCTACGACCAGGTGCTGGGCGATATGCCGCAGGGGAGTGGAATGCCTTCGCTGTGCATATTTGGCGATAGTATCACGCCCAATCAGCACCGTTTTGCCCAGGATTATCTGCTGATGGACAACTACCACGTTTCGGGCAAATCGTCGGCAGAGGGGCACCATTGGGCAAGTGCGGCAATGGTCACCGATTATACCGAGAAGAGTGTGCGGGCCTGGTTTCGGAGTTACCCGCACGTACTGTATGATGCAATGGTGTACGACAAAAAAGGGCTGATCTGGAACAACGCCCTCGACCACGGCAAAACGGTTCGCATCTACGGCGAGGCCTGCACCTGCGAGTTTGACAAAAAACAATACAACTGGAAAAACCTGTATCAGTCGCAGCAGGCTGGCAAACCGTTTTCCTACACCAACACCACAACCATTTCGCGGGTGAGGCCCATACTGGCCATGAACTTTCCGGGCTGCGACGACGAAACCATCAGCGACCAGATGCGGGCCGATGCGTTTATTAAAGAACTGAACGAAACAGCCGCCAACCCCAGTGCCGACCTGCCCAACCTGATGGTTATGTCGCTGCCCAACGACCATACTGCCGGTACGAATCCGGCCTTCCCGACCCCACGGGCCATGGTTGCGGATAATGACCTGGCCGTTGGCCGAATTGTCGACGCAGTGACCCACAGCCGGTTTGCCGCTTCGACCGTTATTTTCATCACGGAAGACGACTCGCAGGCGGGCTGGGATCATCTATCGGCCTACCGGACAACCGGGTTCGTCATCAGCCCGTACTCGCGGCTGCAAAAAACCATTCACACCAATTACAACCAGACTTCCGTTGTTCGGACGATGGAGCAGATTCTGGGTCTGCCGCCGATGAACGTCATCGACGCCACGGCCCTGCCCATGTTCGACTGTTTCACCGACAAACCGGATTTGTCATTCGCCTACAAATCGTTGCCCAACCGCATCGACCTGACCGAAATGAATCCATCGCCTGCGGGCCTGAAAGGCGACGCGCTGCGGTTTGCAAAACAATCGATTCGCTACGGCTTTGATTTTATTGACCGGGGCCACGATGACCTGCTCAATCGGATTTTGTGGTTCACGGCCAAAGGCAAAAAACGCTACCCCGCCGAGTTAGCCGGTGCCGAGGAAGAAGACGATGATGATTAGAAAACAGGGTGAATTCTGGAATTCAGTCGTTTCTATCCGTTAAGGTATGAGATTAACGCGACCGTATAGAAGACTGGTATTTTTACAAGTTAATTCATATACAGAGGATTACACAACAGAAATGGACTACCTTAAGCGGAAACACTTTAAACGAATAGTCCATGACTACCAGAAACCGTCTTTCAGCTATTGTATTTACCGTGTATATTTTTCTGGCCTTTTACGTGTTTGGCGCTGGTACCACCAATTCATTAGTGGCTTACCGTACCTGGCGAGGGGTAGGAGCCAAAGAGTTTCCGGCCTTTCATCAAATTGATAGTGCCCTCATTATTCCTTTCTTTGTTATTTTCTTTTTCTTATTGGCCATTCCCCTGTTACTCTTATTTTGGTTTCGACCACCCCTTATCCCTCAATGGATGATTTGGGTAGCCTTACTTTTTTATCTAATTACCTTACTGTCAACAGTACTGATTCAAATTCCTATTCAACTTGAATTAGATAAGCGCTTTTCTCTGGCGTTAATCGACCGGCTTATCGCAACGGATTTGATATATCGACGCCTTCCCATGTCCCTCTTAGCGGGCGTCAATTTTGCCATGCTCTATAAAGTCCTCAAGCAGTTAGGTACCTGGGCACCGGCTTCGCTATAGGAAACTGAGAGACCAGCCGGTAGTCAGCGCTTTCAGGTTGGTAACCGTATGTTTGCTGACGCCTGGATTCACGTTTATTTAGTCATTTTAGCTATGCGCTCCTGCAAAGGCTAATGTCAGCCTATACTTCACAAAATCGTAATGTCACTTATACAGGCTGAAGCAATAGCTTTGTTCTACTTAGGGCATTCAGTAGAATCTACCGAAATCCCGATTATACAGTAACAACTTTCTGGGTATCTCTTCCATGACAAAACACTCAACCTTCACCTACACGGTCAGCGCCCTTCTGCTTCTGTCAATGACGGTCGGCTGCCAGCGGAAAAGCGGCTCAACGGCCGCATCGGAAGAGACCGAAACGTATAAAAAATTAGCGGCTGCCCGCGTTAACTTACCGAATGGCTGGGCGCTCACTCCGCCGGGCCGAAGCCTCGACCTGGACGATTTACCACTGAATTTAGTCGTCTCCCCGTCGAAAAAATACATTGCCATTACCAACAATGGCCAAAGCACCCAAAGCATTACGCTGATTGACGCAGGTACCGAAAAAATTCTTGATACCGCAAAAGTTGGCAAATCCTGGCTGGGGCTGGCCTTCAGCGCCGATGAGAAGCGGCTGTATGCGTCGGGCGGCAATGACAACAAAATTCTGGCTTATAAAATTGAGAACGAGCAGTTGATACCCGACGAGCCAATCGTGCTTGGCAAACCCTGGCCCACCAAAATTTCGCCAGCGGGTTTGTGCGTCGATGATGCCCGGAACAGACTCTACGTGGTCACGAAAGAAGACAGCTCGCTCTACATCGCCGATACAAAAACCCGGCAAGTTCTGCATAAACTAAATGTTGGGGCGGCTGCCTATACGTGCCTGCTTTCAGCGGATAAGACTACCCTTTTCGTGTCGGTCTGGGGTAGCGCCAGCGTGCTGGTCGTTGATGTCAATACGCAACAGATCGTTAGCAAAATTGCCACAAATAAAAATCCCAACGACCTGCTGTTGACCCGCGACGGCCAGCATCTTTTTGTTGCAAACGGCAACGACAATACAGTTGCGCTGATTGACGTGGCGAAGCGGCAGATTATCGAAACGCTGACAACTTCACTCTTCCCGAATGCTCCCGTAGGAACCACCCCGAACAGTCTGGCCCTGAGCGATGACGAGACTACGCTCTACATCGCCAACGCCGATAACAACTGTCTGGCGGTGTTCGATGTCAGGCGGAAAGGCCACAGCCAGTCGAGCGGATTTATTCCGACCGGCTGGTATCCAACGTCGGTGAAAGTGATTGGTTCCAAATTATTCGTTACCAACGGGAAGGGGTTTTCCTCGAAAGCCAACCCCAGAGGGCCAAATCCGGTACGAACCCGCACTGCTCAACAGGTTGGCCCAAACCCACAGGCTAACCCAGGACCAATCCAGTACATCGGCGGCTTATTCAAAGGCACACTCTCCATCATCGACATACCCGACAACGAGGTTCTGGGGGCCTACTCACGGGTAGTGTATGCCAACACGCCCTACACAAAAAACAAAGAGTTAAACGCGGAAGGCGAAGCGGGCAACCCAATTCCGATGCGGGTAGGCGATAAAACACCCATCAAGTATGTGTTTTACATCATCAAGGAAAACCGCACCTACGACCAGGTGCTGGGCGACATGAAGGAGGGGAATGGCGATGCGTCGCTTTGTTTATTTCCGCAGAAAATAACACCCAATCAACACGCGCTGGCGAAAGAATTTGTCCTGCTGGATAATTTTTACGTCGATGCCGAAGTGAGCGCCGATGGGCATAACTGGTCGGCGGCCGCCTATGCCAATGACTACGTCGAGAAAAACTGGGTCAACAGTTATGGTGGTCGGGGTGGCACCTATGACTACGAAGGCCAGAAGGAAATTGCCCACCCGCGCGACGGGTTTATCTGGGACCATTGCCTGCGGGCGGGTATATCATTTCGCACCTATGGGTGGTTTGCCGACGATGAAAAGCCCAATATTAAAACAGTGGATGGTAAGTTCTGCCCAACATTTAAAGGCTATGGTCTGGGCTATATGGACAGCAGGCGGCAGGAAGCCTGGGAAAAAGATTTTGATGCATTGGTAGCCGCCGGAAAATTACCGACTCTCAATACGGTGCGGTTTGGCAACGACCACACGTCGGGTGCCCGCATTGGTATGCCCACGCCCGAAGCCGCCATTGCCGATAATGACCTGGCGGTAGGTCGATTTGTCGAACACCTCTCAAAAAGTCCAGTCTGGAACGAATCGGTCGTGTTTATTCTGGAAGATGATGCCCAAAACGGTCCCGACCATGTGGATGCTCACCGCTCAATTGCGTTTGTGGCTGGTGGTTTTGTGAAACGCGGTTTTGTTGATCATACCATGTATTCGACCTCCGGCATGTTGCGAACGATTGAATTGATTCTGGGCCTGAAACCCATGAGTCAGTACGATGCCGCAGCTACGCCCATGTGGCGGTGTTTCGACAAAAAGACGAATCCAGCCTCGTTCACCGCCCGTGAACCTGGCATCGACCTGAACGAGAAAAACGTAGCCGTCAACCGAAATTCAAAACGCTCGTCCCAATTCAACCTAACCCGCCCCGACGAGATTGATGACCTTATTTTCAGCGAGATCGTCTGGCAAACGGTGCGCGGCTCAACCAGCGTCATGCCCGCTCCTCGTCGGGGAGCCTTCGTGCGGTTAGGGAAAGAAGAAGATGAAACGGGCGATGACGATGATTAAAGGCTACACGAGCTGGCCGATGTAGGATAGGCGCTTAAAAAAGCCAACTGCCACCATCGTCACAAAGCCAAAAATAACCGATCTAAGCGGGTTTACTAAGCTAACCGATTGAGTGGCAAGCCCCAGGACGTTGGCAGTGGACTGGCTACAGTTGACTGAACGACTTTTTTAGGCAGTTTTAGGGCTATTAACCCTGTTAGTGTTTGTAACCCGGATTGGCTATACTCCCTAACCCGAACTATGCATCAATCAACGCAGACGCTAATTATCGGTGCAGGCCCCTTTGGTTTGGGCTTAGCCGCTTATTTACAGCACCGTCGGTGCGCGTACCAAATCGTGGGCAAACCCATGGAATTCTGGAAACAACATATGCCCCAGGGAATGTTGCTCCGCTCAAACGCTACCTGGTATCTCGACCCCGATCACCAATGGACCATCGACCGTTTTCTGACGACTCACTACCCATCCCGCCTGTCGACTGACCCGATTTCGCGGGAGCAATACATCGCCTGCATAGACTGGTTCAGCCAACAGGCTGGTATTGCCGTAACACCAACCTGTGTTCGCCTGTTAAGTCAGCATGACCACTCGTTTACGGCTGAGCTGGATAACGGCGATACGATTCGGGCCCAGAGCGTCGTGCTGGCCATCGGTTTCCAGTACTTTACCTGTTTGCCGGCCAATCTGGTGGCTTTGTTGCCAGCAGGGCGTTATCAACACACTTGTGATGCGGTTGATCTGGCCGTCTTTCGGGGTAAGCGGGTGTTGCTAATTGGTGGACGGCAAAGTGCGTTTGAGTCGGCGGCCTTGTTGCGGGAAGCCGGTGCTGCACATATTCACCTCAGTTACCGCCACGACACGCCCCGTTTTGAAGAGGCCGACTGGTCCTGGGTTGAGAAAATTGTTGAACACATGGCTGAGCAGCCGACCTGGTTTAGAGACTTATCCGATGCCGGGCAGGAACACTATCGGTATAAGCTTTGGGCCGAAGGCAGGCTCAAAGTTGAACCGTGGCTTAGAGAGCGGGTTGACCACCCTGAAGTAAGCCTACACCCGCACACGGAGGTGGTGTCGGCCAGCCTACAGGCAGACGATTCACTCAGCATAAAGCTCAGCTCAGGAAAGACACTTGCCATTGACGAGGTTCTGTTGGCTACTGGCTATCAGGTCAATGTGGCTCGGTTACCGTTCCTATCCGAGCCGATTCAGGAAGCGTTGGCCACCAAGAACGGGTTTCCCTTGCTCGACCATCAGTTTCAGAGCAGCGTTCCCGGATTGTACTTTAGCAGCTTTGCCGCCGGGCAATCCTTTGGCCCCTTTTTTGGCTTTACCGTCGGCGTTCGTACAGCCGCGCGATTGATTGGCCGTGCCCTCTCAGCGGCTACTAACGGCTCACTATAGTATGCCTACGCTGCAATTTGCGGGTGGCTGGCGTTAACGTGTCAGTTTCTCAGCTCCTGCCCGAATCAGGATGGTGCCTGACCGCCCAACTTGCCGACACGACCAGCCGTGCTGGCTGCTGGTGAACCTGTTTACACTTCGGTTAGACGCTGCTGCGCTTGAGTCCTCGTTTAGAATTTTAGCTAATCTCTTTGAATGCAGGATTTCAGAAGGGCTTATACACCAGGCTACCCTTCGCAACGGCTTTGTTAAGCGATAGGGGTGTTCGGGCGTTTTTCAGGTAATTCGTATGCAGAACCAGATTGTGGGTAGCGGCTCCGTCAATGGCGACAAACGTGCCGGTGCCGGGCTGGGCTATGCACTCACTGATCATTCCGTTCGTGCAGTCGGTCATGGATACGGCAGGCAGGGGCGACGATGGGTGGGCCTGCCGCGCCGAAATACCTCGTAGCTGAAAGTTACTTACCTTATTGAGTACAACGCTACTTTGCCAGCCCGGTTCGGGCGAGGTATCCTGCCAATAAACGGCTGCGTTGGTCAGTTGTAATCCATCGACACCCGAAAAGAACAGGGCATTCGAGGTCCGTTTGTCGGGCGTGGCTTCCGGTTCCATATAGACCCGGAGGTTGTTGATGCGAATGTTTTCCAGCGGTTTGTCAACGGTAGAGATCAGGCGGCTTGTCCCCTGTGCATACGCGATGACGTTATCAACCGTGATGTTCCGGATGGTACCAATGGCCGACGCTGGCGTTCGTTTTTTCAGCACGAAGTAAAACACCTCGGCGCTGCCCCACCAGTTCCAGTGCCGGCGAAGCAGGTCGATGGTCAGATTCGAGTAGGTGATGTCGCTAATGGTGGCTCCGTCCTGCACATTGATACCAATGCCTTTGTTTGATTGTCGAATCACGCAGTTACTGAAAATGACGTGGCGGATGGGCGAAAACGTCTCCGTTCCGATCATCAGGGCCGTTGATGAGCTTGTCAGGATGCAGTTATCGACAACAATATTTTCGGTGGGATACGACTGGCCCTGGCCCGAAAAGTCCCAGGTGCCGGATTTGAGGCAGATGGCATCGTCGCCCGTTGAGATGGTGCAGTGAGAGATATGTGCATTGCTGGTGCCGTCGAGGTCGATGCCGTCGGAGTTTACGCCCATTTTCAGGTCCGACCGGATAGTAACCCCCCGAATGGTTACGTGATTGGATCCCCAGATACGCATACACCAGAGCGAGCTATTTTCGATGGTTACGTCGTCAATCGTGATGCCCTCGCATTCCTTAAACAGCAGCGTAAACGTACTCTTACCGACCCGGTAGCTACGCTTCATCTCCACGCCCGCCTGTTTGGCAATGGCCACCTCTTTCTCAATTTCTACGTCGGCATAATTGTAGTCAGACCACTTGTATTTGGCCTGCCCGTCGATTTTCCCCTGGCCCCGAATGGCTATGTTTCTGGCTTTCTCGGCATAGATAAAGCCCCTTGCTCTGAAATCAGGATTGGGCAAATCAATGTAGAGGATGGCCCCCGCGTCAATCTGCAGGGTGATGTTATCGTAAAGGACAATCGACAGGCAGGGATAATCCCCCGGTGGCACCTGCACCACACCCCCACCGGCATGTTTGGCCGCTGTAATGGCTTTCATGATGGCTTCGGTAGCATTGTCCTGTTTGAGGCCCGTAGCCCCATAATCGCGGATGTTGTACACCAGCGGAGCCGCCCATGCGGAGACAGTCAGCAGCGCCAGTACGAGGAGAAAGAGAGTCGATTTCATAGCTATCGGTAAAAGCCTGTTCCAACGGTACGGCTACCGATGCCAACGGGAATTTTTACTACCAAAACCACGCCCAATACTTATAACGCACTAATGAGTGTGGTTTTTAGCTCCTCAGTATTTATTCTTACAACAGCTTATCCGGCGTAATGGGCAAGTCTCGAACTCGTTTACCGGTGGCGTTGAAAACGGCGTTGGCAACAGCGGCTGCAACACCCACAATGCCTACTTCGCCGATGCCTTTGACGCCTAACGTGTTGACGTGCTCGTCTTTCTCGCGGATGAAAATAGCCTCCATTGCGCCGATGTCTAAGTTGGCCGGTACGTGGTAATCGGCCAGGGAGCGGGTGACGAAATTTCCCCAGCGTGGATCAACCACCGACTCTTCAGTCAGCGCCATGCCGATGCCCCAGACGTTGCCGCCGATGATCTGCGAACGGGCGGTTTTGGGATTTAAAATAGTTCCCGCGCCAGTCACCGCCAGAAACCGGTTTACGCGCACCACACCCGTCGACTTGTTCACGGCTACTTCCGCAAAATTGGCGTTAAAGCTATGCGCCGAATAAGCCTCGGCGCTTTCCGGTGGTTTACTGTCGACCCGCGTCTGGTAGTCGGTTAGTTTCTCAGAGCGCATCAACTGCGCGGCTGTCGGGGATGCAAAAAACTGCTTGCCGGACCTGGTCACCAACTCTTCCGTTAGTTGACGGCAGGCATCGTTCACGGCATTGGCGTAACTGGCAGCACCCACCGAACCCACTGCGCCAGCCGCCGGGGGCAGGTCCGAATCACCAATTTTCACCTTGACGTGCTGAATAGGCAGCCCCAGCGCGTCGGCGGCCGTTTGCGTCAGGATGGTGTACGTCCCCGTACCCAGGTCTGCCGCGGCCAGTTCAACGGTGGCCGTTACAACATCACTGGTGCGTTTCAATTTCACCGAGGCTGAGGTAGGGCGCTGGTGGGCTGGGTACGTTCCGGCCGAGACACCGTAGCCAATCCAGTAATTGCCCTGCTGGTTCTGGCGGGGTTCGGGCTTGCGTTTGTCCCACCCAAACGCGTTGGCCCCTTCCCGCAGGCATTGCACCGTCGTGCGCGACGACCAGGGTTTGCCGTTGGACGGATCGCGTTCGGGTTCGTTTTTGATCCGAAACGCAATCGGGTCCATTTTCAGTTTGTACGCCAGTTCATCCATGGCCGATTCGAGGGCAAAGCTACCCGTCGATTTGCCGGGGCCGCGCGTGTAGGTCGGCAGAATCAGGTTCATAGGCACCACCCGGTACGTAATGAGCGAGTTGGGCGTGTCGTACATGATTTTTGAGCAATCGCCACAGGGTTCCACAAACTCGTCGTTGATGGCGCAGTGGGTCGTAATCTCGTGTGCCAGCGCCAGCAGCTTGCCGTCGGCCGTTGCCGCCAGACTCACTTTCTGGAGATTCCGCTGCCGCAATCCGACAGAGTTCACCATTTGCTGACGAGTCAGGGCCATCTTAACCGGGCGGTTCACGTGTTTGGCCGCAACGGCTGCCAGCGCCAGGTTGGCCCACTGCCCGCCTTTTGAGCCAAAACCACCGCCGACGTAGGGCGAAACGATTCGTACCTGCTCCGGCTTCAGATTCAGCGTAGCGGCCGCGGCACTTTGAGCGCCATTCACAATCTGTGCACTGCTGTAGAGCGTCACTTTGTTATCCTCCCATTCGGCAATAGCAGCGTGGGGTTCCAGCGGGTGGTGGTGTTCAATGGGCGTTTCAAACACCTCTTCCACTTTGTAGATGGCCTGGCTGAGCGCGGCTTTTGCATCGCCCCGTTTGGCGTCGGCTTTCTCTTTATCCCTGGGTGGACGAGCCTGGTCAGCCAGCTTGTCGAAATCGACTTTAGGTTGTTTTTTAGTGTACGTAACGTTGATCAACCGCGACGCATAACGGGCCTGTTCGAAGGTTTCGGCCACCACAATGCCGATGTGCTGCCCGAAGAACTCAATCTCAGGGCTTTGCAGCAAAGCACCCCCACGCAGTCCCCCCTTAACAGTTAGTTTCGGCGCATTCAGATGGGTAATAACGGCCAGCACACCGGGCGCTTTCTCGGCTGCCGCCGAGTCGATGTTCTGGATGGTTCCGGCGGCAATGGTGCTTTTAACCAACACGGCATAGGCCGGATTTTTCACCGGATGATCCATCGAATAAGCCGCTTTGCCGGTCACCTTGGCGATGCCGTCGATGCGGCTGATGGGTGCGCCAACAGTTTTGTTGTTATCCTTCATGAGATTATGATACGTTAGGCTTTACCGCCGTTCAGGGCCATCTGCAGGGCCAGAACGATGCTCCGACTACCCAGCTCTACTTTAAACTTATTGTGTACCAATGGGTTAGCCCCAGCCATTTCGGCGTTGGCGGCCAGTTTAAAATTGGCTTCGGTGGCTTCTTTACCCACCAGCATCTGTTCGGCTTTCAACGCCCGCCAGGGTTTGTGCGCCACTCCGCCCATGGCAATACGCACTTGTTTGATCTTGTTTCCTTCGGTTTCTAACGCGGCTGCGACCGATACCAGCGCAAACGCATACGAAGCCCGGTCGCGTACTTTGAGGTAATAGGATGTATTGGCAAAGTTGTCCTTTGGCAGTTCAATGGCCGTGATCAGTTCGCCATGCATCAGGTTCGTGTCTTTTTCGGGTTGATCGCCCGGTAGCCGGTGAAAATCAGCCATGGGAATGCTACGTTCCTGCCCCCCTGCATTCCGAACCTTAATGACGGCGTCTAATGCCGCCAGTGCAACGGCCATGTCGGATGGATATACCGCCACGCATTGTTCCGACCAGCCGAAGATAGCATGCATCCGGTTGATACCTTCCTTCGCCCCACAGCCTGTTCCCGGTTCACGCTTGTTGCAGGGCATAGCCACTTCATAAAAATAGGGGCAGCGAGTGCGTTGCAACAGATTACCGCCATTGGTCGCCATGTTCCGAATCTGCCCGGATGCGCCCGCCAGGATAGCTTGTGTCAATAAGGGGTAATTTTGGCGAACCAGCGGATGGTTGGCCGCGTCCGTGTTTTTCCCAAGCCCGCCCATCGAAATGCCGCCTTTATTGGTCCCCGTGGCGATGGACCTGATGTCGCTCAGGCCCAGTTCAGAAATATCGATCAGCGCGTTGGGTCGTTCCACGTCTTCCTTCATCAGGTCCAGCAGGTTGGTACCACCGGCGAGGAATTTAGCGTTGGGGTTCCCGGCCAGGAGTTTACTCGCAGACAACGGGTCTTTGGCTCGGGTATACGTAAAAGGTCTCATGGGATTGGAAACGGATTAGACAGACCGAAAAACCTGCTCAACGGATTTTCCGCTGTGAACCTCCTGAATGGCAGCGACAATGTTGGGATACGCCCCGCAGCGGCAAATATTCCCCGACATCCGTTCCCGAACCTCTTCGTTGGAGAGCTTCGCCGGTCCCGCTGGCTGCCGAACATTTTCAGTAACGTAGCTCGCGTGGCCTTTCCGGGCTTCATCGAGCATCGCCACCGCTGAGCAAATCTGGCCCGGCGTACAGAAGCCGCACTGGAAGCCGTCGTGTTTCAGAAAAGCCTCCTGCATTGGATGAAGCCGACCCGTCGGTGGTGCGGCATCCCGACCGTTGTTTCCCTGCGCGAGTCCTTCAATCGTCTGCACAGTTTTGCCTTCGCAACTCGCGGCCAGCGTCAGGCATGACAACACCCGATGACCGTTTACAATCACCGTACAGGCCCCACATTGGCCGTGGTCGCAGCCTTTTTTGGAGCCGGTCAGGTCAAGCCGTTCACGTAACGTGTCCAGCAACGTCATGCGCGAATCGACGGTGAGCTTACGGGCCGTACCGTTAACCCTACAGGCTACGGTAACGGCATTATCAAGGCTGGACGGAGCGATTTCGGCTGGGACTGCTTCCGTGAATGGGCGGGTTAGTAGTTGCGCTGCCACCGCCGATTGGGTCGCCAGGATGCCCCCGCCTGCCAGCGTCACCAGTTTGAGGAAGTGACGCCGATTGACACCCGTAGCCATAATCTCAGTCAGGTCTTCGGGCATTAGGTCGGCAAACAACCGCTTTTCATCCTCCGTCAGTTCAGGTGATTCGTTTTCGTCCATCGGATAACAGGAATTTTATTCGTCATTAAGGAGTCATTTACTTGTCAGGCTATTGTCGTTATATTGTTTTAGAATCACTGACTACATTTGACTACTTAACAACTACGGATGACTAACCAGGTGATGAGGCTTATTGTTGGGCGAGAAGTCATTTCCTAAGTTAGCAAGTAAAATCCTGAAAAATCTAACCTAAGCCCTGCACCAGTAGTTATCTGCTTTACCCTACAGATAAGCGGTAAACTACATCAACAGACATACGCAACGGTAGACTACAACAGGATGAACGAGAAGCCCTTAAGCAGACGCCAGGCCATTGGCGGAACCGGCGAACCGGCAGCGGCTTAGCCGCTTCTATGCGGTTGAAAGGCCGTAGGGCCTTGATTACACGAAACCACTAAAATAAACTATGGACAACCTGCAACCGGCTGCTGTGACCGGACCCGTTACCGACACAGAACGTGCGTATGCTATCGACTATCTGAAAACTTCACAAGCCAATCTGCATCAATCGCTTAGCGGACTGTCGATTGAGCAGGTAGCTTACAAACCTGATGGCAATCGGTGGTCTGTTAGCGAGTGTGTCGAGCACATCGCCTTAGTTGAGAGAGGCATTTTCAGCCGGATATTGACGGGTATGAACATCCCGGCCAAGCCGGAGAATCGAGCCAGCATCCGGGTATCGGACATCGATGTTATCAAAGCTGTCCGCAGCCGGACAACGGCGCTGCCAGCTCCAGCTCCTTTTGTGCCAACGGGCCGATTTGAAACGGTTGATGTGGCACTAAAGGTTTTTGATGAGCAGCGTAAAACGGCTATTGAGTTTGTAGAAACGACAACTGATGACCTGCGGACGCATTATTTCGAACATTTTGTGCTGGGTACGCTGGATGCCTACCAGGCGGTGTTGTTGCTGGCTTCTCATATGGAACGGCATCGAAAGCAAATCGACGAAGTAAAGGCCAGCCCCGGCTTCCCGAAATAAAGAAGTTTTAACACAGAGCACACAGCGGGTGAAAGAGATTCGCAGAGAAGAATAAAAACTCTGTGAATCTCTTTCACCCGCTGTGTGCTCTGTGTTAAAACTTTTGTGGTTAATAAACCAATACCTTCAACGATTTTGCTTTTTTACCATTGCCAGCGTTTACCTTCAGAAAATACAGGCCGGGGGCTAAACTGGTCTTTGCAGAAATATTGAGCGTCTTCGCTGTCTCGGACAGGTTCGTGCTGATAGGAATTTCAACGCCAGTAGTCGTGTAGAGGTTGATGCTGGCTGGTGCGGAATCCTGTCCGGAAAGGGTAAAACTACCCCGGTTTGGGTTCGGGAATACAGTTGCCTCCTGCGGCTGTTCGCCCGCCTTTGCCCGCACAGAAAGAATCGTTGACAGCGTGGCGCCACCGCCAACGTCGTTCTGTTTGAGTTGATAGTAGTAAATCGTTTCGGGCTGCACGTCTGCGTCGATAAACTCATAAACCGACTGCGATTGGGTAGTGGTATTACCCGCTATGAAGCCAATAGGCTCAAAACTCCGGGCATTTGTACTCTTTTGAATCTCGAAGCCCTGATTTTTCTCTTCCCAGGCCGTAACCCAGTTCAGGACAACGACATTGTTGCCAGCTTTGCCGGTGAACGAAACAAGACCAACAGGTAGAGGTGATGTGCCATTCAGCGTAACATTATCGAGCCGAAATGTTCCAGTGGCAGAAGCAGCGCCTGCCGCTAAATCGGCGCGTGTTGTGCCATACGGGTAAAACCTAAACGTTAACGTAGTGCCGGGTGGCACCGAAAAATCGGTAAAATCCCAGATGGTGACTGCGCCCATTGCGGGAGGACCACCGGGAGGAGATACAGGTGCCGCGCCCCAACTGGTCGACGTCGTAAATCCATCGGTACTGTATCGAACTTCCAACTGGTTAGGAGCTGTATTACTGGCTTGCCGAAAAAAGCTAAGTGAGCTTACGTTTAACTGAGCGCCTGCAGCAGCCGTCACTGAAAATTCAATGTACGAACTGTTATTGATGCTTGCCGTATTGTTTAACGTTGTCGAGTTAAACACGTCGGCAGCCGTAGTACACGTCACCGTACTTCTGGTGAGTGGCGTAGCGGTCGCGTTAGCTGATGTTGCCGGGGTGTTCCCTTGTGTTGGACAGGTTCCGGCACCTGTGAAGGTGTTGGTATAAATCTGCCCAAAGCTTACGGCTGATAAAGTTACTACAAAGGCCGCAATTAAGCTGCATCTTGAAAAAAAGTTACTATAAGTAAATATACCCATTATACGATTTGGTTTAAACCGTAATAATAAGCAGGTACAACAGAGTTTCCAAAAACAGGCGGCATTACCTGATGCAAGTCTGCCCGTTAGTAGCCCATCAAATCCAGATCGTCGGTATCAAGCATCTCGACCCGTTTGCCCATTTTTTTCTGAATAATTTTGAAGTGATGCTCGTCGTCGGGGCAAATCAGGGAGATGGCTTCACCCGTCGCTTCGGCGCGTCCAGTCCGGCCAATGCGGTGAATATAATCTTTGGGCGAACGGGGCAGCTCAAAATTGATGACGTAAGGCAGCAGTTGAATATCGATACCCCTCGACATTAAATCCGTAGCGACCAGCACCGTGAGTTTACCCGCCTTAAATTTCGCCAGGGCCTCCGTGCGGGCGCCCTGCGTTTTGCCGCTGTGAATAGCTGCTGCCTGAATACCATTTTTGGTCAGTTTAACCACGACGTTATCCGCCGTTCGGGTGGAAGAAACAAACAACAATACCTGTTTCATTTTTCCCTGCTTTATCATGTAGCGAAGCAGCGGCCCCTTGCGGTCCGGGCTAACCCGGTAGGCTACCTGTTTAATTAAATCCAGATTTTCGGCTTCCTCAGCGACCGAAAGCTGCACCGGATTTCGCAGCAGGTTTTCCCGGATGTCCTGAATGGCATCACCCAGCGTGGCTGAGAACAGAATGGTCTGCCGTTTGGCAGGCAACAGATCGAAAATCTGATCCATCTCATCGGCGAAACCCAGGTCGAGCATTTTGTCGGCCTCATCGAGCACTAAGATTTCGACTTTCGACAGATGCAGCGCTCGTTGCGCCACCAAATCCAACAATCGACCCGGCGTGGCCACCACAATTTCGGCTCCGTGTACGGCGATCATTTGCGGATTAATCGCCACTCCGCCATAGACCGCTACTGTTTTTACGGTTTGGGGAAGCGGCTCACTAAAGGCTTGAAAAACCTCGGCAACCTGCACGGCCAACTCGCGCGTGGGCACCAGGACCAGCACACTGATGGGTTTATTTTTGACGGCTTTTGTCCGGTGAAATAACTCCAGAATCGGCAACACAAAACCGGCAGTTTTGCCAGAGCCGGTCTTGGCAATACCCAGAATATCCCGCCCCGCCAGAATGGCCGGAATAGCCTCCTGCTGAATAGGATACGGACGCGTATACTTTTGTGCTGCGACTGCTTTTAGTAGCGGTTCAGCCAATCCGAGTGATGAAAACTGCATAGGAGAAATGAGTTATTTTTTACCGCTTCGTTTGATGGGCCTGCCGTATTTCAGCATCTTCTCGGCGGCATGGTCGCGCCGGACGTTTACCTTTTGGTTTTTAGCTGATTTCTCATGAAAAGCCGGGCCAACATCCTCCCGTTTAGGCCCCTTTACCTCCACCGTTTTCATGTAAATTTTCGGCTTTTCGTCGTCGGTCAACTCGGCCGAAATCACAAGACTATCGGGTAGGGGGAGCAACGGAATGGTGTACTTCATGAGTTGTTCGATAGCGGCCTGCTCCTCTTTTTCACCTTCAGTAATGAACGAAACAGCGTTTCCTTTTTTATCGGCCCGGCCGGTTCGCCCGATGCGGTGAATATAGACCTCCGGCACGTCGGGCAGATCGAAATTGATGACGTGCGACACATCGGCCACGTCGATGCCCCGCGCAATAACATCGGTAGCAATTAACACCCGATACGTACCTTGCTTGAACTGATTGACCGCGTCGAACCGCTGACTCTGCGCTTTGTTGGAGTGAATGATGCCCGCGCTGCCAGACAATTCCCCGTCGATCTGGTCAAATACCTGGTCGGCCAATGCCTTCGTGGCTGTAAACACCAGCACTTTAGTCATCGCGGGGTTCTGTTTCAGCAGAAGCGTCAGCAGGTTCACTTTCGTGTAGAAATTCGGAACCGGATAAGCGGTTTGTTCAATATTCTCCAACGGAGTGCCAACGGGGGCCGCTTCCACCCGAATCGGATTATTGAAATAGGTCGCCATCAATTGCTCGACATCGTCGGTCATGGTTGCCGAAAACAGCAGGTTTTGGCGTTTAGGCGGCAACAAATCCAGAATCGTTTTCAACTGCGTGCGAAAGCCAAGATTGAGCATTTCATCGACTTCATCAACCACGAGTTTCCTGATGGCCTTTGTTTTTACCGCCCCGTTCAGCAGAAAATCGACCAATCGGCCGGGTGTGGCCACCAGCACATCAACGCCCTGCTGCACCTCAGCTAACTGCGGCTTTAAGTTAACGCCCCCATAGACGCCAACCACAACGACATCCATATGGGTCGTCAATTGCTGAACCGATTTGACCACCTGCACAACCAGTTCGCGTGTGGGAACGATGATGACCACCTGCGCGAGCCGGTCTTTTGAAAATTGAAACTGCCGCAAACACGGCAACAGATAGGCAAACGTTTTGCCCGTACCCGTCTGCGCGATGCCACACACATCCTGCCCCGACATCACAACCGGGAATACCCGTTGCTGTATCGTTGTTGGCGTCGTGTAGTTCAGGTCCTGTAGGGCATTCAGCAGGGATTTATTCAGATTCAGTTCGTCGAACGTCATAGCGGCAAGTCAAATAAACCACAAAGGTAGCCTACTCTGTCAACTTGCTGCGTCTCTTTTCGGTTCGGGATTGTTCACTGAACGGCGTGGCATATGCCATATCTCCAAGATATGGCATATGCCACGCCGTTCAGTGAACAATCTATGAAAGCCGAATCGTATGGGCAAAAGGGGTGAAACCCGTGACGTAAACCGTAGGAGCGTCCATAGCTGGCAGGGCGCCCCGCAACTGAACCGTTTTGTGCAGGGCTAGCCCCGGACTAAACGTAATGGTGTCGGTCTGGACGGTATACGAACCCGACTCCGCCAGCAGGTAAGCGTTTGGCCGGCCGGGATGCTTCGTCACACCCGCGAACGTGCCCCCCGGCCTGAATATCAGTTCCAGGGAAACAGGAACACCATCGGTTCCGGCAATCTGAATGTGAACCTCCAGACCATTGCTGGCTTCGCCGATGGTTACGGTTGTCTGGAGATGCTGGACTTCACTTTGCGCCCGATTGGCGCGTGGCATTTTCTCCCAGTCGCCATCGCCGGGAATGGCGTTGCGGGGATATGGCTGATAATACGGCCCATCCAGCGACTGCGTCAGTACCCACTTTTCGCCCTGTTTCTGGAGTTTATCGGCCTGAAACTGGCCCTTGCCAAAAAACGAACTGGCCACCCGCACGCCCTGCAACACGGCCTGACCTTTATGAAACGTAAGCCAGACCGGGCTGGCCGACAGAATCGTACTGTCCCACTGGTTGCGACGAATCCTGACTAAGCCCGAATGCGGAAACGCCTTTACATAGTTGACCGGCAGGGGTTTACTAACGGGCAGTTCGTTCCATAGCGACAGGTCTTCCAGCAGATAGTCGAGTAGATAGGCAGCTTTGGGCAGGGCTGTTTTTTCGATTAGCCGACACATGGCGGCCATCTCGCCGTTTTTGTCGTGCAGGGCCATGTACCGATACGCATAATAATAGCCTTCCATCGTGCCAACTAAGGCTCTATCCTGACGACCTGAGGCTTCTGAGACGACCTCCCCGTTTGGGTGAACGTAATAGATCGTCATGGCCAGATTCTTCCGAACATACTCCAGCAGGGCCGGTTTGTTTAGCCCTTTCGCCATCGTAATCAGCAGGCGATTGGTCAGGGGTGAGTAAATCAGGGTACTGCGCTCGTTGTATTGCCCATCGTCGTCCATGTCGATCTGTTCGGCTAACCACTGCTCAATCCGGTTCAGGTAGCGGGCGTCGGGCCAGCGTTCGTGCAGTTTGGTCAGTGCAGCCGAGACAACCCATCGGTGATTTGGCGTATGAATGCCGCCCACAACCAAACTCTCGCCCGCCCGCAGCAGGAACGATTTGAACGTGGCCAGAACAGGCTCCATGCCGGGCGTCTGCGAACGTTCCAGCAGCGTGTAGGCTGGCACTAACCGCTTGACGATGAAACCCGTATCGGGCGTTGAATGAAAGTTCGTAGCCAGCAAATCGAGGGTGCCGTCCGTATGCTGCACCTTCAGCAGATAGCTCAAGGCTAAGGCCATTTCGTGCAGTAATTCGGTGGAGCGATAAAAACCGGATTCGGGGCAGGATAGCGCACAGGCCACCCGGCGAATGTAATCACTGGTTGACTGCGGGTTTGGTATGTCGTCGCCATCTTTCACCCCGCCGAACGCAACATCGGCGAAATCAGTAATCCGATACGTTTTTATAGTCGATAGCTGTTGGTCGTTAAGTTGGATTAGTTCGAGCAGCCAGGCCGGTTTCACCACTGCTGCAGGGGTCTCGAAATAAGCCATCGTCGGCAGGACCGGTAACAGGCTGAGCGAAGTTGTGCCAACCCGTACAAACGCTCGTCTATTCATTTTTCGGGGCAATTTTATAGTCTATGGATTCTTTAGATTCTGTGGTTTCTCCTGATAAACAGCCTGTTGCTGGCAATAGAAACCACAGAATCTGAAGGATTTAATTCTGCTCACGTATCAGGTAAGCGTAGGGGCTGCAACATTCTACCGCAAGTCTATTAGAAACCGGCTAAAAATTGGTCCTCTCCCGCCTAAACTCCCTAAATCCTCTGAAAGCGGCTTTGTCTCAACACGAGCGAAGTACCCTTCAGGGGGTTCAGGGAGTTTAGATGGCTTATTAGTCTTACTTTTAGGGCATGATAACTCCTGAGCAACACACGCAAATTCTGGCAGGCATGGGCATTGTAGCCCTAAACCCCATGCAGGAAGCCGCTCAACAAGCGATTCTACAGGATAATGATACGTTTTTGATAGCGCCCACCGGCTCCGGCAAGACGCTGGGGTTTCTGTTGCCCATTCTCGCCTTACTCGCCCCTGAGCAAACAACCGTGCAGTGCCTTATTCTGACGCCGTCGCGGGAGTTGGCCGGGCAAATTGAGCAGGTCTGGAAAAAGATGGCAACGGGCTACAAAGTGAACGTGTGCTATGGCGGGCATTCGGTGGAGACCGAAATCAAAAACCTGAGCCATCCACCCGCCGTCCTGATTGGCACGCCGGGCCGTATTGCTGACCATATTACCCGCCGTTCGTTTTCCTTGGAGGGCATTCATACGCTGGTATTGGACGAGTTTGACAAGTCGCTGGCGCTGGGGTTTCACGACGAAATGGCCTTTATCGTTGCCGCCTTACGCAACCTCAAAAAACGCGTGCTGGTCTCGGCCACGTCGGGCGTCCGCATTCCTGATTTCATTCAGCTCAATGCGCCCATAACCCTGACGTTCGAGGCTGAAAACGACGAGCAAACGGGTCTGGACATTAAGCTGGTTTATTCGGGGTCGAAAGACAAAATCGACACGCTGGTGGAACTGCTGTGTTCGCTGAATTCAGAAGCGGCTTTGATTTTCTGCAACCATCGGGAAACGGCTGAGCGCATCAGCCAACTGCTGGCCGAAGTGGGTATTCACTCCTTAGCGTATCATGGGGGCATGGAGCAGCCCGACCGCGAACGGGCGTTGGTTCAGTTTAGAAATGGCAGCGTCAGGTATCTGGTAACGACCGACTTAGCGGCTCGTGGGCTGGACATTCCCGACATGAAGCACGTTATCCATTATCATTTGCCGCAAAAGGCCGACGAGTTTGTGCATCGCAATGGCCGAACGGCGCGGATGCACGCATCGGGAACGGCCTACGTGATTTTGCATGAGGATGAAGCTCGCCCGGCCTACTTAGATGAATCGCTGAACGAGTTGGCGTTAGTGACCGGACATGCCTTACCTAAACCACCCGATTTTGTGACGCTGTACATCAGTGGCGGCCGAAAAAACAAGCTGAATAAAGTTGACATCGTTGGTTTTTTCTCGCAGAAAGGCGACCTGGAGAAAGGCGATTTAGGCCTTATCGAGGTTAACGATTTCAGTTCGTTTGCTGCCGTGAAACAGGCGAAAGTTCAGGCCTTTCTGGCGAAGATTAGTCAGGAGAAGATGAAAGGGAAGAAGTATAAAATCGAAGTAGCGCGATAAGACTAACTATCCCCTTTTTTGCGCTGCTTATCTACTCAAATCAACCGATTGCCAGTTCTGGCTGGCGACTCTCCCACCCGTCTGCTTAGATTTGAGAAGGTTTACATCGTTCCCTTCCCTTTTTCAACCTTATACCAATCATCACATCATGCACACTGTCTTTGCTGGCCTGTTGATGGCCTGTCTGTTAAGCACAAGCTACGCAATGACCATTTGTCCGCCGGTTATCACGAACGGAAAGCTACACGGTGTGCTGCCCGTCGTTAACCAAAAAGTAACGTACTCGGAAGTTGTCGATTGCGGTAGTGTGTCGCAGGCTGATTTGTTCCGAAGAACCCGGCTATGGGTCACTCAGTCGTGTACGTCGGCCAACGATACGTTTACCCTGAGCGACAAAGAGACCGGCGATTTGGTCGGGCGGGTGTCGCAGGTGGTGACCCTTCCCCGGTCGGAGAGTTCGGCGGGGGGTGTCTACATGGTTCGCTATAGTTTTGTGATTGAGTGCACGAACCGCAAATACCGGGCAACCATCACCCAAATCGACCTGGAGGATGGCAGCGCCCGGCCCACGCCCATCGAAGCCTATTGCCAGAAAAACGATAAAGACCTTCAGGCCATCTACGCCGAACTCGACCAGCAACTGAAGGGTAAGCTGGCGTCGCTTCAGGACAGTGTAAAAAATTACAAACCCTTCTGACCGGGCCAATTATGTTTTCTCTGCATTCGATTTGGTCGACCAGCCTGTTCGCCTTGCTGGGGCTGGGTGGTTTTGGCTTCCTCCTAAAAAGCGTTGCCAGCTTAGTCGCCATCTACACGGCTGGCCCCCGCATTGAACAGGCCGCTCAATCGACTGCCTTCTCCTTCGATTTACCGGAAAGCGGGGTGTACGAAATTGCGGTAAAACGGTCGTCCATGCTGGGCGTGATTCCCAGAACTAATTCATTTCAGGTGAGCGAACTTAAGCCCAAAAAAAGCATTCCCGTCGACCATTACACCTTCCTGACGAGCAAGCGCAGCGACATGTCGGGCAACCGGATTGTGCCGGTGGCGGCCTTCACCACCGACCGGCCGGGTTCATTTCAATTGGTCAACCCATCGACCAATACCTTCAGCCCAACCGACCGCCTGGTCATTGCAGCCAAACCGGGCTTTAAGGGTGTACTCCTGATACTGGCCACCGTGTTTTCGGGTATTTTCTTCATTGTCGGCCTGGTGTTCTTCATTCTGTCGCTGCTACAACCTGCTTCACTAACAACCTGATGAGTGGTTGCTGGCTCAACTTTTTTGGCACCCTAAATCTATTCCTGATGAATCGCACGGCGGCCTACCTGATAGGGCCTGAACTGGTCTGGATATTAATGCTCGCGCTGGTGGGTATCATTATTGCGCTCAACCAACCCCTTACGCGGTTAGACCATTGGGGACTTACCTTTTTTTTGTATACCTGTCTGCCTGCCATTGGCGTCATGCTCGCGTTTGTACCCTTGTTCTGGGCACCCGGAAGCCAATGGGGATGGCTGGCCCGGATTGGCTTCTCCAGCCTGATTGGCGTTGTGCTGTTGGTTGGTTATTTGAGTAAATCGGTCAGCTTTCAGGACATCCGCGACATCGGCGTAGGCATGGGATTTTTGCTGTTCGTCGGGTTAGGGTTAGCGATATTGGCCATTATGGTCTTCCTCGCCAGTCTGTTTCTGTTGTCTCACTGGCCCTTTCTGCCGGTCCTGAAATGGATTCTGATTGGGTTTACTGTATTGTTAATCGGGTTGCAAATTCAGTGGCGGCTGATGTAAAACAAACCTAAAAAGCAGGCTATTGCGGCTCTACTGCTTCAGGCTTTTCAGATAGGCGATGCTTTTGGGCATTTGCTCGTACTCTTTATTGCTCTCGTCTTCAATGAAATAATGTTTGACACCCGCTTTTTTCGCAAGGCGTATAATTTCAGGAATATTGACCTGCCCATCGCCGAGGGTCACGTCGTTTTCGGGAGGTGTTCCACCGGTCAGGTCGCCTTTGATGCCTTTTTTGAGGTCTTTCAGGTGCATCAGTTTAAAGCGACTGCCATAGTTTTTCAATAAGGCCACCGGGTCGGCTCCGCCATGCTGCGCCCACAAAATGTCCATCTCGAAGGAAACGTAGTCGGGGTTGGTATTTTTGACGATATAGTCGAAGAGCGTACCATTTTCGTAGGGCTGAAACTCGTAGCCGTGATTGTGGTAGCAGAATGTCAGGCCGTTTTCTTTCAGCACTTTGCCCACCCGGTTGAAATCCTCAACGGCTTTTTTCGCATTGTCGATATTGAAACTGCCTTTTTGATGCGGAATCCAGGAAACCATCACAAAGGAAGCACCCAAAGCCTTTGCTTTCTGAACAGTCTCGTCGGGCGCTTTTGAAATCTGGTCATAATTTGCCCCGGTCGAAGGAATGCTGATGCCCCGGTCGTTGCATAGTTTTTTGAACTCTTCGGGCGTCATGCCCTTTGGTGCGCCCGCTTCAATCTCGGTAATGCCTAAGGCTTTGATCGTATCTAACGTAGCCACAACACTCTTCGGAAAACTGTTTCGATAGGTGTAGGCCTGCACACCAATTGGGAAGGTGTATAGCGACTTCCCTTTCTGGGCAAAGCTGTCGGCTACGTTGAGTACGAGGGTTGTTACGAGGAACAACGGGAAAAGGATTTTTCTCATGGTTATAAGGCTCATTTATTCGTTCATAGCAGAAGGCACAACTCGTATTTATTTTACTTATTCTGAACTCCAGTCTGCAAGTAGATTTATCGTTTTTAAAACTCTGTCTGTCATGCAACGAAGAACGTTTATTCAGAACACCGGCCTGCTCACGGCGGCTCTGAGCGCAACCGGGTCAGACCTCTTAGCCACGTCGCAGGCGGCAACTTCAGCGAAGAACAAGTTGCCCAAATGGAAAGGCTTTAACCTACTGGATTTCTTCTCACCCGACCCTACCCGGAGCCGTCGGTCTACCCAGGAAGACCACCTGAAATGGATGCAGGATTGGGGCTTCGACTTTGTGCGGCTGCCGATGGCCTATCCGGCGTATCTCAAATTCGACCGGAGCCGCAACATCACGCCCGATGAGGTATATCAGATTGACCAGCAGGCCGTTGACCGGATTGACCAGTTGGTGATGCTGGCCCACAAGCACAACCTGCACGTGAGCCTGAACCTCCACCGCGCGCCCGGCTACTGCGTCAACGCGGGCTTCAATGAACCGTATAACCTCTGGACCGACCAGGCGGCCCTCGATGCGTTCTGCTTCCACTGGAACATGTGGGCGAAACGCTACAAAAATATCTCCTCTGAAAAAATCAGCTTCGACCTGCTCAACGAGCCGAGTATGCGGGCTGACATGAACGACCAGCATTCCAAACGGGGCAGTGTGCCGGGTGCAACCTACCGCAAAGTAGCTTTAGCCGCATCGACCGCCATTCGGAAAGAGAATCCGACACAGTTGATTATTGCCGATGGGAACGACACGGGCAGCTCGGTCATTCCCGAAATCACCGACCTCAACATCGCCCAGAGTTGCCGGGGCTACAATCCGGGCATCATCTCGCACTACAAAGCGCCCTGGGCTAACAAAGACCCTGAGCAGTTGCCCGAACCTAAATGGCCGGGGCAGGTCGGCGACAGGTACCTCAGCCGGGCCATGCTCGAAACGTTCTACAAACCCTGGATTGAGTTGGTCAACAAAGGCGTGGGCGTGCATTGTGGCGAGTGCGGCTGCTGGAACAAAACGCCCCACGACGTATTTCTTGCCTGGTTTGGCGATGTGCTCAGCATTCTATCCAGCAACGGAATCGGCTTTGCCCTCTGGGAATTCATCGGCGATTTTGGCATCCTGAACTCGGGCCGCACCGACGTTGCCTACGAAGACTGGCACGGCTACAAATTAGACCGGAAGCTACTGGAGTTGATTAGGAAGGCGTGAGAGGTTACTCTACAATTGACTTTCAGTCCATACAAGTACGACCCCTCCGGGGTCACATGTTTATAGGAAAATCTTGGCTATAAACATGTGACCCCGGAGGGGTCGTATTCATTCCCTTCCTTATCTCCGTTCGCAATGGGTTTAATCAGGCAAAGGCTTCTTCAAGATGGTTCGTGCGATTCGCCTGCCGATTCATCCGCCGATCAGACAAAGCGGCACTGTGGTTTGCCCTGTCTGATTCGAGGGCGGTTGTCCGGTCGCCCAGGGCTGATGCCCGTGCTTCAAAGGCTAATTCTTGCCGCAGGTAGTCGGTGGTTTGTTTATGCCGGGCTGTTTCTTCAACTAATTCTATCGTGAGTTGGCGGGCGTAAGTCTCATCGCCCGAAGCCTCCAGCAGATTTGTAAACTGAGTGGCGAAATCACTGTAGGCATAAGGCGTTGCACCCTTATCGACCGAAAGCTGAACCTGCCGGTACGACTGCGAGGCAAAATACAGGAGTTGATTTAAATTGCTCATAACTATAACTATCTGTGGCTTTGTTAACGCTATTTTAGGCTTATCTGTTACAAAAAGCAACAGTATCGGCTTTAACTAAATAAATAGTCGATAAATTGCACCATTCTCTCCTAAGTTAGATTTAGTTTACTTCCCGATAGGGTTACAGGCTATTACCCAAAGAACGTTTGGCGAAACAACCCCGGAACGCCAGTTCATTCGGCCTGAAGTGAACGTAGAAATTCCTTTATGTCCCTAAATTTTTAAAAAAAATTCACCTCCGTCTGTAATGTTTCACTGACTTAGTCGTCTTTGTCATTGAAATGGATTTACAAACCTTCAAACAACGCATACTACCCGCTCAGGGGCGCCTTTTCCGGCTGGCGCAGTTGTTTTTACGCAACCGCGAAGAGGCCGAGGATGCGTTGCAGGAGGTACTGCTGCGACTCTGGGCAAACCGGCAGCAATTAGATACCTACCACAGCGTAGAAGCGCTGGCCGTGCAGATGACCAAGAATCTGTGCTTAGACAAAATGAAAGCGCACAATCGGCAGAAAATGACCGATGACGCCGACATGCTGAGTCTACAGGCCGACGGCGTTTCGCCCTATCAGCAGATGGAATTTGCCGACAGTGCCGGGATCATCCGCAGGCTGATGGAGGCCCTGCCGGACCAGCAGAAACTTGTGCTCCATTTACGCGACGTTGAGGAATATTCATTCGAGGAAATCGAACAGCTAACGGGCCTCAGTGTCAACAACATACGAGTGATTTTGTCGCGGGCACGGCAACGGCTCCGGGACAACTACGTAAAAACCAACGACTATGAAGCAGGACATTGAAACGCTGCTGGAGAAATATTACGAGGGCGAAACCTCGCTGGCTGAAGAAAAGCAGTTGCGGCAGTTTTTCCAGCAGGAGACCATTCCGGCCCATTTGCAGCACCATGCCGGACAGTTTCGCTACTTCACCGACGCCCGAAAGCAGCACCCGTCCGCCGAATTCAACAGTCGGTTAGCGGCTAAATTGAGCGCACCCGAACCGAGCCGGGTCATTAGTTTCACCGGCTGGAGTCTGCGTATAGCCGCCAGCGTGCTGCTGCTGCTGGTTGGCTTCGCGGGTGGAACCGTCTACAACCAGTGGCGTTCAACCCGACCGATTGCCCAACCGACCGCATCCGCCACAGACGTAGCCTCCGGGCAGGCAATAAAAAAAGTGCTGGCCTTCGAGCAAACCCCCAAAACGTCGGCCAGCGAGCGTATTCAGGCCGTTAATCAGAGTTACGAACTGACTCAGCCCGATGGGGACATTACCCAATTGCTGCTCAACACGCTGAATTTCGATGCTAATGTGAACGTGCGCTTAGCGGCCTGTCAGGCACTGGCTCGCTTCGAGAACGAGCCGGACGTGCGCGATGGATTAATTCAATCGCTGAAAATCCAAACCGACCCAAACGTTCAGATCACGCTTATCGAGGTGCTGGTGGCCATTAAGGAAAAGCGGGCTGTTGCCGAAATGCAGCGATTAGCCCAGAATCAACAAGCCCTCGATGCGGTGCGACTCAAAGCCGAAGAGGGCGCCAATCGCCTGCGGGGGAAGAAAAACGCTGCGTCGTAATTTCACGCAAAAACGTTGACAAATCGGACCGCACGGGCGGCCCCGCGCCGAAGCGGCTGATAACTCTGATAATCAATGAACTATAGTATCCGATTTGTCAAAGTTGATACTATGATTCTTCCGGCACCAGCTAACTACGAACTACAAACCATTTAAATCAAACCAATTCATGAAAAAGCTGCTCCTGCTGAGCGCTGGCTTCGTGTGGTGTATCGCCACGGTCCAGGCTCAGGAATACAAAACCAAACTGGCAAATGCCAAAGACCGCAAAGTGACCATTGAGATGGACGCCGGTTCGCTCAAAATTGAAGGGCATAACAGCGATGAGGTTATCATTCAGGCATCGTCGGGCTACGAGGCTCCGCCCGAACGGGCTAAAGGATTGAAACCAATCTACAACACAGCCGTCGATAATTCCGGTATTGGCCTGGCCGTAACGCCGGAAAGCGGTGGCCTGAAAATTGAAAAAGCGACCCGCAGGCAGATCAAGTACACCATTAAACTTCCCCGAAAAGTGGCGCTCCTCTACCAGGAAACCAACTGGCAGGGGTCGAACGTCACCGTCAGCAACATGGATGGCGATCTGGAAATCCGCACCAACAATGCTTCCATCGACCTCAACAACGTGACCGGCCCGGTGGTGGCCAACACGATTAATGGGGAAGTAAGTGTGGTCTACTCGACGTTGAGTCAGGAGAAACCAACGGCCATTTCTACCATCAACGGCCCCATCGACATTACCCTGCCCGCCACTGCCAAAGCAAACCTGAAGCTCCGCTCGATACAAGGCGAAATGTACACGGACTTTGACCTGGGCGTAAAAAACACAAAAGATGGGATGACCAAAGTGGGCGGTGGGCATAACATCGATGGGTCCACAAACGGTGGTGGCGTTGAGATGCAGCTCAAGACCATCAACAGCAATATCTACATCCGTAAGCAAAAATGAGCCTTTTTCCTCGCTACTCTCATGAAAAAACTACTCTTCCTTCTGCTGCTCAGTCTGCTCATTCGCCCGGCATTCGCCCAGCGAATCATCCAGAAAACAATGCCGGTTGCCTCAGGTCAGACGGTAAATCTGAATCTGAGATTTGCCGACAGTATCCGGGTTCGTTACTGGGATAAACCCGAACTGTCGGTCCGTATATCGATTACCATTAACGGGGGCAAATTAAACGAGGCCCTGGTGGTGACAAGCGGCTCGACAGCGCAGGAGGTCAGCCTTAAAACCGATTTCGATAAGGACCTCATCAAACGGGGTAAACCCGAAGACTGCCCCGGCCAGCATAGTTCCTGGGGCAATGACCGCGACGGCGAACGGTATACGGTATGCAGCGACATCAATTATCAGGTGTTTCTGCCCCGACAGGCGCAACTCAACATCGAAACCATCAATGGCAATATCGATATTCAGGGCGCTACGGGCGCGGTGTTTGCCAAAACCATCAGCGGGTTCGTCGATATGAGCTGGCCTAAATCGAAAGGCGCTAACTTAGCCATGAAAACCATAACCGGCGAAGTTTATTCAGACTTAGAGATTGATTTTAAGAACAAGAAGCAGAAACATCCGATTGTGGGCTACCTGCTCGAAGGAACCGTTAACGGCGGAGGGCCTGCCGTTCGGCTGGAGTCGATCAGCAACGATGTGTATCTGCGGAGAAGAGATTGAGTACTAAGTCCCTCACTCCCTCGCCCCAACCCCTCGCCCAGGGGGAGAGGAGCTAAAAAACCGGGTGGCAAAGCCCCTCTCCAGGGGGTGAGGGTAATTGGACAGTAGATAACCCCCTCTTTACCGTTTGCCAAATAGATTCTGTCTATTTAGGAATGTCCTTAACCATTACCCTCCTCGGTATTCTGGCCCTTATTGCCCTGATTTCCTGGGTACGATTGCACGCCTTTCTGGCGTTTCTGGCGGTATCGATGAGCGTTGGACTGGCGCTGGGTCTGAAACCGTTGGCCCTTGTCGAGGCCATTCAGAAAGGCATCGGCAGTACGCTCGGCTCCATCACGGCCATTATCGCCCTGGGCGCGATGCTCGGAAAATTAGTGGCCCAGAGCGGAGCGGCTCAACGGATTGCCGTCAACATGATGGCCCTGGTTGGTACGCGACGGGCACGCTGGGCGTTCATGGTGACGGGTTTTATTGTTGGCCTGCCGCTTTTTTATTCGGTGGGGTTCATGCTGCTGGCCCCGTTGGTCATTACAGTAGCGTATCGGTATAAGTTGCCCGCGCTGTATATTGGCCTGCCCATGCTGGCTTCGCTGTCGGTTACGCAGGGCTATCTGCCGCCCCACCCAGCCCCGTTAGCCATTCTGAAGCAGTTCAACGCCGACATGGGCCTGACGCTTTTCTACGGCATCCTTGTTTCCATTCCGGCTATTCTCGTGTCGGGCGCGTTGTTCGGCTCCACGCTGAAACGCTACACTACGCTGCCCAATCCGGCGTTTATTGCGGCCGATTTGCCCGACGACCAGATGCCCTCGGCCCGCGTGAGTTTCCTGACGGTTTTGCTCCCCATTCTGCTCATTGGCATCAGCACCGTAGCCAGTCCATTTCTGCCCGCCGGGTCGGTTGGGCAACAGATTCTCCTGTTCGTGGGCGAACCCGTCGTCAGCATGTTTTGTGCGGTTGTGGTCGCTGCCCTGACGCTGGGCATCTGGCGCGGAAAATCAATGCCGGAGGTTACTACACTTCTGGCCGACGCCGTTAAAGACGTAGCCCTGCTGTTTTTAATTTTTGGCGGGGCGGGGGCCTTGAAACAAGTGCTGACCGACGGGGGCGTCAATCAGTCGATTGCCGACCTGATGCGCGACTCGTCGGTGCATCCGTATGTGCTGGCCTGGGGCATGGCCGCGCTCATCCGCGTGGCTGTAGGGTCCTCAACGGTGTCGGGCATCACGACTGCCGGATTTGTGACGCCGTTGCTGAGCGCGTCGGGGGTGGAGCCGAACCTGATGGTGCTGAGCATTGGGGCTGGGAGCATGATGTTCTCGCACGTCAACGACACAGGTTTCTGGTTATTCCGCGAATACTTTCAACTCTCGATGGCCGACACGCTCAAAACCTGGTCGGTGATGGAAACACTGGTGTCGGTGTCGGGTCTGGCGGGCGTGATGGCGTTGAGCTGGATTTTGGGATAATGCGATTTGGTGTATCCGCCGTAAGCTCGTAAATTCCACGCTGATACATTTTCTTTGCACGATTCTATGGATGTAGAGCCTGATTCGCCCCCCCCTTCGCCAAAACCCGTCAGCAGTTTTGGTAGAGTATATGGTCTTCTCCGAGAACGCTGGCCCGATTATGTGCTGGAGGTTATCGTGATCATTTTTAGTATTACCATTTCTTTTGCGCTCGACGAATGGAAAGATAGTCGGCAAAAAAAGGAACTGGAGCAGATTTACCTGAAAGGACTGTACAGCGACATAACAACGGATGTGCAGGAACTAAACGAGATTATTGCCGAGACCCAGCAGGTTATTCAGAAAGCCAAAACTCTTTCCGAAGCTGATGGACAAACGCCGGGTTTGGCTAACAATCAATTTTTAAACAACGTCCGGTTCGTGTTCAAACGCCCCCGCTTCATTGCCGAAGATGCTACATTTTCCGACCTGAAAAGCACGGGCAATATGCAGGTGATCAGCAGCTTTCCCCTGAAAAATGCCCTTTTTGAATACTACAGGCAATACGAAGCGATTGTACAGGTCGAAGCCGCCGAATTAGACGCAACCAATTCAATTATTGGTCCCTATCTGCTCACCCGATTACCCTTGGCAGGCAAAGAAACAACAGCCAGTTCGACCACCCTTGCCAACGATATGGCGTTTCAGAACATGATGCTGGTCCGGCGTTCCACACGGGAAGAACTTCTAAGCGATTATGAGCAATCACTTAAGTTAGGCAACGAGATTTTGGCCTTTATCAAGCCGAAACTGAATAAGTAGGTCCGGCCTATTTCCCGTCAATGAAGCAAGCAACATTTCGCTCAATAAACTGTCTGATGAATACGACTTCAGGAACTTACACCATGAAACTACTTTTGCTTTGCTGGACGGCCTTTATTACCGGAACCGCCTGCGCCCAGCCTTTATACACGCCCCGGAATATCAAAAAAGCGTATCAGAAGGGAACGCGGTCGATAAACGGAAAGCCCGGCCCGAACTATTGGCAAAATTCGGCCCGGTACGACATCACCGTTACGGCCACGCCACCCAGCCGCACCATTCAGGGCAAAGAGGAAATTACCTATAGCAACAATAGCCCGGACACCCTGCGGTTTCTGGTGGTCAAACTACTTCTGAATGGCCACATACCCGGCGCCATTCGGCAGGCACGGGTCTCCACCGACTACATGACGGCAGGTATTCAGATTGATAAATTTGCCGAAAACAAGGTGGCCCGCAACTGGTCTGCCGGCACGAGTACGTGGCAGCAAATTTCCTTAACGAAACCGCTGCTGCCGAAGGATTCGGTTAAGCTGTCGTTCGACTGGCATTATGACCTTTCGGCGGAAAGCGGCCGCGAAGGTGTGCTTGATTCAACGACCTTTTTTCTGGCCTATTTCTACCCCCGCGTGGCGGTTTATGATGACTACTACGGCTGGGACCGAACCACGTTTACCGACGCTCAGGAGTTTTACAACGACTTCAACGACTACACCTTTACGGTGAACGTACCGGCAAATTATGTGGTCTGGGCAACGGGCAATCTGCTCAATGCCGATGCCGTTTTGCAACCGACGTTCGCCAAACGCCTGACCGAATCCATGACGACCGATTCGCTTGTGCATGTGGCAACTCTGACCGACATAAAGGCCAAAAACGTAACGAAGCAACAGGCTGTAAATAGCTGGACATGGAAGGCCGACTACGTGCCCGATGTTACGCTGTGCCTGAGCAATCAGTACGTCTGGGATGCGTCGAGTGTGGTTGTCGATAAAAAAACAGGTCGGCGGGCCAGTGTACAGGCCGCTTTTTTAGACGATGCCAGCGATTTTCACCAGATGGTGGGCTTCGGGCGTCACGCACTCGACTGGTTATCGACCAACTGGCCCGGCATCCCGTACCCGTATCCGAAAACAACCATCGTTCAGGGATTTGCCGACATGGAATACCCCATGATGGTGAACGATGCAACCACGAGCGATCTGAATTTTTCGCGCTTTGTGGCCGAGCATGAATTGGCCCATACGTGGTTCCCATTCTACATGGGTATCAACGAAACCCGCTACGGCTTCATGGACGAGGGCTGGGTAACGGCCTTTGAACACCTGATTAGCCAGGCCGATTTGGGCAGCCAGACGGCTATGAAAAATTTCCAGGGTTTCCGGGTGCAAAACTGGATTAGAGACGCATCGGCCGAGCAGGATTTACCAATTATTACCCCAGCCAATGTGCTGAGCGGGGTGTCGCTGGGCAATAACGAATACGGTAAAGCCGCGCTGGGGTATCTGGCCCTGAAAGAGTTGCTGGGCGATGCGCTGTTCAAAAAATCGCTGCACGAATTTATAACCCGCTGGCAGGGAAAACACCCAACTCCCTGGGACATGTTTTACAGTTTCAACAGCGCGTCGGGCAAAGACCTGAACTGGTTCTGGAACAACTGGTTTTTCAGCAATAATTACATCGACTTCGCCATTCAAAACGTGGTGACCTTGCCAACCAAATGCGCGATTACGCTTCAGAATATCGGCGGCTATGTGGCCCCGGTCGATGTTGTCATAACCTTTGCAGATGGAACCAAAGAGACGTTTCACCAAACGCCTGGGCTTTGGCAGGCCAATCAAAAGCAGGCAACGGTCAATTTGCCGGTCAAAAAGAACGTGCAGTCGGTACAATTA
This sequence comes from Spirosoma areae, assembly GCF_054781775.1. Classification (NCBI taxonomy): domain Bacteria; kingdom Pseudomonadati; phylum Bacteroidota; class Cytophagia; order Cytophagales; family Cytophagaceae; genus Spirosoma; species Spirosoma areae. The sequence goes on along the minus strand of NZ_BAAGTT010000016.1, from coordinate 203,979 downwards.
GATGGAGGCATTTTCATGGACGCCGACGAGAGCAATAATACCTGGAAAGCGAAGTGAGTTGGCGTTTACTCTTTATCAGCCTTCTGATAGTTCGCCGATAGCGTTTTATAGGCTGCTGACTTCATGGCAATCAGGGTTACGATAAGCCCGATCAGGCCCGTAACGGTAAACAAAAGTGCCAGCCCCCTATCCTTTCCGGTTCCAAACCAGTCGCCAATTAGCGTCACACCGGCCCCGGTCGTCATAAACGGGATAAAAACGAATTGAGCGATGGGGCCAATCATAAACGCCGTCAGCGGTGAAGCGGCCTGTTCGATGCTTTGAGCAAAGCCAAACACCCGCCCCTGGCGTTCGGGTGGAATCAGTTTTTGGAGGATGGTTTGCTCAGCAGCCTCCACAACCGGAATCAGGCATAAGTAAACGAACATCCCAACGGCAAGCAGGACGATGGATTCCTGAATCGTAAAGAAAACGCAGACCGCCCACATGGCGATGTTTGCCAGGAAAAGCGTTCGGAGCGGCTGTTTGCCAAGGCCTTTTTTCGACACCACCAGCCCGCCAATGATGAACCCTAAACTCAGGACGCCCCATAAAATACCCCATGTCTGCACCGATACAAGCGACAACCCATATGCATCCATCAGCGACATGAAAACCCCGCCCAAGAAGTTATTAAAAGTGTTGAAAAAGATAAGGGCAAACAGGCCAGGCATGGCCTTCAGCGCGTTTATCGTTCCGCGAATGTCAACGCGTTTGGTTTGCCCGTCGGCATGGGTAATTCCCTTTTCAGGGATGGATACAGCCCACAAATGCAGCAACACCAGAACGGTCAGGCCAAGCGCGATGATCAGCATCCAGAACATGCCCAAAAACCCAATGACCAGCCCACTGAACGTCGATGCCACCAGGAACGACACCCCATTGGCCGTACCAACCAGCCCGTTGGCCTTATCTCTGTCTGGTTCGGGTATCAGAATCGTTACGAGCGTCGACAAAGTGATTGTCCGTATGTTTCCGGCAATGGCGCCAAACAGCGACAGGACGATGAATACCCAGAGAACCGGGCTTGACGGATCGGTAAAGACGTTCCTGGGTGTGACGCTGTAAATAATGAACGAAGCTGCGTATAAACACAGGGAAACCAGACCCGACAGGACCATCGATTGTTTTTTCTTATACCGATCAACCAGCGAACCCAGAAAAAAGCCGGAGAGGGCGACCGTGCCCGTATATACGCCCGCCATGACCGAGGTAGCCACTACTGACTTTGTTTCTAAATAGACCCAGAAGGTAACCGCAAACCAAACGAAATTATTGGTTAGGGAAGCCACTAAGGAGTTGGCTAAAATAACATAAAATGGTTTCATAGGGGTTAGTTTTGTCAACCGTTGAGCACAGAAGTTGTTTAAAGAATCCTGAGTACCAGGTGGGCAGCCAAAAAATTCGCCCCGTAGTCTGCGTACCATCAGACCACGGGGCGACACGTCACTTGTTTACGCTTACTGAATGGCGCTCGGCTCCATGTATATTACTTCCCACAGGTGGCCATCCAAATCCTGATAGCCATGGCTGTACATAAAGCCCTGATCCTGTGTCTCATTGGGTGTGGTACCACCAGCGTCTACTGCTTTCTTCACCAATTCATCGACAGCTTCCCGGCTCTCAGCCGAGAGACAGATGATTGACTCGGTGCTTTTTGTAGCATCGGCAATTTCTTTTTTGGTGAAATTTTTGAAGAACGGCTCAGTCACCAGCATGACGAAGATGTCGTCGCTGATGATCATGCAGGTAGCGTTCTCATCCGTGAATTGCGGATTGAAGCTGTAGCCGAGTTTGGTGAAGAATCCGATAGACTTATTAAGGTCTTTAACAGGCAGATTAACAAAAATTTGCGTTGCCATAAGCGAGTCGTTAGTTGTTGTTTACACTATAAAAATACGGCTGATACGGGAGAGAAAAGCTGTGTGAATGTGCCAATATAAGGGGGTCATTGCGACAACTCGGCAACCACTTTTGTACCTTCGCCGTAAGCTTGCTCTTAAACGTATCCTCTGTATGTTTCGACCCATTTACTTTCTCCTTATCCTGTCCATTGCAACGTTGCTAAGCCCTGGGTTCAAGCCCGTTTCTAAGGCCAAACCCATCGTACTGGCCTATGTCGGCGGGTTTCGCGGCTTAGTGAATACGGATAACATTGCCGCCGAAAAACTGACGCATATCAATTACGCCTTCGTCGATATTAAACAGAATCGGGCGTGGCTACACAACCTCGCCACCGACTCCACCAATTTCCGCAAATTGAACAACCTCAAGCTGCGTAACCCCGACCTGAAAATTCTGATTTCCATCGGCGGCTGGTCCTGGAGCGAGAACTTCTCCGACGCCGTTCTGAGCGATACATCGCGCGTGGCGTTTGCGGCTTCGGCGGTCGATATTGTCCGGAAGTACGAGCTGGATGGCATCGACATCGACTGGGAATATCCCGGCATGAAAGGCGAAGACAATGTTTTCCGGCCCGAAGACAAGGAGAACTTTACGATGATGTTCAAAGCATTGCGTGCCCAGCTAAACGCCCTCAAACAGCAGACTGGCAAAGACTACTTCGTGACGACGGCCCTGCCCGGCTTCGAGAGAATTTTTACGCATACCGACATGGCGCAGGTACACCCGTATCTGGATTACATCAACGTGATGACCTACGACCATTTCACCGGCGGACCACTGGCGGGTCACCACACAAACCTGTATGCCTCGGGCAAGGTTGACAACGAACAATCCGGCGACAGGGCCATTAAGCTCTACCGGCAGGCGGGTGTTCCCGCCGAAAAGCTCGTGCTGGGGATTGCCTTCTATGGCCGCGCCTGGCAGTTGCAAACCGGCGACCCCAACGTTTATCCGCGCACCATCGCGAAAGTGGAACGGGGCGGTGGCTACACCTTCATCAAAGACAGCCTGCTCACCAACCCCGCCTACAAACGCCACTGGGACCGGCGTGCCAAAGCCCCGTATCTGTACAATGCCGACCTGAAGCGATTCGTCTCCCACGACGACGAGCTATCCGTAAAAGAAAAGTGCCACTACGTGAAAAAGAAAGGCCTGGCGGGCGTGATGTTCTGGGAATATTTCAGCGACCCGAAGGGATATTTATTGGGTGAGATTAACCGGGAGTTACAATAAAAGAGTTGGCAAAGAATTACGGCAATAACTTTAGATGAAAATGTAAGTAATCACGCAAAATTAAGTTCAACGTTGACAAATCGGACCGCCGAAGCGGCTGACAACTCTGTTAGTCAAGCAGTTAGAGTTATCCGTTTTGTCAAAGTTTTTACATGATTACTTATTTGTAATGCGCTGATAATGAATAGACTTAGCATTATCAAAATGTTGTTCCAGACTCAACGTCAAGATAGCAGTACACTGGCTGGTATACCCAACTCTTTGTGGAAGAACTTCGCCATTTCCAGCGTAAGCGGTTTACGGCGGTTCAGCACGGCTGACACGTAACTTTTGCTGCCCAGTTTACCCACAAAATCTTTATTTCTTACTCCTTTCTCGCCCATTTTGAGCCGGATAGCCTCAATTGGGTCAGGAGCCGGTACGGCATAATGTACATCTTCATAGAATTTTACCAACAACAAAGCGATCTGCAAAACCTCTCCTTCTGGGCTATCTGGCGGTAGCTTCCGGTCGAATTGCTCGTCTACCCAAGCCATCATCTCGTTGTATTCCTGCTCGGTTTTGATGGGCTTTAGTTTCATGGCTTCTGATATTGTACTGTTGCTACGTCGATTTTATCATATTCTGCATGTGTACCAAACCACTTGATCTGGATGGTCTTGTAATCGAACACCAGTCATACTACCAGTCGGTATTTATTGCCCATAATGTTAAATACAACCCGGTCGTCGGCGATGATGCTAACATTACCATACATGGCTTTCAACTCATTGAAATTGGTTAACTCTCGTTCCAGCAGTTCGGCATACCACCCTTTCAATGCATTAGCGGCCTGCGGGTATAATTTGCAATAAGCTAAAAGTGTATGACGCGCTATTATGTTGAACATGCACCTATCAACAAAAGTTTACCCATAGTGAACAAAGATAGAAATAACCGTCATCTACTTTGTTCAAAAATCCGTCTTCCCGTCCTTCAACTCCAGTTCTTTAATCCAGATGTTGCGGTAGAGCACATCATGGCCTTCGGCTTGTAGTTTGATGCCGCCGGGGGTGTCGGTAACGCCCTTGCCACCATCGTTGCCCCCATCGATGCCGGAGTTGGGGCCGCCCCACACCTGATTGATCGACTGGTTCGTGTGCGCTTTTTTCCCGTTCAAATACATCGTCACCATGGCCGGTTCGGTACGCTTGCCGTTGGCGAAACGGGCCGCCCGGAACTCGATGTCATAGGCGTTCCATTTGCCAATACCCGTATAGAGTTTGTAGGGCGAGGGCGACTCATTGATAACAGCCCCCAACCCGTGCGAGGTGGTATCTCCGTCGAATATCTGAATCTCGTAGCGGTTTTGCAGATACACGCCACTGTTGCCGCCCGGCTTGCTCACAAAGAACTCCACATGCAGCCGGAAATCGCGGTAGGCTTTCTTGGTCACAATGTCGGCGGCCCCGTAGAGGCCACCCGCTGCCGTCGGATCATTGCTGTTTAGGGCCATGCCACTACCCGCCGGGTCTTTTTCAACGGTCCATTTTATCGGTAAGGTGGCGGCTAAGCGCGGGCCATTCCAGTAGGTCCATTTGTCGTCGAGCATCTTGCGCGACCCATCAAACAGCATTTCGGCTCCTTTAACAGGTTTGGTGCCCACGCCAACCTGCGCGTTAACCGCAGTGATTACGGATAGACTGATGGCAATAAAGAACAGCGTGCGACGTGCGCGAATGGACTGGCGGGCAATTAGTTTCATCAGGGTATATGTGTTTTAGAAAGTCGGGAACACTAAACGAAGAGAATACTCCGCTACATCTACCCATAACGGGGTTAAACCAGCTACAATTTACGCTAAACTCATAACTGCTTAACCTGCACCGCTACGTTCGATTTGACGTTAATCAGGGCTTGAATACCATCGGGTCGAATAGCGACTTTCCGGGGCGTAAACCGAAACGATTTAATGCCCAGATCGGTCTTTTTGCCGGGCCCGCCCTCTTCAAATGCCTTGTCGATGGCCTGGGGTAATTTGGCAATATCGTCGCCCAGCGAAATCGTCAGCAACGGTTCGAGCACCTTGATTAAGCCATCGTGCCATACTGGCTTTGCGGCCGTAGACAGGGCATCGGTCCTTGTCGCGTCGATGTCTAAATTAGCAATTCTCAACGCATTGGTCAGCGTGTCGAACACGGGGCGACCGCGCAGGTAAATGACGTCATTCACCAGCCCCGCCAGATCGGCTTTCACAATCAGCGACCGTTGCGCGCCATATACCGACAGGCTCTTGATGGTTAGGCTACCAAGCGCGAGTTTTTTGTTTTTCAGGGTAAGGGCCATCATCCGGTTAATATCTGCGTAGGGAATAAAACTCAGCAGGTTCAGGTCGGATAGTTGCGACACCTGCTCCCGTTTCTGCAAAAGAGGCAGGGTCGTTTTGGCATGGACCGGCGGTTTGGGTTTGAGTTCGGTTGTTGTTTCGAAAGCAATACGCAGGTGTGTGGTGAGCGACGTTTTGGTGCCGGTGATGTCGCCTGCGGCCACGCTGATGGGTTTTGGCACCAACCAAAGGCCATAGTCGCGGTTAATCAGCAGTGGGCTTTGCATATCCCGCCAAATAGGCTTCACCAATTCGTCGAGCCGCAAATCAGTGTACACGGCCGAATCAATGGCGTTTTCGATGGCCGCCTGATTCTTTTCCAGAATCCGCTGGACCAGTTTGGTCAGGGTGATGTCGTTGCCCAGCAAGCGAATTTTAGGCTGGATAATCCACCGATACCCGGTAAACGTGGTTTTACTGGCCAATCGCCAGTTTGGTGTTACCCGAAGTGGGCTTTTAAAATCAACCTGCAAGGCACAAAAGGGCCTCTTCGGCGGTGTGGTATCCCGACTGAAGGGTTTGGTTAGCCACAATTGAAGCGGAGCCGACAGTTTTATCTGCTCATCGGCATATTGAACCTGAACCGGCCCTAAGCGTTTTACGCGAAAGGAGATGATGCCCTTCGCCTTACCCTCTTCGGTTTCGTTGCCAATCAGCACGGGGTCAAGTTCACTATTGATTTTTTCGGCCAGTTCCCGCAGTTGAAACGTGATTGGCGCGGCTACGTAGGAAATTGTGGGCGGAATAGGCGGGTCGAACCCCTCGGCCCTGGGCGGATTGGGTTTTGCTTTCCGGCATTGCACCAGCATCAGAAGCGCGGCTACGCTAACCAATAAAACAGGCCGGAGGTAGCCGATGAACGTATACCAGCCTCGCTTCAGGAAAAGAAAGCAGGCGGCTCGCCATAAGCGAGCCGCCTGCCGGTTAAAATAACTTTTCATTCGGCGGCTTGATGCCCTTCATGCGAATGTAGATGGTTGCCTGTCCACGGTGATGCGTTTGGTGCTCAAACCCCTTCGCCAGGATTAATTCCCGACTCATTTCTCCACGCTGGCCCATTTTCACCAGTTCGGCCAGTTGGGCGTCGTTCATTCCTTTCACCGCATCAATCACAAAGTCGTAACTATCCAGAACGGCTTTGGTGAGGGCCGCCTTTGTTTTCAGTTCGGGCATTTCCTCCAGTTTTTTACCCTGAAATGGGTTCGTTTTGCCACTGGCCATCGCCCCAAAGTTGTAGTTGGCAGCCGTCAGGTGCAGCATTTGCTCGGCAAAACTGCGAATCTCCGGCGTGGGTTTGAAGCCCACACCATCTTCGGGCATAGCGTCTAAATACTCTTTCGTGAATTCTCTGGCGCGTTGCCAGTCGGCAGTCACCTGGGCTATCGTCGTTAGCGGAGCAGCCGCCTGAACACCAGAAAATGCCAGTAATAAGCCGAACAAGGCTAAAGTGAATCGGAATTGTGTTTTCATGAACGGATTGGTTTGGTAGTGATTCAGGTACGAAGTAGTCGGAAACAACGGTCGCTGATGCTTACTAAAGTTTCGCAGAGCAGGAAGCTACTGCTATTACACAGGAGCCCACCCCCTTCCCTTGCCCAATCCCTTATTTTCGGCTATCTTTCTGAACTGACGAATCGCTCCCGTTCACATGCCTTCACGCCGTTCATTTCTCCAGGCTGCCAGCGTAGCTCCGCTGCTTTCGCTGACAACAACTCAGCCACCGCCCACGCTCATCAAACCAAACCGCTTACGACCGGGCGACACAATTGGGTTATTTTGCCCGGCTGCTCCCGCCTACACCCGCGAACCCGTCCAAATTGCTCAGGAATCCCTCCAGGCATTGGGCTTCCCGACCAAACTGGGGCCACACATCTATGACCGATACGGCTATCTGGCCGGACGCGACGCCGACCGGGTTTCTGATTTACACGCCCTCTTCGACGACCGCAGCGTGAAGGCCGTGATGGCGCTTCATGGCGGCTGGGGTTGCGCCCGCCTGTTGCCCCTGCTCGATTATGACCTGATTCAACGCAACCCCAAAATCCTGATCGGCTACAGCGACATTACGGCGTTATTACTGGGCATCTACGCCAAAACCGGTTTGGTAACCATGCACGGCCCCGTTGGCACGGCCACGTTCAATAGCTTTACAGTCGATTGGTTTCGGCGGGTGCTGCTCGAAGGGGAGACCCCAACTCTGCGGAATCCAACCGACAAAGGCGATAACCTCACCCAAACCGAGGATCGCATCACCACCCTCCGACCGGGGCTGGCACGCGGGCGGTTGGTGGGCGGCAACCTCACGGTATTGAGTCACTTAGTCGGGTCGACGTATCTGCCCGACTGGCGCAACACGATTTTGTTCATCGAAGACACCCATGAGGAAGTGTACCGGATGGACCGCATGTTGACGCACCTCAAACTGGCGGGCATTCTGAATCAGATAGCGGGGTTCGTATTCGGCAAGTGCAGCGACTGCGAACCCAAAGGCGGAGGCTACGGTTCCCTAACGCTGGACGATGTCCTGACCGAACACATCGTTCCCTTAAACAAGCCTGCCTATTCGGGTGCTATGATTGGGCATATTCGCGATAAATTTACGGTTCCGTTAGGCATCGAAGCCGAAATAGACGCAGCCGCCGGTACAATTCGCCTGCTGGAGCCCGCCGTTGAGTAAGTTCGACAAGGGCTTTACGCAACCTATGACCTACCCACAAACTTTATGACTAACGAACAAGCGCACGGCAACCCCGAACTTTTACGGGAATTAGTGCACTACCCGATGCCATTTGGCAAATACAAAGGTCAGTTGATCAGAGCCTTGCCCGTTTATTACTTAGAGTGGTTTGCCAAAAAAGGGTTTCCAGCGGGTAAACTCGGTATGTTACTACAAACCATGTACGAAATTCGGCTGAATGGCCTGGAGTATCTGCTCGATGGATTGAAAAAGAACGTGTAGCCCAATAGATCGCCAAAACATCGGTCGCGCCTGTCGAGTCGGCAACCGGTGAGTCGTTACCTTTGCAAATGGATTATTTTAAAAATCTGCTCCATTTACTCAGGGTTGAACGAGAAGAAGATCGCAGTCAATACCGCCGGCTCACCGAAACGACATCGGTTGCCGAACGCCGGGCCAATGGCCTGACCTGGTATCCAATCGCCATCCGGGGTTCCGAAATGAGCCGGGGCGATTACCTGACGGTGGAAGTCGAACGCACGACGCACCAGGACATAGCGCATCAACTGCGGTTTGGTATGCCCGCCGTATTTTTCAGCAACCATGACCCTAAAACCGACCGGGTAGAAGGTGTCATTTCGCACCAGAGCGGCAACCGGCTCAAACTAACCCTGCGCGTGGATGAACTGCCCGATTGGGCGCGTGACGGAAAATTAGGCGTCGAAGTGCTGTTTGATGACAATAGTTACGACGAAATGGAGGAGGCCCTTAAACTGGCCAATACGTTACGTGAGAAGCCTGATCAGCGCGTAATCCCCATCCTGACCGGCTCAGCCTCACCAACGTTTCATCCCGAAATTCCCCGGTTATCGCTGCCTAATCTGAATCCCAGTCAGGTATCGGCGGTCGAAAAAATCCTCACCGCCAACGAACTGGCAATTGTGCATGGCCCGCCCGGCACGGGAAAAACCACGACGCTGGTGCAGGCCATTAAAGCCCTCATTAGCCAGGACCATGCGAAGATTTTAGTTGTAGCGCCCAGCAATACGGCCGTTGATCTGCTCAGCGAGAAACTGCATGATGAAGGGCTGAATGTGCTTCGGGTGGGCAACCCGGCCCGTGTGTCGGAGCGATTGATGGCGCTGACGCTCGACCATAAAATGGCCGAACACAGCTACATGAAAGAAGCCCGAAAGCTGAAAAAGCAGGCCAATGAGTTCAAGAACATGGCGCATAAATACAAGCGGAATTTTGGCAAAGCCGAGCGGGATCAGCGCAAAGCCCTGTTCGATGAAGCGCACCGGATTATGAACGAAGTAGGCCGTTCAGAACAGTATATCATCGACGATCTGGTGGCAAAAGCGCAGGTGATTACGGCAACGCTCGTGGGGGCCAACCAGTACACCATTCGCCAGCTCACCTACCACACAGTTGTCATTGACGAAGCCGGACAAGCCTTAGAACCCGCCTGCTGGATTCCCATTCTGAAAGCCCGGAAAGTGGTGCTGGCCGGTGATCACTGCCAGTTGCCGCCGACCATCAAATCGGGCGAAGCCGCCCGGCATGGATTAAGCACCACGTTGCTGGAAAAATGCGTTGCCCTGCACCCCGAAGCAGTCACGCTGCTGAACGTGCAGTACCGCATGCACGAGCACATTATGGGGTATTCGTCGCAGGTATTTTACCAGAACAACCTGAACGCGCACGCATCTGTGGCCGCTCATTCGTTGTTTGACGGGGATACCCCGCTGGTGTTTGTCGATACGGCCGGTTGTAGTTTTGACGAAAAACCGGATGGTACCAGTTCAACAAATCCTGAAGAAGCGGCCCTGCTGATGAAGCATTTAAGCCAGTTAACGGCCGACTTGAGTACCCGTTATACGAAACAGGATTTTCCGACGGTTGCTATTATTTCGCCCTACAAGCAACAAATAAACGTTCTGAAGGACCAGTTGCTCAACACCCCTGATTTACTGGCCTACGGCGATAAAATTTCGGTCAATACAATTGATAGCTTTCAGGGACAGGAACGTGATATTGTGTACATATCCATGACCCGAAGTAATGCCGAAGGCGACATTGGCTTTCTGTCGGACATCCGGCGAATGAACGTAGCAATGACCCGTGCCCGAAAGAAATTAGTCATCATTGGCGACAGCGCTACACTGGCAGGGCTTCCGTTTTATGCTGATTTCATTGCGTATGCTGAACGGCTCAATACCTATCAGAGCGCCTGGGCGTGGATGTAAGGGAAACGGCTTTGATCGGGTGCCGGATTAACCGGGCACGTAGGTCATTTAACCAAGTTTTATCAGATTAACCGTTGGAAAAATTCCGCCGGGAAAGGTGTGCATCTTTCCGCCGTTGACCAGGTCGCCCAGATCGATACCGGCAAATCCCGCTTTCGTAATTAGTTCACCCACAACTTTTTTGGCGTCGGCATCGTCGCCCGAATAAAAGACAACCCGGTTCCCACCGGCTTCGTGGGGGTCGGCGCTCAAAAGGGCAGTAGGCAGTGTATTGAACGCTTTCACCAACCTGGCGCCGGGCAACAGGCCAGCCACCACTTCGCTGGAGGTTTTCCCATGAAGTTCCGCAATGTCAAAACCCGGCAGAAAGGGGTTGATCGGGTCGATAACAATGCGCCCCGCAAAGGAAGGCAGTGCGTTTATGACCTCTTCGAGTTTATTCCACGTAACCGACAGGAAAACAACATCGGCCTGAGCGGCTTCCTCAATCGTAACGGCCTTGGTCTGACCGCCCAATTGTTCGGCCACGGCAGTCAGCGACGCTGGCCCGCGACTGTTGCTGATGAGCACGTCGTAGCCTGCTTTCGCCACATGTTTTGCAAAGGCCTGACCAATGCCGCCAGCCCCAATAATTCCTATTTTCATGGTGGTTCGTTTAACCTGATTTTGAACCTGTATAGACTTTGTAAAATCCGGGTCGTATCTCAGTTTGAACAAGTTATTTTCGGCTACTGCCAATGACCGTCGTTAATTAAACGACTGGCGAAATTCGAGCGGAGAACAATTCGTTTTACTTTTAAACAATTTACTGAACGACTGCGCGTGTTCAAAGCCTAATGCATAAGCAATTTCGCTGATTGACAGTTCGGTAGTAGACAATTTTTCTTTTGCTTTTTCGATGAGTTTATCGTGGATGTGCTGCTGCGTACTCTGGCCGGTCTGGGTTTTCAGCAGACCGCTCAGGTAGTTAGGCGATATGTTCAGTTGGCCAGCCACGTATTGAACCGTCGGCAAGCCTTTCTGCGTCCGATCATCGACATTAAAATACGCCCAAAGAACGGCTTCTACCCGCTCCAGAATTTTGTGGCTGGTTATTTTGCGCGTGATAAACTGACGCTGATAAAACCGCTCGGCGTAGTTGAGCAGTACTTCCAGTTGGGCGATAATAATGTTCTGACTAAACGAGTCAATGTTTGACTGGTACTCATGCTGAATTTGCCCAATAATATTTGTTATAACGCCTTCTTCTTTTTCGGATAAGAACAAGGCTTCGTGCACCGAATAGCCGAAATAGTCGTACTGCCGGATCTGCTTAGCCAGATTCGTATTCCACAGAAAATCAGGATGAACCAGCACGATCCACCCTGATACCTGTGTAGACGTATCGCCCGACGGCTCAACGCTAAAAACCTGACCCGGCGCCATGAAAAACAGAATACCTTCGTCGAAATCGTATCGCTGCTGACCGTATTTGAATTTGGCGCCAAAATTCCGTTTCAGGGCAATGGAATAAAAGTCGAGCACCCAGCTTATGGGTTTGTCTAATGGTTTAACGTCGTTCACAGTAATGATACTAATCAGCGGGTGTTCCGGCTTCGGCAGGTTCCTCAGCCGATGGTATTCGGTGATTGTTTTGATCCGACACGGTTGCAGGCTATCCATACGTTAATGCGCTTGTTTCAGGGTGAAAGCATCGGCAAATTCGGGTGCGAAATCTTCCAGTTTTACCTGGCCCATCACGGGTTTGTGGCGTTCGTAGTCTGCCCGTAATGCACCGCTGTGGGTAGCTGATCCTAATTCTGCTAAGGCAGCCGCCACATGAGCCGGTACGCCATTCGCTTCCAGCCCTTTTTTCATCTGTTCGCTGCTAATTATTACCCAGGTTAAATCTGGTTTGCCAATTGCCTGGCCCAGCACCTGCGCCACCTCAGTGCAGCTACGCTCGTCGCTGGCAACGTAACGCACATGCCGGTCGGTTTCCAGCGTGGTCAGTTCGTCGGCCACCGCAGCGGCAATATCGACCGGCGACACCAGCGCCAGTTTGTCGTCACCGCCGTAGTTGGCCCCCATGAAACCCGCTGCGCTGATCATGCCGATGAAGCCGTAGAGGTTGTAATAAAAATAACCGGGCCGAATGTGCGTAACGGCTACATTAATCAGGGCGTCCAACCGGTTTTCGACGCGGTGGGAACCAACGATAAAGCCGGTCCCTCTCTCCAAATGCGCGCCGTAACTGCTTAAATCCACGACCCTCTTTACCCGTGCCTGTTCAATGGCCTGCGCGTAGTTGTTGCCAACCCGGCTATAGTAGGCAACTTGATCGGGGGCCGAAAAGTTGGGCGGAATCATGCAGAACACGGCATCGGCCCCGGTGAAGGCGCTGGCCAGAAAGGCGACATCCTCGACCGACCCAATGGCTGGGGTGGCTCCGAGCACTTCGATTTCGGCCTGTTTCTCCGGCTTACTACTGATAACAGTTACGTGGTGTTTTTTCTGCACTAACTCGTCGGTAAGTGGCTTGCCGATGTGGCCCAGCGACCCTGTGATCACAATGTTCATGATTCTGTTTTTTTTATCACGGCAAAGGTCCACAGTTCTCAAAAAATGGAGGTAGGTGAATCTACGGTAGTTGTAGCCGAATCACATGTACATCAACTATGGCGGCCACTATGCGGAGCCAGTTTTCAACCGGCGTCACTGCTTCTCTAACTTTTTCAATTCCTGCTGAATGTACCGTTTCGACAGCCAGTTGGTACCCATCATCACCCCGTCAATGTTTTTAGTCTGGCCGATGTCTTTCAGGGGATTACCGCTTAGCAGCACCAGGTCGGAAACATTGCCGGTTTTGATGATGCCCGAATCGGGCTTATTCAGATACGAAGCCACATTGACGGTTCCCGTGCGGAGGGTTTCGTAGGGCGTCAGTCCGGCATCGACCATGTATTTCATTTCGTGATGGATGGAAAAACCGGGTACGTTGAACACCTGCGGGGCATCGGAACCTAACAGCAGTTCGACGCCGTTTTTCTGACATTCGTAGATGAGTTTCCGGCGAATCTGAATTAGTTTTTCGGCTCGTTCTTTCGAGAACTTCGGATTGCCGGTATAGCCTTTCTTCGCGTTCACCCAGTTCTGAATGTCCTGCGGTTTCATGTATTTCATTTCGGGGTCGTCGGTAAATTCTTCGGCCGGATAGGGCGAAAGCCACCGCTCAGCCAGGGCCTGCGTGGGCACCACCCGAACCTTGTTCTGACGCAGGCCATTCACTAATTTCGGAATCCGCGACGCATCGGCCCGGTCGGCAATCCAGGACCCAAACAGGCCTGCTTCCTGCTCCACGAGCGTATCCATACCGGGCGTTATGGCTTCGATAAAGCCGTCTAAGTGGTCGATAGACGAGTAATGAGCATCAATGGCCATCCAGACACCCACGTTGAACGAAACGTGCCCCACAAACGGAATGCCCACTTCCTGGGCGGTTTTGGCAATGGCCGGAAACGTTTCTTTCGTCAGGCCGGGGTGTAGCTTGAGAAAATCGTAGCCGGCAGCTTTCTGTTCGCGTACCATCTCGATGCCCCGCTGGGCTGTCTTTACGCTTTGCCCATTGAACGATGGCCCGGTTGCGTAGAAATGCGGTCCCAGAATTTCACCGCTGTTGATTTTTTGGCGTAGTTCGAGATGTTTGGGGTGGCCCAGCATGCCCCGAATGGTGGTGATGCCGTTTGCCAGATATAATAGGAGGACCTCTTTCATCGGCTCAATGTCGTCGATGGGCGGCACGTGCGCGTGAATTTCGGCCCAGCCGGGCGTCAGGTATTTACCTTTGGCCTCAACCACCAGCGCGTCTTTGCCAAACTTGACTTTTCCATCGGCACCTAAAGCTGTTATCCGGCCATTTCTGACGACCACCGTTTGATTGTCAAGTACTTGTTCTTTATCCATCGGAATTACACTAACGGATTTGAACACAATGTCGCGCTGGCGATTGCTCACTAATTCCTGGGCAGAAAGCGGGGTGCAGGGAGCGAGGAGCAGGGCGATGAGGAAAATGAAGAGGAAGTTTCGCATGAGGCAAACGGGTTTAGTTCTCGGAGATAGTCTCAATGGAATAAGCTATCTTGCTGCCATTGGGTCATGAGGTAAAGTTATTCAATTCAACATTAATCTTCGACAGGCCGGTAGCGCTCTGTTAATGTACAGCTTATGAAAATCAGAGCCATTATTACCGGCGTCACCGGCATGGTGGGCGAGGGCGTAGTGCACGAATGCCTGCATCACCCTGATGTTGAGCAGATTCTGGTTATCAGCCGAAAGCCCAGTGGTGTGTCTCATCCTAAAATCCGCGAAGTTATCCACGCTGATTTCTTCGATTTAACCCCGATTGCGTCCGAATTAACCGGCTACAATGCCTGCTTTTTTTGCCTCGGCGTATCGTCGGTTGGCATAAGCGATGCCGAATACCGCCGACTGACCTACGACCTCACCCTTCATGCCGCCGGGCTGCTGGCCAAACTCAATCCCGACATGACCTTCGGGTACGTGTCCGGCGCAGGCACGGATAGCTCGGAGCAGGGACGCGTTGCCTGGGCCAGAACAAAAGGGGCTACCGAAAATGCGTTGCTGCGATTGCCCTTCAAACAGGCGTATATGTTCCGGCCGGGGTTTATGCTGCCCACCAAAGGATTGAAAAACGCAAAGAGTTATTACGCGTTTATGACCTGGCTCTATCCCATGGGCCGACGGCTCTACCCGGCTGGTTTCTCGACCTTGCGGGAATTGGCCTTGTCCATGATAAAATCGGTGAGCGTGGGTTACGACAAACCAATTCTGGAAGTGAAAGATATTGTTCGGTTAGCCAACGCCTGATTATCAGTAAATCTACAGGCAGTTCGGTTTTTAAGGATGTAGTGTCAGCCATTGCCTCATGAAAAACCCGCGCCGGACGTTCATCAAACAAAGTGCCGCTGCTGCCACCTTATCCATCGGTAGCCTCAGTTCATTGACGGCCAATTCGATTCAGGAAAATTGGCAGGCGGTTCAGTTGGCCAAAGAAGCCAGCTTAGCGATGTGTCTGGCTTATTTTTTCGGGTTTGAAGCTCAGAAAATGAAGCTGTCTACCCAGATGGGCGTACTGGGTGCGGTGGCTCCGGCCAGCCCCGGCATGGTGGACATGAAAGGCGCTAATTCGTGGGACTACGACGTGCTGAAGGCCATCAAAGACCGCTTCGCCAGCGAAGGGTTAACCCTGCGGGTCATTGAAAGCCCAACGCCCCTCGACAAGGTCAAATTGGGACTGTCGGGCAAAGATGAAGAAATCGAGCACTTCATACTCTTCATGAAAAACATTGCCAGATTGGGCGTCGACACGGTCTGCTACAACTGGATGCCTGTTATCAACTGGTCGCGGACAACAATGGGCAAGCCCACACGCGGGGGCGCATTAGTGAGCGGATTTAACTACGAAGAAGCTAAAAACCAGCCCATAACGCCCTATGGTGAATTTTCGGCGGAAACGATGTGGAAAAACTTAGCTTACTTTTTAAAAGCAGTGGTGCCCGAAGCCGAGAAGGCAGGTATCAAACTCGCCCTTCACCCTGACGACCCGCCGGTCGACAAACTCCGGGGCATTTCGCGCATTATGACCTCCGCCGATGCCTTCAAACGAATGCTGGACCTATACCCAAGTCCGAACAATGGCATCACGATGTGCCAGGGTACGTTTGCCACCATGGGCGAAGACATCCCGACGGTGATCAGGTATTTTGGGGAGCGCAACAAGCTATTTTTTGTGCATTACCGCGACGTTCGGGGCAACCGCCTGAATTTTGAAGAAACTTTCCACGACGACGGCCAAACCGACATGTATAAAGCCATGAAGGCCTATTACGACATTGGATTTAAAGGCCCCATCCGCCCCGATCACGTTCCCACAATGGCGGGCGATACCAACGACCATCAGGGCTATAGTTTGCTGGGCAGCCTGTATGCGGTTGGCTACATGCAGGGGTTGATGGAAGCAATCCGGAAAACCCGAACGTAGGTGAAGGGTTTAAACACAGCGAACACGGAGAAAACAGGATATACAGCGCTATTTTTTAAATTCCTCTGTATACCTCTGTTTTCTCCGTGTTCGCTGTGTTTAAACCTGACCGTTATTGCTTCGCCTGCACGGGCAGGTCTTCGAGTTGAGCGTAGCTGAGTTTCCAGGTATTGTCGGTGCCTTTCTTCCAGAGCAGGATAAAATTACCCTCGCCATAGCCTTTCGGCTGATCGGGCGATTCGGGCAACACATCCACCGAGAATGTACCCGCTTCGTAGGCCGTCTGGCTGTCGGCCGACGAGCTAATCACGTTTGTTTTCAGGTCGGCCAGCGTAGGGAGGGTCGAGCGCACCCACTTTTCGGCTACTTCCGACTTACCCTTAAAGTGCGTTTCGCCCTGAAGAAAATGAACATCGTCGGCCAGAAACTGGACAATCTTATTGGCATCCTTATTATTCCAGGCGCCAATAAATTCCTGGTTCAGCGACTGAATATTAACCGGTTCTTCCTTGACACAACCCGTAAGCAGGGTCGTCATTACGACTATATGCATGAACAGTTTCATGAGTTCCTGTGGATAAAGAGTGAAAAACATGTGTTTGATTAGGATGGGCAGGCAGATCTGGATTCTGATGATTCTTTGGATGCTATTGATTCTCAAAATTATCAACTTAGCAGCAATAGCATCCAAAGAATCCCAATCTGCCTACCAGCTTTTCCGACGATACTCCGACGACGCGTAGGGCGAATTCGGATCGCCAAACGATGAGTTCGGCAGGAAAGCCGCGGTCAGGGCATACGTGCTCGACATAACGTTCAAAGGCGCAGGTTCGGGTACAGCAGCGCGGGCGGTTGTGGCTACCTGCGCCGGGCGCGCTGCTACGCCAAAGCCATGTTTCGGGGCGGCAGTTGCTTTAACCACAGCCTCTTTCGCTACAGCCTCATCCCGTTCTTGTTCGGCTCGTTGGGCGGCTTCACGGGCGCGGGCGGTTTCGGCCTCGGCGGCCGCGACACGGGCGGCCGCTTTGTTGCGGTTGTCCTTACCTTTCCCAATAGCGTATCCGGCACCAGCTCCGGCAGCCGCGCCAATCAGGCCACCCACGACCCGATTACGTTTGTTTATGATGGCTCCGGCGGCTCCACCGGCCGCCCCGCCAATAACGGCGCCTTTGGTCTGTGGTTTCCAGCGTTTTTGCGCCTGAGCGTCTACTGACAAGGCAACTATTAAGGCCGACAGGGTCAGCAGCATGACAAAAGAATGAATCGTTTTCATCGTTGATTAGCGTTAGGTTAACTACTCATTTTCCGTACTAAGACAACGCAGTAGCCCGATGGTTTAGTTAGAATTACCGGTTCTAACTAAACGTAACCCAGCCAGGCTGTTGATTGTTTGCTGTCTCTATAGGCTACCAGTCCCTTTGCAACCCATGAATCAACTCACCCATCTGCCCGCTTCGACCGGCTTGTCTATCCTGTACCAATCGCCTGATTTAGTGGCCATTAATAAGCCGCATGGGCTGCTTGTCCACCGGTCGCCGATAGCGAGCGATGCCAGCGAATTTGCCGTTCAACTGTTGCGCGACCAGTTGGGCCAACGGGTATATCCGGTGCATCGGTTAGACCGCAAAACGGGTGGGGTACTGTTGTTCGCCTTATCGGAATCCATGAACTCTGCCATGCAGATTCGCTTTATGGAGGGCGGTGTTCACAAAACTTACGTAGCTATTGTACGCGGCTACACACCCGACGAGCAAATCATCGACTACCCCCTCCGACGCGATGACGGCGACGGTAAGCCGGGTGTTTTACAAGATGCCGTTACTCATTTGAAAACGCTTCAGCGCACCGAAATTCCGCTACCATTTGGCAAACACACCACATCCCGCTATTCACTGGTTGAGCTAACGCCAACCACCGGACGGATGCACCAGTTACGCAAACACACGGCCCACATCCTGCACCCCATCATTGGCGACCGGCCCCACGGCTGCAACAAACAGAACAAGTTATTTACCGAGTTCTTTGGGATGAACACCATGCTGTTGCACGCCCGTCAGATTTCGTTTGAGCATCCGGTTTCAGCGGAAGAAATTATCATTACGGCACCGATGCAGGCTGAATTTAGGCGGATGATGGGGGAGTTGTTTGGGGTAGGGAGTTGAACAAAACAACTTAGATTAATCAGGCAAATTTAAACGCTATTATCCTCAAATAGTCAGTTTGCTATTCTTCTTAACCCGCTACCCAGTATATACAGAGACTTGTATAAGGGTTATTGAGTAGACTCATTTCGTAAAATAATGGTCTTAAAATTAATAACGTTTAATTTTGCTCACCGACTTAAACAGCGAAGCCTGTGACCTCCTTAGTGTAGGCCATCAAATGGCCGGGCCGCCCTTGTGGTGCGGCCTTCATTTTCCCTTTTCCCTTACGGACTGCTGTGCAGACGTCAAGGGTTATTATGTACCTTCTATACCGTATCCATCCGATACGGACAGCATCTCTATAGGTTATTCATTAATGCACCATTGGAATCGAAACAAATCGGTTCCTGATAAACGCAACGACGTTTATCAATCATTCCAAAAAAACATTCCAGACAATGAACACGACAATTGATGATAATTGGTATGAAAGTTTTTTCTCGGGACTAAACGTCGAAATGTGGGAAAAAGCCGATTTGGCCGACTGGACCCGGCAAGAGATTGATTTCCTGATGACAACACTGGCCATCAAACCCGGAAGCAGCATTTTAGATATTCCCTGCGGTTATGGCCGACATGCTATCGAACTGGCTAAACGAGATGTTCAGGTGACGGGCATCGACATCTCCGACGAGTTTCTCCAGACGCTACGGAAACGAATAGCCGACGAACAGGTGTCCATTCAGGTTATTCACGGGAATATTTTAACCATGGCGATAG
Source organism: Spirosoma areae (assembly GCF_054781775.1). Taxonomy (NCBI): domain Bacteria; kingdom Pseudomonadati; phylum Bacteroidota; class Cytophagia; order Cytophagales; family Cytophagaceae; genus Spirosoma; species Spirosoma areae. The sequence continues at coordinate 184,547 of NZ_BAAGTT010000016.1, read as the reverse complement.
AGCATTCTTACGACGGGGCTTATTGCTTAGGCAACAGTTTTGGCTACGTTGATTACGATGGCATGAATACATTCGTCGAGAAAGTAGCGAACGCCTTGAAACCCGGTGCCCGCTTTGTAATTAATTCTGGTTTAGTGGCCGAGAGTATTCTGCCTAATTTTCCGAAAACACACCGGGTTTTACTCGGCGATTTGACGATGGACATCCGCAATGTGTATGTAGTCGATGAGAGTTATATGGCAACGGAGATTACCTATACCAAAGCAGATCGGTCGGAGCTCCATCACTTCAAACATTACGTCTACACGCTTTCCGAAATAAAGCGGTTGCTGGCAAGGCATAGCTTGCAAACGGTTGCCGTTTATAACTCGACGGAAAAGGGGGCTTATCAATTGGGTGATCAACAGGTGTATCTGGTGGCTGAAAAACGTTAAGAAATGGTAAAACCCCTAAATTCTCCGAAGGGAGCTTTACTCACTCTTATTACAAAGTCCCCTTCAGGGAGTTTAGGGAGTTTTAGGCTAAGAAAGAAATAATTTTCAGGGCGTATCTTAGGTCCGGTTAGGTAAATTTCGCCGGATAAACCCTTATCAACTAAAACCTTATTTGTTTCTCATGAATCAGTCAGATAACTCAACGCCCGAACAAATTAATTCGGGCACAACCCGCCGTCAGTTTATTCAGGCAGGCGCTTTGGCCGCGACCAGTTTCCTGATCGTCCCACGTCACGTATTGGGTGGCAAAGGATTTATTGCCCCAAGCGACAAGCTCAACATTGCCGGTGTTGGCGTGGCGGGTAAAGGTTTTTCAGATACCAACAATGCGTTTAACAACGGCGCCAACAACATGGTCGCACTCTGCGACGTGGACTGGGGCCGCGATCAGGTAAAGAAAAACTTCGAGCAGCACCCCAACGCGAAACGCTACAAGGATTTTCGCGAAATGCTCGATAAGGAAGGCAAGAATATCGACGCCGTGACGGTATCAACCGCCGACCATACCCATGCCGTTGTGGCCATGGCGGCCATGCAGCGCGGTAAGCACGTGTATGTACAGAAGCCCCTGACGCACAACATCTACGAAGCCCGGATGCTGACCGAAGCCGCCCGCAAATACAAAGTGGTTACGCAAATGGGCAACCAGGGTTCCTCTAACCCGCAGCAGAAGCAAATGGTCGAATGGTTCGATAAAGGCCTGGTTGGCAACGTGCATACCATCCAGCTTTGGACCAACCGGCCCGTTTGGCCACAGGGTATTCCGGTACCACAGGCGGCAGCCGAGGTGCCCGCCGACCTGGCCTGGGACGTCTGGATTGGCCCGGCCCAGAAGGTTGGCTACAGCCCCGCTTATCACCCCTTCAAATGGCGCGGATGGTGGAACTTTGGCGCAGGTGCCCTGGGCGACATTGGGTGCCACATCATGGATGTACCCTTCCGGGTGCTGGGGCTGGGTTACCCTACCGAAGTGGAAACCAGCGTCGGTCAGGTGTTTTTGAAAGACTGGACCGCCGAATATATTCCCGAAGGTTGCCCGCCGTCCTCGCGTGTCGAACTGAAATTCCCGGCAACGACGAAAAACAAATCAGGCGTTAAACTGGTCTGGTCCGACGGTGGCCTTCGCCCATTCCGGCCCGAGTTCCTGCCCGAAGGCGAACCCATGCCCGAAAACGGTGAAAACGGCGTGCTGATGATTGGCGAGAAAGGATTAATCGCCTGTGGTATGTATGGAAACGACCCGAAACTCTACACTAAAGATGGTCAGAAACTCGAAGCCGCGCCCCGACCGAACGATCCCTCGATAAAGGAAAATGGCCATCAGGTATTTTGGGCCGATGCCTGCAAAGCCGGTTTCAACAGCAAAGAACACAAAGCCCTTACCTCATCCTTCGACTTTGCCGGCCCCCTGACCGAATCGGTTCTGATGGGAAATGTAGCCATTCGCAGCTACATGGTTAGAAATGCCAGGGCCGACGGAAAAGGTTTTACCTACCCCGGACGTAAGAAACTGATGTGGGACGGTAAAAACATGAAGATCACTAACTTCGACGAGGCCAGCCAGTTCGTGAAGCGCGACTACCGCGAAGGGTGGTCATTGACGGCTTAGAAAAAAGGAAGGAAAAAAGGAGAAGGGAGGAAAGAAGAAAGGATTTGCTGAGTTTCCTTTCTTCTTTCCTCCCTTCTCCTTTTTTCCGTTTTCACACCTTCCCTACAAACAACGTCTGCACCATCGTCCGCAGGCGAGTGTGGGCAACGTAGGCCCAGATAAGCAGCATGTACATGGAGAAATCCTGATACGATATCGGAAACACCATGTTGTTAATGTAATAACGTGTTGCCGTAAAATCGAGCGTTGGTGTGAAACCAAGCAGATTTTCATAGCCCAGTACGAACGTCAGGCCGAGGGCATAGAACAGGTATTCTGGCTTTCGGAAGGCCCACAGAATGCCCGCCAGTGTGGTAGCGCCAAACCCAAGATAATGCTGCCAGGTCAGAAACAAATCGGTGGTAGCCGCTACATAAATGGAGTACGCCTGAACAGCCGTCAGAACGAGTAAAATCAGGCCATAGCCATAAAACTCTTTTAGTTGAGGACGTTGCATAAAACAGATCGTTACGGGAAGAAGTAAAAATGAACGATAAAAATAAATCAAAATCCGTTACGTCTGTAGACTAAATCCATTATTTTTTAGCGAACCCTTCATTAAAAAATACAACCAATCCATCCTTCCCCGCCACAACGATGTCTTTTCGTCCGGTTTTGTGCAAATCAGCAATGGCAAAATAAATGCCGGTTCCCTTACCCACACCCGCCGGACCATAGGCAATGTCGTGCCGGGAAAACTCTTTTCGCGATGCATCCCAGGTGAAATAAAACAAGCCAACCGGGTCGTTGGAGCCGGGGTCCTTGTCGTTATGCGCCCGGAATCGTTTACCCGTTATCAGTTCCGGGCGGCCATCGCCGGTGATGTCGGCCCATTCGAGGCAGTGGTACTGCGAGTTTTTGTCGTCGATGAGGTGCTTCGTCCAGCCCCGCTTTCCGGCTGCATCGCGGGTTTGCTCGTACCAGTGCAGGCCGTAGCCATGCCCCTGCCCCACAATGAGATCGTTGCGTTTGTCGCCGGTGAGGTCAGTCACGATAATCGGAACGCTGGTTGTGCCGAGGTCAAACTCCTTATGCAGCGTCCAGGCATGATTCGCCGTATCGTTCGGATTTTCCAGCCAGCCATTGCTCACGATAAAATCGCCCCGCCCATCGCCATTCACGTCGCCAAAGCCCAAACCGTGTCCCTGGGTGGGTGCCACCGGGACGGTTTTAAACTGGCCAGGACCAACTAATTTAAGGTATTTGAACGGATGACCCGGGTTGTTGGGCACCAGTTCAGGAGCGCCGTCGCCATTGACATCCCAGGCGCGGGTGGTTTCAACATTGCCCACTTTTACAATGTCGTGTACCGACCAGGGGCTGTCTTCTTTGGCCGGGCGGGGATTCTCGACCCAGCGCAGGCTGCCACTCCACCAGCCGCCCGTTACGAAATCGGTGCGCCCATCGGCATTGACATCCATCGGAATGGTGGAAAAATCGTCGTAGTACTCGTCTTTTCGGACTTGTGCGCCAATCACGTGCCGATGCCGGAAAAGCGGCCCTTCGTACCAGAAATCGCCCGAAACGATATCGAGCGTATCGTTTTTATCCACGTCATATACCGTTGCCGATTCAAAGCTTTCGGCAGCCACGAAATAGCGACGGAAGCGCAGGGTTGGTTCGGGAGCCGTTGCGCCAATCAGCAGGAAAAGCAACACGACACCAGCGGTGAGTCGAAGCATACAGAGAGGGCGTTTTTGTCTGAACGTTAAATTCTTTCTACTGCTTTGTAAAGCATAGATGGACAGACAGCTACCCCCTTTCCATTCGCAATTAGTTACGCGACCGTCGAAACATAGCTTGTCAATCGCAGTACACCATTCTCCATGACATACACCCTGTCGGCGAGTTGCACCGATTGGCTGCGGCACACAGGCCACCCGACTACGCCAGTCTGTTGCCGATATGTTAGTAAGGTTCAGGCTACTCTGATCCGCAAGTGCTGTGCCAGAAGTGGTTACTTCTACTTTGATTTGGCCTTTTTCTTCCGGCTCATAAAACTTTTGCAGAATCTGCAACAGCCTGCTTTTACCGGAACCCGTTTCGCCCACAATGCCAATAACCTCACCCCGCCGGACGGCAAAAGATACATCGCTCAATAGCGGAGGTCGGCCCGGAAAGCGATAGGTCAGGTGATTGACAGTCAATGACTCGACCATTGTGTCGTTAGTAAACTTGTCTATACGTTCAGCCTTCGCAGATTCCTTCGGGTTCGGTAAACTCGCGCATCCGGTCGAAGGCAACGCGGGCTTCCTGCAACTGAATGTTGGTGACAGAAAGCTTTGAAACGGAGCCAATTAACGTGCCCGCTAAGCTGACAACGGCCATCATCTCACCAATTTTCAATTGCTTTTGCAACACCATAAACGCCGTCAGGCCAATGATGCTCACCAATAAACTCACGCCGATGAGTTCGCTCAGCAAGCCATACCGATTGCCCAGCTGACCCAGATCGTAGAGTTTTTGCTGAAAGAATTGATAAACTGCCTGGGTAATGCGGGCAAACAGGCTCTCCTGCCGGGCTGCTTTGATGGCCCCGATGCCGCTGATGCTGTCGATAAAATGGCTTTCGGTACGGGCATAGGCCGCCATCACCTCCCGCTGACCGGCAATAATGCGGTTGTTGAACCGCCAGATTAACCAGCCGAACAGCGGAAAACTAACCAAGGCCAGCAAACCAATTTGCCAGGCGTAGTTGAACAGCACACCGGCAGTAATGAGCACAACCAGCGTGTCGATAATGACACTGCCCGTCAGGAAACTAATAGTAGACTGAATGGGCCGGGTATCGTTGAGCCGGGCAACCAAATCGCCGGTTTTGCGGGTATCGAAAAAGGCTTTGGGTAGTTGGAGCAAATCCTGAAAGAAGCTATCGGCAATCCTAACGTTGAACTCCCGGCTTTGGCGCAGCAACAGAAACCCGCGCAGGTAGCCAACGCCCGCCCGCGCCAGCAACAGCACCGACAGGAGTAAGAGACCCAGCGTAAGTTTTTCGGTATTCTGTTTGGGCAGAATTTCGTCTAATAGTTTCTGCGAAAACAAGGCCATCGACAGGCCCAGCAAGGCCATAATTACGCCTAACCCGGCGGCAATCGCTAACAGCGGCACATCGTCGCGGATGAGTTCCCGAAACCACTGCCATTGCGTTTGACGACTCTGGGCTGTGTTAACAAACTGTGCCGTTGGTTTCAGGGTTAGCAAGGCTTTCGATTTCCAGATGGCAGCCAGTTCGTCGGCGGTCATCGTCACAACACCTCTACCCGGATCACCAATGCAATACCGTTTCTGCTCCCCTCCCTTGTTTTCAGGGGTGGGGTAATACACCACATAATGCTGTAGCGTTTCGTCCATGACAACGTGCAGAATAGCCGGAGCCTCAACCTCCTGTAGGTTATGAACCCCCTCGGCTTCTAACCCTTCGGCCTGAAATCCAAGCGATTGCGCCGTTTGAAACAGCCCCAGCAACGAGGTTCCCTGAATGCTGGTGCCGCTCAGTTCACGCAATCGCTCACGTGTAGCATCTCCGCCATAATAGCGCAGGACCGACAACAAACAGGCGACTCCGCAATCGGTTTGGTCGAGTTGGCGGGTGAAGGTTTTGGTAATGGGTTTCAGCATAATCTACAGGTATTGGAGAAGAGCATCAATTTTGGTTTCGCCTTTATATTCTTTGCGGAGCTGTCGATCCGGGCCATAAATAAAAATATGCGGCACTGATGTAGGGCCGAAGGCCCGGTACGACTCTTCCCGTGTAAGCGTACCCACGTGCATCATGGCCAGCGTGTCTAATCCATAGGTACGGCAATAAGCTGTTGTTCAACGAGCGGCCAGAAGAATAAAATGTAGAATTCTTATCATTTATGCTGATATAATAGAACGCTGATTTTTATGATTGATAAGATTTGTCATGGTTTAATACAGTAAAAAGGAATAATTCGTTAGAATAATACAAAAATCACTGAAAATCATAACTGTCATAAAAATCAGCGTTCTGTTGGTGATAAATAGTCAGGCGAATTTATTCATCAAAAAGGCTTGAATCTCCCCGTGTCTATGAGGACACAGACACGGGGAGTTAGTACCCCCTCCTGTTTTAGGCAGGGCCAGGCCGACGCTTGGGGTTGTAAAACAGACTAATTATCCATCGGGCAACTTCACTATATTTGTACAATAGTTTCTACTGTAAATACAACTTAACGAATCATGCCGCTGGGTAACGTTAACGTCTTCCGAACCGGGTGGCTCACAGGTTGGGCTATAGGCATCAGTATCCTTCTTCAACGCTGCGGTGGCGTCGAAAAGCCCCAGGAAATTGCCCGATTCGAGAAGCAGTTACCCAAAACAGTTGATTACAACCTGCACGTCCGGCCCATTCTGTCCGACAAGTGTTTCCTGTGTCACGGCCCCGATAAAAACAGCCAGAAAGCCGGGCTTGACCTGGCTACACCGGAAGGCGCGTATGCTGCGCTGAAAAAAGCGAAAGGCAAACACGCCATTGTGCCCGGCGATTTGGCCGAAAGCGAAGTGTATTACCGGCTTATCACGACCGACGAACACGACCGGATGCCGCCCAAAGCGTCGAATCGGGTGCTGACAAATTACGAAAAAGCCATCCTGATGCGCTGGATCGAACAGGGAGCCGAATACAAAAAGCACTGGGCACTCATCAAACCCAAAAAACACGCCCTGCCGCCAGTTAGCAACACGAACTGGCCGCGCAACGAAATCGACTATTTTATTCTCAATAAACTGGACTCAATAGGGCTGAAACCGTCGCCCGAAGCCGACAAAGAAACGCTGCTCCGGCGTGTTACCCTCGATCTGACCGGCCTGCCGCCCACCATCCCCGAAATCAACGCGTTTCTGGCCGACACCTCGCCGAACGCCTACGAAAAGGTGGTTGACCGACTCCTGAAATCGCCCCATTATGGCGAGAAAATGGCCGTCGACTGGTTAGACGTATCCCGCTTTGCCGATACGCATGGCTATACCGTTGACCGCTACCGCCCCATGTGGCCCTGGCGCGACTGGATTATCAAGACATTCAATCAGAACATGCCCTTCGACCGGTTCACAACCTGGCAACTCGCCGGTGATTTGCTGCCTGAATCTACCCGCGAACAACGGCTGGCAACGGCCTTCAACCGCAACCATTCGCAGAATATGGAAGGCGGCATTGTGAACGAAGAATTTCGGGTCGAGTACGTCGCCGACCGCGCCAACACGCTCGGAACGGCATTTCTGGGTCTGACCGTCGAGTGTGCCCGCTGCCACGACCATAAATTCGACCCCATCAGCCAGAAAGATTATTATAGCCTATTCGGCTTTTTCAACAATGTGGACGAGGTCGGGCAAATCTCGTGGGATGATGCTATGCCCGTGCCGACCCTGCTCCTCACCGAAACCAAACACGATAGTCTGCTGGCTTTTTTAGATAAAAAACTCAACGCCACCGACGAAGTTTTGAACCATATCATCGCTCAGGAAAAACCTGTTTTCGAAAAATGGCGCAAAGCGACCGGAACCGCCCCGGCCATTGAGTTGAAAAAGGGACTTCAGGCTCATTTCACCTTCGATAAATTAGTTGATAAAAAGTTCGTCAGCGAGGTTTCTGTGAAAGACAAAGGAACCGTAGCCGACCCGGTGCTGGTGGGTGGAAAATTCGGTAAAGCGTTCCGCTCCAATGGCGACGATATTTTGAACGCAGGCAACGTGGGCATCTTCAACCGGTCGCAGCCGTTTTCGATTGGCGTTTGGGTGAACATCCCCAAAGACCTGAGCAAGGGCGTTATCCTGCATAAAGGTCAGGGCGACATTCTCTATAATTTCCGGGGGTATTTCCTGAACCTGCGCGACCACAAAGCCGAGTTGCTCATGGCGCATACGTGGCCCTACAACAGCCTTATCCGGCTTACCGCTCAGCCTTTGCCAAAAGACAAATGGATTCACCTGACCATGACCTACGATGGCTCCAGCAAAGCGGGTGGGCTTAAACTGTATGTCGATGGCAAAGAAGCGGGGTTAGTAACTGAAAAAGACAATCTCTATAAAGACATCATCTGGCCCAAAGGCAAATCCCTCTCAAAGCAGCAGCCCGGTTTGCAGGTCGGGGCCGATATGCGGGGTGCCGGTTTCAAAAACGGCCTGGTCGATGAGTTGACCGTGTATAATCGCGAACTTAGCGCACTGGAGATTGCCCGATTAGCACAATCCGTTTCCAGCCAGTCATCGGCATTAGTCGATAACGACCTGTTTCACTTCTACTTAGCGAACGTATCGACGGCGTATCAGCAGCAGCTTGCCGAGCGCCAAAAACTCCGCGCCGAGCGTAATACCGTGGCCGAAACCATCCCCGAAATTATGGTAATGGAGGAGATGAAAACCCCGCGCCCGACCCACATACTTAAACGCGGAGTCTATGACGCGCCCGGCCCCCGCGTGCAGCCCAACGTGCCAGCCAGCGTGTTGCCCTTCGATAAAAGCTGGCCCCGAAACCGCTTAGGACTGGCCAAATGGCTCCTGCACCCCAACAATCCGCTCACGGCGCGGGTGGTCGTTAACCGCTACTGGCAAACGTATTTCGGCACGGGCATCCAGAAAAACGCGAATAATTTCGGCAACCAGGGCGGTCTGCCCACGCACCCCGAATTGCTCGATTATCTGGCAGTACGGTTTAAGTCGCAGAGGTGGAATGTGAAGGCGATGCAGAAGTTTATCGTGCTGTCGGCAACGTACCGGCAATCGTCCCAGATGAGGCACGAACATCGGCAACAGGATCCCGAAAACATCTGGCTGGCGCGCGGCCCATCGTTCCGGTTAACTGCCGAGATGGTGCGCGACAATGCCTTAGCCAGCAGTGGCTTACTAACCACAAAAATCGGCGGGCCGAGCGTGAAACCCTACCAGCCCGATGGCCTGTGGGCGGTGAACAACGCAGTCTACAAACCCGATTCGGGTGCGAGTCTCTACCGCCGGAGTTTGTACACCTTCTGGCGACGCACCAATCCGCCCCCGTCCATGAACACCTTCGACGCGCCATCGCGGAGTTACTGCATCGTGCAGCGGCAGAAAACCAGTACACCCCTCCAAGCCTTAGTGCTGCTCAACGACCCGCAGTTTGTGGAAGCGGCCCGCGTCATAGCCGAGCGGGCCGTAACGCAATTCCCAAACCTACCCGACCAACTGACCTACGCCTATCGGCTGCTGACCGCCCGCAAACCCACGACTCGCGAACTGGCCATTGTCACGAAACTGTATCAGCACGAACGGACGAAATTCAGGCAATCGCCAGGCAAAATGAAGGGCTGGCTTAGTACCGGTGCCCATAAAAAGTCTTCCAACCGTGGCGACGGAGGTACGGCTATCCGGCCGGTGGATGCGCCCGCGCTGGCGGCTGCTACGGTCGTGGCCAGCACGATTATGAACTCAGACGCTTTTATCATGAAACGATGAACCAGAAACGCGAACAACAACTGGCCGACGCGCTCAACCGCCGGTCGTTTCTGGCCAAAGCCTCGCTGGGGTTGGGGTCGCTGGCGTTGGGCACGCTGTTGACACCGGGGACGCTTTTTTCAGGGCCGAATCCGGCAACAGTACCCAACGCCGACGGGTTGCTGCCGGGGCCGCACCGGATACCGAAAGCCAAGCGTGTCGTCTATCTGTTTCAAAGTGGTGGACCGTCGCAGTTGGAGATGTTCGATTACAAGCCGATGCTGGCGAAAATGCACGGCCAGGATTTACCCGCATCCGTGCGGAAAGGGCAGCGACTGACGAGCATGAGCGCCCAGCAATCGTCGCTGCCGTTGGTGTGTTCGCCCTATTCGTTCGCGCAACGGGGCCGCAGTGGGGCCTGGGTGAGCGAGTTGATGCCCTTCACGGGCAAAGTCGTGGATGACCTTTGTTTTGTGAAGTCGATGTACACCGAGCAGATCAACCACGACCCCGCGCTCACGTTTTTTCAAACGGGCAATCAGTTGGCGGGTCGGCCCAGTATTGGCTCGTGGGTGAGTTATGGGCTGGGGTCCGACAATGAAAACTTACCGGCGTTCATCGTGCTGGTGTCGAAAGATGCCCCGCAGGATCAGCCACTCTATGCCCGGCTGTGGGGCAACGGGTTTCTGCCGTCCAAACACCAGGGCGTTCAGTTTCGCTCCGGTGCCGACCCGGTGCTGTACCTCAACAACCCCAAAGGCTACAGTGGCACCGACCGCCGGGCTATGCTCAACGCGCTGAACGAGTTGAACCAGGCTCAGGCCGAACTCGCTGGCGATCCCGACATCAGCAACCGCATTGCCCAATATGAAATGGCCTTTCGGATGCAAACCTCGGTGCCGGAAGTCAACGACCTCGCCGACGAACCCGACTGGGTGTTCGATCTATACGGTCCCGGTGCCCGTAATCCCGGCACATTCGCGGCCAACTGCCTGATGGCCCGGCGATTGCTGGAGCGCGACGTGAAATTTGTGCAATTGTATCACCAGGGCTGGGATCAGCACGGCAACCTGCCCAAAGGCCTAACCAAGCAATGCAAGGCCACCGATCAGGCATCGGCTGCGTTAGTCATGGACCTCAAACAACGCGGTCTGCTGGATGACACCATCGTGATTTGGGGGGGCGAATTTGGCCGGACGAATTACTCGCAGGGTAAGCTTACCAAAGACAATTACGGCCGCGACCATCATCCCCGCTGCTTCACGATGTGGATGGCGGGTGGCGGCATCAAACCCGGCATTACCTACGGCGAAACTGACGAGTTTGGCTACAACATAGCGCACAATCCGGTGCATGTGCATGATTTCCAGGCCACGCTGCTGCACCTGCTCGGCATCGACCACGAAAAACTGGTCTATGAATTTCAGGGCCGCCGGTTCCGGCTGACCGATGTGGAGGGGAAATTAGTGAAGGGAATTCTGGCGTAGTAATTTTTCGCTCAACTATGGACCATTCGTTTTATCTATTTCTCAACGCAATTTCGCCCGTTTCTTTGGCCACCTGGGAGGCCATTGCTCCGTTATTTGTGAAACGAACGCTCACCAAACACGCCTATTTTGCGGAAGCAGGGACGGTGGCCGAGACGTTTGCGTTTATGCCTGAAGGATTAGTGCGGGTTTTCTATCGCACTGCCGATGGGCAGGAATACAACAAACACTTTTTCACAGCTCCCGTAACGATTGGCGCCTACTCGTCCTTAGTCACGGGGCAGCCCAATCAGATTTATCAGCAGGCCCTCACCGACTGCACCATCTGGGTAGCGAACTACGCCCAGTTCTGCGCCTGTTACGACCGTTTTCCCGACCTTGAGCGCGTAGCCCGCGTGTTGGCCGAACAGTATTTTGCGATGAAAGAACAGCGTGAAGTGGAGATGGTGCTGCTGAATGCCAGTCAGCGGTACGAACTTTTTCAGCAGCGTCACCGGCCCATCGAGCAACTCATTCCGCAGTACCATATCGCTTCGTATCTGGGCGTGACGCCCACTCAACTGAGCCGCATCCGGCGTGTTATGGCAACGCCGTAAATTCGTTTTACTTTCTTTACCTATGTAAATGACCGGGGCCGACAGGCCCTTTTTCTTTGCATCAGATTTCACCAAAATCAATCGGTACAATGAAAAAAGTCATGTTTTCCTTACTCATTACTTCTATGTCTCTTTCAGCCGCCAACGCGCAAAATGCCGTCGTGTTGCAACAGGAACGCAACACCTTCATCAATCCAGCCGGGTTGTTCAACCCAATGTACAATGGGTTTTCGCACGTGGGCAAAGTGCCCGCCGGAACCGACTTGTATTTTCTTTCGGGCCAGTGGGCTTCTGACACCCAGGGCAAGTTAGTCTCCACCGATTTTGCCGGGCAGGTTCGGCAAACAATCCGCAACGTCAGAATCGCCCTGGAAAGCGCAGGACTGACAACGAAGCATGTGGTTAAGCAAACCATTTACATCGCCGATTTCACACCGGAGAAGAAAAAGGTGCTTATCGAAGTAGCCGGTAAGGAATGGGGCAGTACTATTTTTCCGGCCAGCAGCATTGTGCCGCTGCCGATGCTGGCCACTGCGCCCGGTTGTCTGATTGAAGTCGAAACCATTGCTACGAAATAAACCTATTCCGTTCCCTGCTTCGCGCAGGGGATGGAACCAACTCAACTTACAGCTATGAAAACCGTTGGAAACACTGTTCTCATCACCGGCGGCTCGTCGGGCATTGGCTTCGCGCTGGCCCGGCGGCTGGCCGAACTTGGCAACGAAGTCATTATTACGGGCCGCGATCAGGCCAAACTTCAACAGGCCAAAGAAGCGTGTCCCGCGCTGCATACGTTTGCTGGCGACCTCATCCGGCAGGAAGCACTGGACGACCTGGTTCATTACATGGAGCAAACGCATCCCCGGCTTAATGTACTCATCAACAACGCATCGGTGCAGTATAACTATCAGTTCGACACCGAATTGAACGCGCTGCCCAAAGTCGATTACGAAATCAGGGCCAATCTCATGGGCCCCATCAAACTGCTGGCCCTGCTGTTGCCCCTGCTGAAAACCAATCCTGACCCGGCCCTCGTTAATATCTCATCGACGCTGGGTTTCGTACCCAAAGCGTCGGCTCCGGTATATGCCGCTACCAAAGCAGGTATTCATGTGTTCACCAAAGCGGTACGCTATCAACTGACAGATATAAGTGTGTTTGAGGTGATACCGCCCTTAGTCGATACGCCCATGACGGCAGGTCGGGGAACAGGCAAGATTAGCCCCAATCAATTGGTCGATGAATTTATGCGCGGCTGGGAGGCAAACCGTTATGAGATGACTATTGGCCGTGCCCGTCTCTTACGCCTGCTTCACCGGTGGTTACCCCAGGTAGCCGAACGAATGATGCAGCGATACTAAAGTCAGGCTCTGCTTAGTGTTCTGTTCGTATCAGGCTGTCTTTACCTGCTGTAGATTCGCTTCGAGTTTTTCGATCAATGCCATACATTTCCGGTTAACTAAATACCGACGGAAACGCAGGCTAATGGCTAAAACCCCGAGTGTACTCAATCCAATAATCGCTAAAATCACCCAATTGGCCAGTAGTTCATGAATGCGTGTTCCACCATACGTAAGCGAGGCCAGCATACTCCCCAGGAAAACAAACGGCATAAAAAAAACGAGAAAATTAACCTGGAATGCGTTAATCGAACGCACCAGGGTGAGCGTTTCTCTGATGGCATCAGCGGGACGGGCCGATAAGTCAGGCAACTTAAAACGAGCGAATTTGACGGTCAGAAACCCACTTAGCACAACCCAGTATACTGCGATCAGCCCAACAGAAAACACAAATTCTGGCTCCTGTGGTTTTAACAGAATAGCCAGTGGGGTTATAACCGTAAACGCTAAGCTGAAAAAATACAGTCGCCAGTAGGCCTTCAGCAGTCTGGAAATAGCATTTTTCGACTGGCTCTTTAGTTGGGTCAACAGATCGTCTTTTGCAAACGAAAACTCCGATGTCTGCCAGTCAATCGAGTTCCAGCTATCGTTTATATCCATAATTTCTCGATTTTCTGACGCAGTCGATGCAGTTTCGTTCGCACATTGGCGTGACTCAGACCCAGCGTTTCGCTGATTTCTTCGTTGGTGTACCCGTCCATACTCATGACCAGCAACGTCCGGTCGACCGGGCCGAACTGCCCAAGCACATACCGCAGCTGATCGACCGATTCAAAGTCATTCCCACCCATGGCTGAAGTCTCTGCCGGTTCGGCCTGCACCATCTGCTTTCGACTGTTGAGCATCGTGAGCGAGACGTTTAAGCCAATGCGGTACAGCCAGGTAGAAAAGCGGGCATCGCCCCGAAAGGTGGGATATGAGCGCCAGGCCTGAAGTAAAATTTCCTGTCGTAGATCGTTCCGGTCTTCTACCTGATCCGCATACAGATACACCAGTTTGTTCACCAAAGCCTGGTGTGTCTGTATGCGTTCGACAAATTCATCCTGGAGGGTCAAGACCTGGATCTTTTTGTGAGTTGCTCCGTAATGGCTTTTCGCTTCTTAAGGTACTCATCAGCCGCCGGATACATCCCAATGCTGGTTAAAGCCAGTGCGTACAATTCGGAGACTATGGCCATACCGATAACGGACGCCATCAATAAACCAACTACAACGAGCATCTCTTCGGCTTTTATCTTCCGTTCCCGAAGCTGTTCGTCAGTAAGGCGGTCGAGTTGCTGAGGCTGCATTCTTGCACACGAAAGCGATTTTTTGGCACCCGGTAGTAATTGCATGGCTGGTTGCGTTTTTGCAGGGTTAGTACAAAAAGCCGCCGGTTTGTTACACCAATAGCCCGTTAATTCTTCTGAACTTTCGGATTGACGGGTCAGGGGCTTGACAAAACCGCACAACGGCTAAACTTCCGACGTGATTTGGGTTGTAAATCGGTACGCATCCCCGGCATTTTCCTGGATAACCGGATAAAACAGATACCACAAAAGAAAATCAAACAGGACAGGCGGGTGGGTTGACGACGTGATCCGGGTAATTGGTAATCCCTGCTCAACACTCAACCCATAAGCCAGCACGAGTTTCCTGTTCTGATCAATAATCTTCCACTCGGCCATTGGATTGTTCCAGATGATAAGCGAATACCGCTCCTGCCCAACGTCCACGATTAATGAATTGGCATACCATTTTTCTGGATACGCCCTGAGCTGCTCTTCACCCGATTCATCGGTGATAACAAGGCGGCTTTTCCAGAATCCAACGTGCTTAATGGCGTACATTTTCCCGCTAACCAAAGCGGTAGCTGAACCATCTGATACATGAAGGGTCAGTTGCCCCATCGGCTGCCCATTAACCGATAGTAAAAAAGTGCTGCCGTCGGTTTTCGTCCATTCTCTCTGACCATTCATCCTGACATTGTCGTTTGTTAAAATTGATGTTTCAGAATTCACTTCCCCTCCCAAAAACAAAAATGCCAGTGGGAACGCTACCCCATCTGTGTAGTTCCCACTGGCGCAACCTGTTGCTTAACAATGAAGTTTTAGAAAATTTTGATACAGCAACGACAAACTGTCAATCCTGACTTCTTACTTCATCTGAACAGCCTAAAACCGGCCATACTCCTCATACACATCGAACGGGTCGCGACCGTCGGCCATCGCCTGCCGGCTGCGGGCTTCGCTGGCAAACCACTCTTCGGCCAGTTCGAGTGCCTGAATCGTGAGTTCCTGAGGCACCACGACCACGCCGTCGTTATCCCCGAAAATATAATCGCCGGGATTGATTTTGAGCAGTCCATCCATGCCCTTCACATAAATCGGAATCTGGTAATCGACCACCATAAACCGCCCAAAAGCCTCAACCGGATTCCGAAACCGACAGAACGTGGGAAAGTCCATGTCGATGAGGTAGTTGGAATCGCGGGTGGAGCCGTCGATGACCGCTCCCACGCAGCCGTGAGCGTGGGCCGCCGTCGCCGAAATCTCGCCAAACTGCCCGCAGGAGGTGTCGCCCTGAGTGTCGCGGACCTGCACCACGCCGGGGGTCATGCTCTTGAACATACCCAGCCGGATGTCGTGGATTTTTTCGTCGCGACTGGGCGTAGCAATGCCGTGCGCCGTGAACGCCGGACCTGCCACTTTCATGGTGTGGGTAAGCGGATAAATGCCGCTGGCCATGCACTGGCTGTGGTAGCCCATGTGTTCGAGCGCGTCGGAAACTAAGGCCGCATACAGTTTTTTGTAGCGGGCGGCAATTTCGGCCGGGTCATAGTGTACGGCAACCTTGCGAACGGGATACGATTGGGTGATAACTTCCATGTGTGATACGTGCGTTATGATTAATTGATTAGTTGATACAAAATTTTCGCTTGCTTTACCCTGACCACCCCACCCCAACCCCTCCCCGGTAGGGAGGGGCTTTGGACCCGGAGGTTTTAGCCCCTCCCTACCGGGGAGGGGTTGGGGTGGGGTGACTCATCTTGAGCGGTTGCTGAACGGCTGGTGCATTCCAGGCCGATACCTGCACGGTTACCGGGCCGCTCGGTTTTTCAGGACCAGTATTAGCCCGCCACAGCATGTCGGCGGTCAGGTTGCGGGTTTCGCCGGGTTCGAGCCAGAAAAAATTGTCGGAGGCAACGATGGCCCGTTTAGCCCCGGCAATATCAAGCTGGGTCATAAACGCCGGGATGCGACCGGTGTTCTGAACCCGCACTTGCAGGCTGCTCCGGTTGCCATCCAATGCTCTTTCACTCAGCACCGTCAGCAGTAGTTTCGTATCGGATGCGGCAACGGTTGGCTTCAGAAATGGGCCCTTCTCAAACGTCGGCCAGGGAGTGAGCGGCTCGGTCAGGTACTTCTGGCGGAAGGCAGCATCGTCGAGTTTGCTGGTCGTGCGGGGCCAGTAGGTGGAGCGCGAAATCAGTTTGCCGCTGGCATCAGTCAGTTCAGTGATGACGAAAAAGAACTGGTCGCGGTAATCAGCCGGAATCGTCATCTCGCCAACAACGGTTTTTAGTACCGATGGCCCGGCGGTTAGCGAAACGGCCTGCGTTTTGTTCCAGAGTGGTTTAAAGGCTTTATCCAGAACCCGAACCGTGGCTTTCCCGTTGGTCAGCGGCTGATCGGACGCGTGGGTGATGGACAACTTCACCGGAAATTTATCGCCCGCATTCCACAGTAGCCGGTCGATGTCGAGCGAAATATGCGTTGGTTCGTAGGTTCGTTTCAGGAAATAATACGGTGCTCCGGCATGACCAAACCAGTCCATCAACTGAATGGCGATAACGGGCCAATGACGCTTGAACACCCAGGGCATCAGCCCCGCCGTGACCGGATAATTGCCCTGCACTTTCTCCGAAAAAACCTGATAAAACTCCCCCGCCCCCACCTGCGACGCTTCCGAAATGCTTTCAATCGTTGGGTCCGTCACGTCGGTAATGTGCGAAGCCCGGCTCAACATGCGCGGTACCCGACCGGGACCGTATTCGGTGAAGTGATGAATGAACTCCGGGTGGTCTTTGTAAAATTCCTTATCCCACATCTTACCCAGACCGCTAAATTCCTTATTATCAACGAGTTCGCGAAACAATCCGGCCTCGGGCAAACTATGCATACCCGTTTCCGAAATCCAGGGTTCGTAGCGATACCCGACGCCATACCAGACGGGGTCCATGTCGGGGTAAGTATGGATACTGCCGTCGTCGGGCGTGGTGCGGACGTACAGCCGCGATTTGTCGAAAATATCCAGATTTCGTTCCAGAATGCCGAGCGTGGCTGCGTTACCGTAGGAATAGGGGTTAAACTCGTTACCCCCGCACCAGACCGCCAGCGACGGGTGGTTTCGCAGCCGGACGATGTTCTGCACCACCTGCGCTTCCCAGATGTCCTGCGGGTAGCCGGGCGTATCCTGATTCCCAATCGGGAAATCCTGCCAGACCATGATGCCCAGTTCGTTGCAGAGGTCATACAAATGGTTGGATTCGAGCAGGCCACCGCCCCAGATGCGGATGAGTTGAACGCCCATTTTCTTGGCCGCTTCGAGCGTCCATCGGTAGCGTTCGCGGTTCAAATCGAGCAAGACATCCTGCGGGGTGAAGTTCATGCCCTTCACGAATAGCTTCCTGCCGTTGACCACAAACTGCCAGTTTTCCCAGCGGTCGCTGTAGCGCGGACCCGCCGTTCGGACGCGCTCGATGGTGCGGATGCCGGTTGTGAAATCGAGCCGGTCGAGTACCTTGTTATCCTGTTTGAGCGACAGCCGCACCTGATACAAATTAGCATCACCGAGGCCATTCGGATTCCATAGTTTGGGCGGTCGGAATGCCGCATCACCGCCGTTGCGGTTGGCAATCGTCAGGTCTTCTTCCAGGAATACGCGGCCCTTGAACAAGGTCATCGGCCTCTCCGTCGAAAAGGCGATTTTACCCGTATCGTCCACTAATTCAATCAGAACCGATGCATTTTTGGGAGCTGCAGCCGTGCCGGGAACGCGCCCATCGTGGTGATGAATTTGGGTATTGTTCCAGGGATGAAGCTGGTAGGTGAGCGAATGCGACTCAGCGAACACTTCGCAGGAGAGGTGCAGACGGGCCTGTTTGGCATCGGCAGAAAGCGTGGTCAGGTAGGGGCGTTCGAGGTGGTAGGGCGGCACAATTTCCAGCCGAACATCCTGCCACATGCCCACGCTGAAAAACGCTTCGCCCCCCGAACCGCCCGAAATCACCCAGGGTTTGACAATCCGGCCACTGGCACGGGGGTTGTAGCCCGTGCGTTTGCTGTAGTCGCGTTCGCCCGAACCGTTGCGTGGAAGGCTCTCATAATCAGTGGATTTATTACCCCAGTTGCCCGCCCGCACTTCCACCACGAGTTCGTTAGTGCCTCCCGATTTCAGCAGTCGCCCAATTTCGACGGTCGGCCCGCCGAACATGCCTTCATGCTGACCAACGAGCGAATCGTTGAGCCAGACTTTTGCGAAATAATCGACGCCATCGAAGCACAGGAACGCATTGTTTCCGGCGGCATTAGCGGGTGTTGGGAAGGATTTGCGGTAATACCACACCTTCTCATCGGTCCATTTATACAGCTCCGAATTTTTGTGGGCATACGGATGCGGCAACTTTCCGGCCTTGAACAGCGACCAGTGAATTGAGTTCGGAACGCTGGTTTGAAATGGCTCTTTAGCCGCCGTCTTCAACTCACTCAGAACCGAAACAGGCTTGTCGGTATGTGACAGTTGCCAGCCGCTGCCTGACAGGTTAACGTGCTGACTACCAGACCGGGGCGTAATGCGATACGGTTGCCAGAGTTTCTTGCCAGTGGTGTCGGATTGCTGAGCCGTAGCAATTTGGGTGATGGCAGAAAGCAGAAAAAAGAGGGCGTATTTCATGAATCTAAAAATACCCCTAACCCCTGAAGGACGGTCGGCCGCTGCCGGGCTTTTGAATCCGGAGGTTTTAGCGCCCTTCAGGGCAGGGCTGTTACGTGCTAATCCCGAAGGGATGGTATGATTATAGAAAACAGATACAGTCGCCCGTTTTGAACCCCGAAGGGGTGAAATAATGTCACCCCTTCGGGGTTCAAAACGGACTTTCGGCGCGTTTTGGCTATAATCCTGCCACGCCTTCAGCGTTAAAAAACAGCACTTAAGAGCCCTGTCTTTCAGGAGATTGGGGGTATCTTTAGTTGAGCCACAACTAATTTTCAGGTAGTTTCTCATAGTTGCAGAGTTGGCCGGTCCGCCGGTGCGGTAAGGGTTGGTTGCGCGGCTTGATGGTCGCGCTTGAAAAAGAAATAGGCGGCTGTGGCGATGGCTGAACTTCCAAGCAAATAGCTGACCGACAGGCCCGATAAGCCCGCCGACAGCCCCAGCGTCGGTTTCAGCACACCGAGCAAATAAGGCGCAAAGGCACCCGTCAGAAACGCCCCCATCAGCATCAGGCCATAACTCGACGACCGCCACCGAACGGGCACCACTTCGTAGAGCGAGGCTACGATGTTGGAATCATAAACACCCCGGAACAGCCCGAAAACGAACAGGGCGATGTAGGTCTCCAGTTCGGTGGTGCTGCTGCCCATCCAGTAAATAAACGGGGCACCTCCGGCCAGCGCACCAGCCTGTAGCCACAACCGGCTTTGGGGCCGCGTTTTCGCCAGCCGGTCGGCCAGCCGCCCGCCCGTTAATACGCCCAGAAACGCCCCGACATGATGATAAAACAGCGAGTTGAAACCAGCCGCCGTGAGCGACAAACCGAATTTTTCGCCCAGAAACGAGGGCATCCAGGTCACATAGCCCACATTGACGAACACCATGCAGGCAAAGCCGAGCGTGAGCAGGATTGCCGTTGGATTCCGAATCAAATAACTCGCCGTTTTCCCGACCGAATCGGGGGCAGTAGCCATAGTGGGCCGGTCTTTGGGTAACGACAGCAGCACAATGCCACCCAGCACAATACCGAAGCCACCGAACAGAAAAAACGCATATTGCCAGCCATAATGCTGACCGATGTAGCCCGCAATCAGGCCGCTCAGCACAATCCCGGCATACACAGCGGTCTGATGAAGCGAGAGCACAAACGACCGACTTTCGGGGTATTGCTCGCCCAGAAGCGCGTTGGCTGATGGCGCGTAGAACGCTTCTCCCCCACCGGTGGCCATTCCCCGCAAGCCGATAAACTGCCAGAGGGTTGTGCAAAAACCCGTTGATAGTGTCGACAGGCTCCAGAACAGCAGGCTAATCCCGACGATGTTCCGGCGCGAAAACCGGTCGCCCACGAAACCCGCTATCGGCACCAGCAGCCCATACGTCCACACTAAGGCTGCCGCAATCAGGCCCAGGTCGGCATCGCTCAGACCCAGGTCGGTGCGAATGAGGGGCAGCACCACGCTGAAAATCTGGCGGTCGGCCTGGTTCAGGAAGAAGGCTAACCATAGCAGGATGAGCAGTTTCCACCTGGAAAAGCCGGTTGGCTGGAGTTGAGTCATTTTAGGTTTTAATTACAGCGGGGTACGCTACCTGTCAATTTGTTAATTTCGATGTAGTTAAGTATCGCTCCAGCCATTTATAGGCATAATCCCGCACGTTTTCGATGGTGTCGTGGCCGTCTCCGTGGATGAGCATCGAAGCCCGACCCGGCGTTCCCAACAGTTTATAGACCGCACTGGCATCGTAAAATACCTTGAAATTAGCCATCACGTCGGGGTTGTAGGGATCGTTGAACGGTTCAAGAAACAGCACAGCGCGGGGGGCGCAGAGGGCGATCACTTCGTGTATGTCGTAGTTCGGTATGCCGGTTTGGGCGAGTTGAGCCGCCCGGAGTGGTTCGTCTAATTTACCACGCGCCATAATCCGAAAAACATTGGTGTAGTAGGGACTGGTGCCGGTTGATACGACTGCCGATTTGACCCGGTTATCAATGGCGGTATGGAACAAAACCGAGCTGCCACCTAATGAATTACCCATTGATCCGTACTCACCTTTTTTCACAAATTTGAGTTGCTCCAGCACATCAACGGCCCGAATCAGGGTGAGCATTCGAATGCCCCGCAGCGACCAGTTGGGATATTTTTCGTAAAATGATTTGTAGAGTTGGGCTTCCGTCGTGTTTTTAATCGTAGCTCCGTACCCAAACTGGTCGGCAGAAAAGGTTACGAATCCTTTTTGAGCCATATCAATAGCATACGCCCTGTTTTTTGGGGTACCCAGATTGGTATCTTTCCCCAAAGCACCGTTCGTCCCGTGTACGCATAGGATTGTATGGTATTGATTGGCTTCTTTATAGTCTTTAGGCAGCACACAAACAGCTTCAATCCAGATGTCGTCTACTACCTGAAACCGGTATTTGATGTGGGTTAATCCCAGATTGACATACCGACCCGTCTCCTCGAACTTGTTGACAGTCGGTTGATAAGGCACGGGCGATGTTCCCCAGTTACGGATAACCCGGTCATAGATTTTGGCCCGTATAACCGGCCATTCCTCTACTTTCGTATCCGGCAGAATAAGGCTTGCTGTCAGGATACTATTGAATCGCTGGGACGTACCCGGTACCAGGTCGCCGTACAGATTTTTTAGGGACGGGGAACTGATCGTCACACTATCCTGAGCCTTAACAGGTGATTGAAGTGC
The DNA here is from genome assembly GCF_054781775.1 of Spirosoma areae. NCBI lineage: Bacteria > Pseudomonadati > Bacteroidota > Cytophagia > Cytophagales > Cytophagaceae > Spirosoma > Spirosoma areae. The sequence goes on along the minus strand of NZ_BAAGTT010000016.1, from coordinate 162,819 downwards.
CAGAAAAAGGAGTAAAGCGGTTAATGGGCGCATGAGTTATGTTAGTGAGCGTATGAATGCGTTTTGTCGTCCAACTGTCGGGATGGTCAGTGCGTCCATGATGCCTTTCATGTAGCCGATGCCAAACAGATTGCCTTTCATTTCGTAGCCGAGCGCCTGATTGGTTTCGCCCGCCATCGTCGGGACGTGGTCGGAGCGAATTGGTCCGGCAAAGCCCGCATCGTGATACGCCCGAAAAGCCGCTACCATGTCGGAGGGGCCGTTGTCGTGGAAGGTTTCGCGGAAGTGGTTGGGCGTACCGACTACGTCACGGATATGAACGAACCGAATCCGGTCTTTCCACTCGTCAATCAGGGCCGGAATGTCCTCGCCCATCGTCGTGTAGGTTCCCTGGCAGAACGTCAGCCCATGCGCTGGACTATCGGAAAGCGATAAAGCCTTTCGGGTGGCATCGGCATTGATAAAAATCCGGCCAATCCCGTGCAGCAACGGCACCGGTGGGTCGTCGGGGTGCAGGGCCATCTGAACGCCCGCCCGTTCGGCAGTGGGCAGCACGTTTTCGAGAAACTCCGCGTAGTTTTCCCAGATTTTTTCGGCGGGCACTTCGCCGTATTGCGTCATGGGCTGTTGTCGGGCCGTTTCGTAATCGAAGCCGGTCACGAGTGCTCCGGCGCGTTCGGGCAGGTCTTTGTGGGTGCGATACCAGCCCGTTGCCATAAAGTTGTAGCAGAGTAGTTTCACGCCCAGCCGACCCATGTTTTCGAGCATCTGCCGGTAGCGGTCAAGGTCTTCGTCGCGGCCCGGCAAGCCGAGTTTAATCCGTGTCATATCGAACTGATCGCCCTCTAAACCCATCAGTTGAAAGCCATTTTCGGCGAAAACATCGTGCGTTTTTTGGAACGAGTCGAAGTTCCAGATGGCCAGTTGGCCCGGTCCGTCGTCACGGGTCAACTCTGGGGCGAGTTTGGCGATGGCGTATTGAATGCCCATCTGCCGCGCCAGCACCCATTTTTCGTCGGGGGTATTGCCAAAAAAGAGGAAGGAAAGTTTCATTCTTATCGGTTCAGGTTTGATTCTGTGGTTTCTATGGTTTCTGTTGAGCTTGTGGTTTCTCATCCCGTTGCTGTGTCCTCACAGCAACCTATGCGTCAGCCTGCGCTTACCTACCGAGGAGGTTGCTGTGAGGACACAGCAACGGGGAATGGAAAATTATTGAATCCACAGCAACTATTTACCTTTCAACGAGTTAGTCACACTCCGACCCGCCTGCTCGCCCGACGGCAACTCAACCGAAACAGTAGTCGTCCCGCTTTTCTCGGACCAGACACAGGCGTCGCACATCAAGTGCTTATTGATTGTCACCTGCACCTGCAAGGCTTCGTTTTTTGGGTTTGACAGCGTCAGGGCGAGGTCACCGTTTGCCTGACGCTGAGCCATTAACAGCACGGACTTATCAGTCTGGAGCCGAAGCCCATTGCCATCATCGAGCGTACCGGGCTGATAGAAAACGGCCTGCGTTGCATTCAGTCCCACATGCCGCACGGCCTGTAGTGTGCTATCATTCCGCAACACGACCACCGGATTTTTATACTGGCTCATGTCCTTTGCCGAAACACCGGGTCGGATGAGATACTGATACGTCTGATTCCGGGCCTGTTTTCCCAAATCCAGCCACAGGTTGAAGACATCAATCGATAGCGGTTTGGCTGAATAAAACGGGCTGTTGTTGATGTCCCGCCAGGCACCGGTCTGTGCATCGGTACGCAGGTGAACGGTTGGGTTGCCGGGAAAAACATAGGCCACCGAGTCGTGCCAGATCCAGTGTGTTTGCGGTAGAACCTGCGCTCCTTTAATCAGTTCACGAGTTTGTTCAGATCCGGTGGAGGCCCAGACATCGCCTGTTAACAGACATTGGTTCAGCGTCTGATAAAGCGGATAATCACTCGTGCAGGAAATGCCGGTGCCCAGGCAAACGATTTCGTTGTCGAAATGAAACCAGGCTTTACGAGCCGAAACCTGGCCGTGTTTGTAGTCTGAAGCCGCCAGCCCGTAGGTGCCGTCTGATACTCCCCCGACAAAACCAGTGGTTCCGGTTGACCCTTCACCCCAGTTGAACAAGGGCAGTGGTTGCGGGGATTGTTCAAGGAGCGTACCCGGCAGTCGTCGCCAGTTCCAGACCGGAAAAATGTCGGTGTACTCCTCACCAGTACGGTAAATAAACTGAACGCCGTGCCCTAAGTAGTAGCCTTTCCCGTTTTCGCCATTCCCCGACTCGCCTGACAAAATCCGGTTAGAGGTCATCTTGACGGACGTATAATAACCCGCCCGGTGGTGAGTCATGAAATCAGACCGCCAGAAGTGCCGGTTGCCCAACAGGGGAGGTCCCGGTTGGCCCGCCAGCCGATTCGCCAGCATCTGATATTCTGGTTGGCGCGGACCGGACAACTCAGCCAGTAGTTTCCCTAAGCCGCTGAGTCGGCCCGCTCCGGTAGCCATCGTATTGACCGAAGCTGGTCGGACGATTTCGCGGCCAACCGCACTATAATCGAAGCCGAACGCGGCCCGGCCGAACGCGGCCCCAGGTCGTCCCCGAATCATCCACTGTTGCCCCTCCAGAACGTAGGCATCAAAAACAGCCTGCTTCTCCGCCGGAATCTGGTAAGGGGTAGCCTGCGTTAGCTTAATGACCTGGGCAATATTCCGGGTGAAACCTAATCCGTAACCACCCGAATACAGTTGGGCGCGGTGCTGGTGGAAACTATTATCGGGTTGAATCCCCTCCGCAGTGGTTACTTTAATTTCGGCCCAAATGGCCGAAAATGCGCGTTTCAGGCCCGCTTCATCTTTCTCAAGTATAGCTGCCATCGCGTGAATTGTTGCGAGCCAAACCTGATTCTGGCCTGTTGCAGGCCCGTGGTAATCATAAAAATCCGGTTTCACGCCTACTTTCATCAGCGCAATACCAGCAGTTCGTTGGTTATCAGGTAACTCCTTTCCCAGCAACAATAATGCTTCGCCCATTTTCAGCGGAATACCGATGGCGTTCCACCAGTAATTGCGACAGACGGGCTTCTGCTGATTCCACCAGCCGATTGCTGCCAGCGCTTTGGTGCTCACATCGGGCCGGTTATAAAACGGATGACCAACCGTGCGGTATGCCTGGGTCAACTGCTCAATCCGGTCCCAATGGGTAGCGGCTGCCCACCGGCTGGGCGACTGTTCGGCATAGGCAATATCGGGCCAGCTTCCATCCGGCCGGAGCGTCAGCAGCGTCGAATCCAGCGGGATGGACTGATTGAAGGCAGTTAACGTGAGCGCATTAAATCGCTCCCGCAATGTCTGGTAAACGTCCGGCTCCACTGGCTTCCCGGCCAGCACGGGCAATCCCGGCCAGAGTATAAGCAGGCTATAGAGGTAGTATTTCAGCATGGCTATTTTTCGTATTTGGTTGGTTTTCCATAACCCCGCATGAGCAGCAATCCCCCATCAATTGTAATTGAAGCCCCGGTCAGGTAACTGCCCGACACCACCAAATCCACAACGACGGCCGCTATTTCGTCGGGTTGGCCAAAACGACCCATCGGTATTCCCTCATTGACAGTCTTCAGCAACTCAGGATTTCCCCGGACAGGGGCGGTCATATCGGTGTCGATAGCACCCAGAGCGAGCGTATTGACCTTGATGTTATGCGGAGCCAGTTCCATCGCCACCCCGCGCATCAGCGTTTCCAGTGCGCCTTTGGTGGCTCCGTACATCGTCAGACCTAGACCGGGCCGGATGCCGTTCACCGAGGTAATGGTGTAGATACTGCCTTCGGTGCCGGTCTCCGCCATCTTCCGGGCAACGGTCTGCGTCAGGAACGTGGTGCTTCTGAAATTCACGGACGTAAAGGCTTCAAAATCAGCTTCGGTTATGTCCAGAAAGTGCTGTTTGTAGGAAATGCCGGCGTTGTTAATCAGACTGTCCAGCCCACCGGCTATTTCCCACGCCTGCTCACCCAGCCGAATTGCCTGTTGCACATCGGTGAGGTCGGCTTGCAGGAGGTGCGCGGTTCCACCATTTTGGCGAATGGTTTGGGCAACGACTTCAGCCTCTTCGCGGTTTTCGTGGTAATGAATCACTACCGCACAGCCCTCCTGCGCCAGCCGCAGGGCAATGGCTTTACCGATACCCCGCGAGGCTCCGGTGACGAGGGCTTTCTTAGTCGCTAATCGCATGGTATCGGTCGGGCTGGCCGCTCCGGCGTACCGGCACCAGCGTTTTTATAGGTTGTTTTCCATTGCCTAAACACTGTTTCAGGCTGGCCATCGTCCATCAAATACTGTTGTAACAACCGGGCGGCTTCGCTCTGAAATTCGTGGTAGCCATCGAAGCGGGGCCGCATGAAACCCTTATCAAGTGAAGTGCGGGTATTGTCATAAAAATTGTTCGTGAGTTGGCTCAGCAACGGACTTTCCCAGGCGATGCGGTTGGCGGGCTGACCACCACTCAGTGCGTAAAGTGTTGACTGACAATCGGCTCCGGCAATCCAGTGCGCGTAGTTCAGGGCTGTTTCGCGGTGTTCGGTCTGCGACGAGATGGCGATGCCGACACCCCCCAGCGTGGCTCCATCCGGCCGGGAACCGGGCAACGGGCCGAAGGTGAGTTTATATTGAGCGTAACCTGCCATGCCATAATTGGCGTAGCCGAATGTGATAGGCATATAAATTAGCTCATTGGTTTGGGCCATGCGGTTCAGCAGCGGAACAGGATAGTATTGTAGGGCGTCGGGGCCGATTTCGCGGTACAAATCCCGGAGTTGATTCAGGACAAAAACGGCTTTTTCTTCGTCTATCGCCCATTTCTCCTCGTATGTAAATGGCTGCTCGAACTGATTGGCGTACAGCGAATAAAATCCGCATAACAAACCCATTGGCGCCATTGGCATCGCCACTTTGCCGGTCTCTTTGGCCAGTTCAACCACCTCATCCCAACTTTGCGGCACCGCTTGATTTTCCTGTTCAAACCAGTCCGCACGAGCCACCGATACCTGCGTGGCCGCATCGACCGCCAGTGCCCAGACGTGCCCATTGTACTCGTAACTTGCGAACGACGCGCCCGCGCTTTGGCCCCGCAAAACCGCTAACTCATTCGCTGACAGATAATCATCGAACGGCAGGAACAGCCCCGACCGGGCCACCGCGCCCATAAACGGATGGTCGATGAGCAGCAAATCGTACTGCCGGGCCAAACTGTCCAATCCGTCTTCACCGAAGGACTTCAGCGAACGAATGTGCCAGTCAATCGTCACGTCGGGGTGGAAATCGTTCCAGACCTTCGACGTAACGGCCAATGGCGCATAGCCGCGCGTGTGGTTCCAGGTGATGCCGCGTAGGGTTTTCATGTGTTTAGTGCCGATATTAATCCTTTCATAAACCCAATCGTGTAGGCCCGCGAGCGGTGACCGCCCATCGGGTGGGTGTAACGGGCCGGGCTGCGTTCAGTATCGGTCACGGTGTAGGTATTGCGCCATTCCGAATCGCCAATCAGTTGCGGTACGTGGCCCGGAATCATCACCCCGTCGAAACCAACGTCGTGCAACGCCTTCACCACCGCAAATGGGCTATAATCAGCCAGTTCGACGAAGTTTTCGGAGAAGAACGGCGGCACGCCGTTGTGCGACTGAAAATGTACGTAATGCAGTTTTCCCTGCGGCCCGTACTCTCGAATGACATCGGCCATCGTTTCCCCAAAACCCATCGCCGACCAGCCACCGAGACAGAACGTTAGCCCGTGATTGTCAGACGGTTTGATTGCCATCGCCCGGTCGAAGGCGGCTTTGCTGCGAAACAACTGCGGCACCCCACCGATGCTATCAATGGGCGGGTCGTTTGGGTGGACCGATAGCTTGATATTAGCCGCTTCGGCTACGGGCAATAGTTCGGTAATGAAGTCTTCATAATACTCCCAAAACTCGGCCTCTTCGTAGGCCCGGTCGAAACTGAAGGGGGCGTTGTCGATGTCTTTCTGGTCGAAAGCAATGCCTTTGGCTCCACCCCGCAGCCGGTAGCTGTAGGTCGTGCGCCAAACGCCGGTCGGCATCCAGTTATAGCTATGGTGCTGAACACCAGCCCGTCCCATATTATCGACGGCTTCCTGATAGGCGCGTAGCTGCTCGGTTTTGCCGGACTTGCCGAGGATAATCTGGTCGTAGAAGTGAGCGGGGACGGTCTCGATGGAAAACAGCCGAAGCCCGGCATCTTCGACCCGGTTGCGGATAGAAGTCAGGTTTTTGAACGACAATTCGGACCAGCTTTCGAGGCTCGTGGCAAACAGGACAATGTCGTCCACGCCAATCTGTTTGGCGAAAGTCAGTTGCTCGTCGGTGGGCGGAAAGAATAGGTCTAAAGCGGGTCGTAGCATTTTACTGAGCCTGATAAATGAGTTTCAACGCTAAATCTTTATCTATATCCGGCAGAGCCACGTTCACTACCGAACCGTTGGATTTCACGGGTGTTTTCTTCGTAATTTCACCCTTGCGCGTATCCCAGATTTCTACCTGATATACACCCGCCCGCTTCACCGGCACCTGTAACGTAGCTTTTTTGACGGCAATCGGTGCTTTCCGTTCCACGCCGATGTTGTACCAGGTATAAAACTGATTATCAACCCAGACCAGCGTTTTGGCGTTGGTTTGCAGGCCAAAGCTCCGCAGGCCTTTATCCGACACAGTCGGCGTAATTACCTCATGAAACGTTCGGGTCAGGGGTTCGCCCTGAATGTAATTTTCCACGGCTTTCGCATGATAGAGTTCTTTCATGTCATCCACGACCTGATTGAGCCATTCGGTGCCACCAGCGGCCATTTTTGTGAACAGGCTTACCCATAAATGCTGATGAAAATCAATGGCTTCGGGAAACTGCTTTTTGTATTTTTCGCCACTCAGCCAGCCCGCCAGATAATCGTACTGGCAAATGCCGCCCTCGATGTTGACGACCGGCACTTTCCAGTCCCTGAATTTTTCCTGCAAACAGAGGTTATAGCCAACGTTGTCCTTGCTTTTCTCACCGTTGCAAAGCTGGTCGTACTCGTCGCCCCGGTTGTCGTTGTGATAGTACCAGTCGCCGAGCAACACCACGTCGCCCCCGTTCAGCACCGCGTTTTCGTACTCGCCGATGGAATGCGAATGACCATAGATGTCGGTCTGGCGGATGTATCCGTGCAGTTCTTTGAGCCAGTCGCGCACCATCACCTTCGAGAGTTTGGTGCCGGGCTGACTTTCGTCGCCACAGTTCCACATCCAGAGCGACGGGCTGTCGGCCATCCGGCTCACCATGTAGCGGAGTTCATTTTTCTGCATCTCCAGGGCCACCGGATGAGTGTAAACTTCATTGATGTCGTGGCAGGGGCCGCCCTGCGCGGTTGAATAGGGCAGCGTCTCGAAACCGTTCTGGAACGACCGCAAAACCCCATCGTGGAACACAATCCAGTATAATCCGTGCCGTTCCATACTCCGCAGCGACTGCTCCATTTTCCAGGCAACTTGCTGATCGACAAAGCCATCCTTGATATAAAGGGTTCCGAAGTGGAAGGTCGCTAAATACTCGAAATTGCTACCGTTTGCCTGTTTACGGGCGTAATATTCGTCCAGCATTTTATACGGTACCCAGCGGATATTGCCCCCGAACAGGAACCGGCTGCCCCGAAACCAGCCGCTCGGCCCGCGTCCGTAGTAGGGTTCGCCGTTGTCAAATTCAAAGAGCCGGGGTTCAACCGTACTTTTGCGGAGGTAGCCGCGTGCGGTCGACGCGACAGACTCAAAACTCCCCGCCACTGCCCGTTGCAAACCGCTACGGTCCTGAGCGAACAGTTCTACTTTATGCACGCCGGTTTCGCGGGGCCGGTAGTAGAGTTTCCAGGGATTGCCTTTGATGGGCAATAGAATTTCCTGCTCCGGCCCCGGACTCACCGGTTCAAAATCCTGCCCAAAGAAGGCGGCTACCTTCTCGATTTTGCCCGATGGCGTTTCGATAATGGCCTGAACGGTAATTTGTTTGGGGTCGAAGGGGTTGGTGAAGGTGCCGTTTACGTCAATCGGTATGGTAAGTTGGGCATACTGGTTGACAGTCGTCGGTAAGGCCCCGACCGTGATGCTCAACGGCTCCGTAACGGTTGTTGGATTGATATTGTCGAGGTTGACCGTCAGGTATTTCTTGGCGGGAATGTTTTTGGCGGGTGCCACGATGATTAGCTCATCAGCACGCAGAATAGACGGTGGCGTGTGCAGAATCGCCAGCGTTTGCCGGTCGAAGGTTTGCTGACCGCCTTTTACTAACCGCACATCGCCCTGATGCAACAGCACAGCCAATGGCTCATCGGTCGGATTCGTTAGCTGAATGCCCCCGTTTTCGGTGAGGGTATTGGCCAGCGTTTTGTACAAACAGGCGCTGCCAATAATGCCGCCCATGCGCTGCCTGACCACATCCCGAATTTCGACCATCAACTCGTTTTCGCCATCCCATCGCAGAGCCGGGGTTAAATCGACATCGACCGGATGCGGAACCTTGCCACCCGTGAGGTATTTGAATTTTCCCACCGGGTTGCCGTTGAGATAAACCGTCCCTTCGTCGTCAATCATGCTGGCGAAGAAACCAATTTTGTAGCCTTTCAACGGAGCCGACACCCGAAATTTTAGTTTCATCCAGACCGTTTTATCAATCAGTTCGGGATGCCCAAGAAACTCCCAGCGTTGCCCGACCATAATGAATTGCCAGTCGTTCCGGCTGTTTACATCAGTGTAGGCAGGTGTTTGTTTCGGCTCGTAAGCGACAAAACTCCAGTTCAATTTGGTCAAATCAACCACATGGTCAGTCATCGACAACGACAGAGCCGGTTGCTGACTATAGCTGTGTAGACTGACCAAAAGCAAAAAAGATAAGGCAAGAATTCGTTTCATGATTTTGTCGGAGTAGTGATCAAATGCCGCCCACCGTCGGGTACCAGTCGGGCCGGTAGGGGTCCTGGTGGAAACGGGCGTAGTAATCGCCTTTTTCTTCGTAGTATTTCTCGTAATGCTTCATCTTGTCTTCGTCCAGCGATACGCCCAAACCTGGTCCGGTCGGGACGTTGATGCACCCATTTTCGTAGGTCATCAGTCCGCCCTCGATAATGTCGTCGGTGAGGTAATGGTAGTGAGCATCCCCAGCGAAGGTCATCGTCGGAATGGTCGACGCGGTATGAATCATGGCGGCTAATTCAATACCAAACTCGGCCCCGGAGTGCATGGCCACGCCCAGGTTGAAGGTGTTGCAAACGGCCACGAGGTCTTTAACACCACGCGGTCCTTCCCAGTAGTGAATATCGGTCAGCACGATGTCTACCGCACCGAGTCGGATGGCCGGGCCGAGGTCATCGAATTTGGCCGGATACATGTTCGTCGCAATCGGAATGCGGACCTGTTTCCGAACGGACGCGTTGCCTTCCAGCCCCCAGGCCGGGTCTTCAAAATACTCCGGGTGCAGGTCTTCCATCCGGTGGCCCATCTGCACCGCCGTCGCCACCGACCACAGGCCGTTCGGGTCGATTCGCAGCCCGAAATCATCGCCGAGTCGGTCGCGGCAGAGTTCCAGTACGCGCACTTCTTCTTTAGGAGCCATTACGCCCGCTTTCAGTTTCATAGCGTTCACGCCGAGCGTTTCGTGCAGTTCTTCGCAGTAATCGGCGAGGTCTTCGGCGGTTTCGTCGTTACCACCGCCGGGCCGGTCGTACCGCCAGAAGAGGTAGGCAATAAACGGCACTTCGTCGCGGACGCGCCCACCCAGCAAATCGCTGAGCGGGCGGTTCAGGATTTTGCCCTGAATGTCGAGGCAGGCCATTTCGATGGCGGCATACAACCGGGCGTTGGACAGGTAATAAATACTCCGCAACACCTTCATTTTGATCACTTCGAGGTGAAACGGGTCTTCGCCCACGATGCGCGATTTAAGTTTCTGCAAGGCCCCGCGCTGATCGCCCCCGCCCACTTCGCCCAGCCCGATAATGCCCTCGTCGGTAATGAGTTCGAGAATGGTACGCAGGAAATAGCCCGGATGCACCCCGGTGTTGTGGCGTAGTTGGGCGTTGAGCGGAATGGCGACGCAGCGGGTGCGGAGGTCAATAATTTTCATAGTTGGTTTACCCCCAACCCCCTGAAGGGGGCTTTTGATCCGGAGGGTTTAGCCCCCTTCAGGGGGTTGGGGGTTATTTTAAAGTATAATTCGCGTTTCATTTTTTCCATTCTTCAAAAACTGCACCCGTTGCTCCAGTACCTTCTTTCCCTGCTTCACCCGCACGATGTAGTCCCCATAAAACCCCCGGAATTGAACGGGTGCTGTGTCCTTCGGCTGAAGGGTAAGCTTGGTTTTCCATTCGTTGTTAATTAGCTCATTCAGAACGGTGTACGACGGTTTCGGCGAGAAGTCGCCATTAACCAGGCCGCCGTTCCATTTGTCTTCACCCGCCACCGCCGTACCGTCGGCCACGTTCCACCAGATGATGGCTCCAACTGCCGGATGGCTGAACCAGAGCCGGTAGAAATTCCGGGTCATGGTCGCCTGCCGTTCGAGGCCCGTCTGGTTGTAGGGCAAGGTCGGTAGGGTGATTTCGGAAACGTGCAGCGGAACGCCGAACTGCCCGTATAAATCCAGCGCACGGTATAAATCGGTTGGGGTCATCGCTTTACCATTGGCGACGTCTTCATGCAGTTGTTCGTTGAAGAAATGGAACTGTAGGCCAATGCCGCCGATGCGTGCGCCTTTTGCTTTCAGGTTCTCGATGAGCAGGTAGTATGGACTGTATTCTTTCCGGTAGTTCTGCCACGAGGAGGTCGTTACTTCGTTGATAAACAGCTTTGTGTTAGCCGGGAACTGTTTTTGGGCTTCCTGAAACGCAAATAGGGCATAATTGCGCGGCAACGGAATTTGGAGGTGGCTCTGTAGTACTTCATTCACCACGTCCCAGGTTTGCACATCGTTCCCATAGCGTTCGGCAATTTGCTTCGTGCGCTGCGAAATGAGTCGCTTTATTTCCGTCGTATCGGTCGGTAGCCAGTCGGGAACGGCGTGAATCGGGTGGTCCCAGACGAGCGTGTGGCCTTTCGGCGTCAGGCCGTTTTTCTTACAAAACTCAATGACTGCATCCGGCGGGGGACGGCGGTAAATGGGTGTGCTGTTGGCCGCGAATCGCACTTTGCCCGGTTCCGGCTCCAGCGTTTTCCAGTAAAACGGAACACAGGCCGTATTGAACAGCAACTTGAAAACGTCCTCGTATTTGCGGTTTTCGGCTTCGGTTTTGAAACCGTTCAGCATGAAGATATTGGCTCCAAACTGGAACTCGTGCCGCACCTGCTGAATTTCTACCGTCGCGTTCCGAATCGGCTTGCCCTGCTTATCGGCGAGGGTGAGCGTAAAATCGCCTTTGCGGTGGGTTTCGATGCCCTGCTGAATACGTGTCTCTACAGCCGAATCCTGCCAGAGCGAGTCGTATCGGGGTGGTTGGGCCAGGGCGGTGGTGAGTTGAAGGACGAGAAGGCCGACCACTCCTAACCGAGCGTCGGCCCGTTGCTGTGTCCTCACAGCAACCTGCGCGTCAGCCGAGGTTGGGCTGCCGGACAGGTTGCTGTGAGGACACAGCAACGGGGACGGAGTAACGAGGAGTTTACGCATAAATCAGTTTTTTCGTAACGCCAACACCGGTTTAGCTAAAGCGAGCATTTCGTTGTTCGTCAGGGCGCGGTCGAAAACGGCTAACCCACCAATCTGCCCCCTGAACCGATTGCCCATGCCAGCCTTGAGAAGTACGGCTCCAACCGTAAAATCGGAGCCGTTATTGCCGATGCCGTTTGGGAAATAATACGGGTTTTTGGATTGAGTCAGCCCATTGGGATACCCCTCGAATCCAACGGTGTGATCGATCAATTCAGGTTCACGAGCCGCAAATACCCCATTGACGTAGGATTTTATATACGTGCCATCGTATGAAAAAGCGACGCAAACCCATTCATTGGGCGGAACGGTTTGTTTACTCGCCGAATAATCGATAGAATACGGAAACGGCGGTGTCGGTTTTCCGGTTTGGGAGATATGGCCGCAAACCTGATTGCGGCCATTGTAATGGGGTAGCGACACAAACAAACCGTACTGACGTTTACCCCCGTCCCGATACTCGTTCCACATCCCGCCCACAAATCCCGGTTGCGTACCTTTCCATTTGACATAGGCGACCACCGTTACTGCTTGATTCTTGCCAAAAATGTTCAGTTTCCCCGTTTCGGAATGGGGCATCGACAGATAGGCATCCGTTGTGAACAACGCTGAATAACCAGACAAAGGGCCTTCGTTGATTCGAGGCAATGTGCCACTCTCTTCCTGAAGGGTAAATTCGGCTTTGCCACGCGCCTTTCGAGCCTGACTTTCCGGTTCCCTGAAATCCCAGAACGCCACAAGGTTGGGCGTTTTCAGAACAATTGACTCGTTGGATGTCCTGCTCGTATCCGGTTCCGGGAAGGTGTAAGCAGCCCCCAAAAGACTGCCTGAACAAAAGATAATCAGCAACGTATCAACGTATCTCATACTGCTTTTCGGCCTAAATCCAGTGTATCACGATTCAAAAAATCAGGTAGCCAACCAGGTCGGCTATCTGACCCCGAACCAACGGCACAGGCCGCCCCGCTATAATAATTTCGGATTGAGGTCTACGATGCCGGTCAAAAAATCCGAAATCCGCAATCCAGAAATCCGCAATTCCTTAATACCCTGGATTCTGGTCCTTGGTCGCGTCCAGGGCCGTGTTGTAGTTGAGTTCGGAAACAGGAATGGGCCACAGCAGGAACTTGTCGGCTACGTCCTTGCCTTCAGCCGCTTTGATGTACTGCTTCGCGATGCCGAGCCGTTTGAGTTCGAGCCAGCGTTTGGCTTCGTACATGGTTTCCCAGCCACGCTCCCGAATCAGCACATCCATAAATGCCTGCTGATTTGTGAAATCTGCCGCTTTGAAATCGACACTCGATGCCGTGCCGGATGGGAGTCCGTAGGCCCGCCGATGCACCTGATTCAGCGCGTCGATGGCTGCCGCTGTTGGGCCGTTGGCTACGCGGCTGGCGGCTTCGGCATACATCATTAACACGTCGGCATAGCGATAAACCGGGTAGTCGTTGGCGGCCTGATTCTGGTTGGTGGCCAGCGGGTCGCGGTACTTGCGGTTTAGGTACGTGGTCTTTCCCAAGCCGATGTCCCAATTATAGAGGTTATACGGTTTTCGCAAATCCTTGTCGTCCCAGGCCGCAATGCTCTTGTTGGTCGTTGGGTCGTAGTAATGCCCAAAAAACCCGCCTGCCCCATGATACTTCGCGCCGGGGTGATGAGCGAACATCACCATCACCCACCCCTGATTGCTGGGCCGCGAAAACTTCAGATACCAGACTTCTTCGGGTGTCGTGACCACGTCGGCCCCGTATAGCCCCAGAAAATCCTCGGAACTTTTCACCTGAAGCAGCGAATACTTACCCGACTTAATCACCTCATCGGTTTTGGTGGCGGCTTCGGCGTATTTCGCCAGTTGCAGGTATACATCGGCCAGCAGCGTTTTAGCCGACCATTTGGTGGGTCGCCCTGACTGAGCGGCTTTGTCGGGCAGGTTGGCCTCGGCGAAGGTCAAATCGTCCTGAATCTGTTGGTACACCTGATCGACGGGCGCGCGGGTAATATTCGGCTCGGTCATGTTCTTCTCTGTCCGAAGCGGCACGGCTCCCCAGTTTCTGACTAAGTGAAAGTAGGTGAAGGCCCGCAGAAATCTGGCTTCGCCCACAAACCGGGCCACGTCGGCGGGGCTGATGGCTTTCCCGGTCGGCGCGTTCTGAATCACCAGGTTAGCGTTGCGAATCGTCAGGTAAAACTGGTCCCACATCTGCCCCACGCGGGTGACGTTTGTGTTGTCGAGGCCGGTATGGTCGTTGAGTGGCCCGTAGCTGCCCCGCCCGTAGATCAGTTCGGAGTAGGTTTCCTGCTGAATGGGGTATAGGCTACCCATTGCGTTATCAAAACGCAGGGCGCCGTAAATGGCGTTGGTAGCCGCTTCCACTTCAGAGGCTGTGTTATAAAACTGCTCGGCCGCCAGCGACTTGGGCGCTTCGATCAACTCTTTCTGACAGGACAACAGAGCCAGCAGCGGTACAAAAAGAAGTATCTTTTTCATGGATTGACTGCGTTAAGAACGAATGGATTAAAGCCCTACCCGTACCCCAACCGTTACGGTTTTGGCCGTTGGATAGCTGTAATGATCAATGCCCTGGTTAATCGAATTGCCGGAGCCGTAGGTATTTATTTCGGGGTCATACCACGAGTACTTCGTCAGTGTCAGCAGGTTCTGGCCGCTTACGTAAATCTGGGCGTTGCGTAGCCAGCCCAGGCCAAAACTGCTCACGGGCAGGTTATAGGCCAACTGAATATTTTTCAGCCGCACATACGAGCCGTCTTCAACGAAGCGATTGGAAATATTTCCTGATAAGGTTCGGGAAATGATGGGGTATTTCGCGTTTGGATTTGGGTTCGCTTTGGTCCAGTGGTCGAGGTACTGCTCGCGAAGCTGGTTCATACCAAAGTTCAGGTCGATACTCTGGTTTTTGCTCAGGTTGAAGATGTCGTTACCCTGCGAACCCTGGATAAAAGCGGTTAGCTCAAAGCCCCTGAACGACATGTTTGAATTGACCCCAAAAATATACTTCGGATTCGGGTTGCCGAGGTACGTTTTATCTTTGGTATTGATGACCCCGTCGCCGTTCAGGTCTTTGTAGGTGATGTTGCCCTTTTCGTTGTAGCCATTTTCCTGATAGCCATAGAAGATACCGAGCGGCTGGCCTTCCCGCAGCAGGTTGACGAAATCGTTGAGGGGTCCCACGAAGAAAGCCGTGCCGTAAATATCCTGTCCACCGTATAGTTTAAGGACTTTGTTGCGGTTAAAGGCTATATTGGCCGACACGTCCCAGCGAAAACCACCGGGCTTCAATTCGGGCAGGATGGTTGCGTCCAGGCCGAGTTCGACGCCTTTATTCTCAATTTCGCCCACGTTCCGAATGGTGCTGGTGTAGCCCAGCGAGGAAGGCAACTGCACATTATTGAGCAAATCGTTGGTATGCTTAATGTAGTAATCGGCGGTCAGGCGCAGGCGATTATTGAGGAACGACGCGTCCAGCCCGAAATCGGTTTGAATGGTTGTTTCCCATTTCAGGTTGTTGGGCAACCGCGTACCGGGCGCATAGGTCGTAAAAAGAGCGTCGTCGAATACGGTCTTACCAGAACCGAGTTGATTGAGGGTAGCATAGGGACTAATGGCCTGGCTGCCTGTAGCGCCGTACCCAACCCGCAGTTTCAGGTCGGACAGAAACGACACATTCTTCAGGAAATTTTCTTCCTTGACCTTCCAGGCGAAGGCCGCCGATGGAAAGTACCCCCATTTGTCGCCCTCGCTGTAGCGCGATGACCCATCGGCCCGGAAACTGGCCGTGAGCAGGTATCGGTCGTTGAAATTATAGTTGACCCGCCCCAGATAGGAGAGCAGCGTTGCTTTTGAATAGCTCGACCCAGGCGTATTGGCCAGCGAAGCAGCACCCAGGTCATACGTCTCGCTGAGGTCACTGACGAAGCCGCTGCCCGATGCGTTTAGGGACGTGGTTAAAAAATCCTGGTAGGTAAAGCCCCCCGTCACGGTCAGGGTGTGGTGGCCAAACGATTTAAGGTAGGTAGCCACGTTCTCGTTCAGCAGGCTAAGGTATTGGGTCGTGCTGACGCCCGCCGAACCTGCGGAGTTCACAAATTGCCGGGTCGTGTACGTATCGTTGCGATCATCTGAATTTTCGATACCCCCTGAGATACGGATCGATAGACCCGCAACGGGCTTGTAAGTGATTGCCGTATTGGCCAGCACTTTGTTCGAGCGAAGAATATCGGACTGCTGATACAGAAAATTAAGCGGATTAATCAGCACATTCGACAGGAACGGATAGGCAATGGACATATTCCGGTACGACCCGTCGTCAGCATACGGACTCAGCGTGGGGGGTGAAGCCAGAATGGCCGTCAGCAGACCACTACCCCGGTTGCCGATTGACCCATTTTTGCGGGACGTACTGATACGGCTCAGGTTTGCGCTGTAGCTGATGCTGAACTTCGGGCTGACGTCATGGTTGACATTGGCCCGAAGTGAATACCGGTCGTAATTGCTGCCGACCACAATACCTTCCTGCTTAAACAAACTCCCCCCCACCGAAAACTGGGTTTTCTCGTTACCGCCGTTTATGCTTAGGGTGTGATTGTGGAGGAGAGCCGTTCGGAAGGCCACATCCTGCCAGTCGGTGCCCTTACCCAGGGCCGAAAACTGATTTAACTGATCGGCGGTAAAATAAGGGGTCAACCCGTCGTTTGTTGCCTGCTCATTATAAAACTCGCTCCATTCGCGGGGGTTCATCAGGTCCAGTTTCTTACGAATCGACTGACTGCTGTAGCTGCCTTCGTAATCGACCGTGGTGCGGCCCGCTTTGCCTTTTTTTGTGGTGATCAGGACGACCCCATTCGCGCCACGAGAGCCGTAAATAGCGGTGGCGCTGGCATCTTTCAGCACCTCAATACTTTGCACGTCGGCATTGTTGAGCAATGTCGGATTGCCTGAAAAGGGAAAACCATCGATGACGTATAAAGGCTCATTGCTGCCCTGAATCGAGTTCGTTCCGCGAATTCGGACGCTGACGCCCGCGCCCGGTGAGCCGTTGTTCTGAATGACCTGTACGCCAGCCGCCCGACCCGCCAGCGCCTGTACAACGTTGGTGGTTGGATACGATGTGAGTTCTTTCGCTTTCACCTGCGATAAGGACCCGGTGAGGTCGCTTTTTCTGACTGAGCCGTAGCCCACCACGACCACCTCGTTGAGCGATTTGTTGTCCTCAGCCAGCGTAACGTCTATCTGACTTCGGTTGCCGACTGCGACACGCTGCGTAGCATAGCCGATGTAGGAGAAAACAACCGTGCTGTTTGCCGCAGGCAGGTTAAGCCGGTACGTGCCGTCGGCGTTGGTCGTCGTGCCAGTAGTCGTGCCCTCTACCGACACGTTCACGCCCGGCAAAATCGCGTTATTGTCGGCACTGATCACCTTCCCCGTTAAGGTTTGCGCCGAGCCTGACAGACTGCACAAACCGATGAACAGGACTGCCGTAAGCCATGTGTAAATCGTATGTTTCATAAGGGCAGAGGAACGGTTAATTTTATAATATAAAATTGATTTTTATTCTCTTACAATTGTAGGCAATAAAATGGGTTCACTCCAAATTATTTCGTAATTTTTTATAGATTTTTTACACAGACTATAGTTCTGATTTCAGAAAAAGGCATAAAAAAAAGGGCGGATGCCCTGTCGAATCACAGGATTCGTATTACTATCTAAAAATTAAGTACAGAAGCCTTTTTCATGCAGGATAGTACGGGCTCATTTCTACCCATCAACCGTAGGCAACCAGCAGATACACCAACAGAAAAGGTCTGTTCACCCGCCAGACGGTTTTCAGCTCGCCCTGCCGGTAATGAATAATCCCGGCGGGAATCCTGATAAACTCCAGACAAAGGGCCGCCAGCGGAGTGAATTAGGGCACCCGCTTCCGTAAACTGATTCAATTTATCACTAACTGGATTCATGCGGCCAATGAAACACCCACGCTTGCCAAAATACGTAAACGCAACACCCTAAGTCCCCTGTAGCAGCCGCTTATTAATCGTTGCCGCACATTGCCGGAGCGAATCGACAAGCTGCCGTTTGTCCAGAACCATATAGCGGTATTCGGGCAGATAAATACTCAAACTGGCCACCACGATGCCCAGTTTGTAAATCGGTACGGCCAGTCCGACTACGTGCCGGTTAGGAATGGTTTGCAGGGCCAACTCTTCCCGGCGCATGAGTGCAAGCGCGTCGTATAGCTGCATTGGCGATTGGACTTCCGGCCACGAATCGGCAAGCGGCAGCCCGTATTTACCAACAAAGCGTTCTATTTTTTCTTTCGGCAGCATCGCCAGCAGAAGCCGCCCGGAGGCTGAATCATACACCAGTTTTGTATCGGTGGTGCGAACCTGCAGGTCCTGCTCGGCAAAAGTCCGATAAATGGCAAGGCGCTGATTATCCTTCAGTACGGCTAATAAGCAATTCTCATTAATCAGATGAGTCAGGGCATCCATCTCCTCGCGGGCGGCTTCGAGCAAATCTTTCCGATAGGCATCGTTCGCCGTCAGGCCGTAAGACTGCGACCCCAGAATATACCCTTTTTTTGCCCCGATTTGCTCAACGTACCCGCGTGCAACCAATGTCTTTAGAATGTTGGCGCAGGTGCCATGATTTAAGCTCAGCCCATCGGCTAAATCGCCCAGGGCTTTTGGCTTTTCGGGTTCGTTGGCGATTTGTTCGAGCAGGTCGAGCGCCCGGTTGATAACCTGAATCATGATGGCTGAATTTTACAATGCAAAATAAGCACTCTTTAGCCTAAATAGAAAGGCCTGGTTAATATCGGGTAAACAGACCGGCTTTTTGCCTTCTCTATTTTTATCGGATTTCCCCAACGATTGTGAGCCGAATAAAGGCCCGCAGCCGTTCTGAACAGCCTACTATTCAATCACTCGCTTCTCATGAGCACTGCCCGTTCACTTGTCAACTTCCTGATTCTTTTTCTTCTCCTCTACTCATCGTCAGTGGAGGCACAGGTCGATCACCTGGCATCAGTGGGTAAGCTGCCCGACCACCCCCGCCTGCTACTCCTGAAAGGGGAGGAAGAAACCATTAAGCGCACCGTAGCCGCCGACCGAACCTGGGGCAATTTGCAACAGGCCATCCTAACCGAATGCGACGCGCTACTCAACGAGGCACCGCTGGAACGCATTAAGATCGGGCGACGGCTGTTGTCTACCTCGCGGGAAGGCTTGCGCCGGGTGTTTTTCCTGTCGTATGCCTGGCGCATGACGCAACAGGAAAAGTACCTCAAACGGAGCGAAAAAGAGCTACTGGCCCTATCGGCCTTTACCGACTGGAGCCCAACGCATTTCCTGGACGTGGCCGAAATGACGATGGCCGTGTCCATTGGCTACGACTGGCTTTATCAGGCCTTATCGGAGCCGTCGCGGGCAATTATCAAAGAAGCTATTCTGAAAAAAGGCATCGAGCCTTCGCTGCTGCCCGCTAACAATGGCTGGCTGAAAAGCACCAACAACTGGAATCAGGTTTGCAATGCCGGTATGGCCTACGGAGCCATTGCGCTCTACGATGATCAGCCCGACCTGGCGAAAACCATCATCAACCGGGCCATCAACTCGGTGGCGCTGCCTATGAGCGAATACAGCCCGAACGGGGCCTATCCCGAAGGCTACAGTTACTGGGGCTACGGCACGAGTTTCAACGTCATGCTGATTAGCGCGCTGGACAAACTGTTTGGTAAGGATTTTGGCTTATCAAATCAGCCCGGCTTTTTAAGCACAGCCGGGTTCCTGGAGAACATGACGGGGCCATCGGGGATGGCCTATAATTACTCCGATTCGGGACTTAGTGGCGAACTGCAACCGGCCATGTTCTGGTTTGCCGGCAAACGCAACGACCCATCGCTGCTGTGGGTCGAGCGGGATCGGCTGGCAACAAATGACGCAACGCAACACATCAAAAACCGTCTGCTTCCGGCCACGCTGCTCTGGAGCAACGGGGTCAAATTATCCAGCATGACGGAGCCGAAAGCGACCATGTGGGTGGGCGCGGGAAAAACGCCCGTGGCCCTGATGCGGTCGTCCTGGTCCGACCCGAACGCGGTTTATGTGGCCGTAAAAGGTGGTACGCCCTCATCGAGTCACGCGCACATGGATGTTGGGTCGTTTATTCTGGAAGCCGATGGCGTTCGGTGGGGCATGGACTTCGGGATGCAGAATTACGAGTCGCTGGAATCGAAAAAAGTGGACCTGTGGAACATGAAGCAGGAGTCGCAGCGCTGGCAGGTATTTCGGTATAATAACTTCGTACACAACACCTTAACATTTAACGATGAGCTGCAGCGGGTTGATGGAAAAGCGCCCATAACCCACTCATCGGCCTCGCCCTCCTTCATGAACGCCGTCATCGACCTGTCGGAGGTTTATACAGGAGCGGTGTCGAAGGTCAATCGGGGCGTTGGGCTGATAAACAGGCAATACGTGGTGGTTCGGGATGAAATCGAAACACTGCCCACAGAAACCGTCGTCCGCTGGACGATGCTGACACCGGCCTCGGTGAAACTGTTGGATAACCACCGGGCCGAACTGACAAAAGACGGAAAAAAATTACGTTTAGAGGTCAACGAACCCGCCAGTGTGACGCTGAGAATCTGGTCGACCGAGCCACCCAACGACTACGACGCGCCCAATCCGGGAACCATGCGGGTTGGTTTTGAGGTGAAACTTCCGGCCAATACCAAAACCGCTCTCACGGTTTTGCTAACTCCCGAATCGGGGGCCAACAGTACGAAACAAATCGTGCCACCGTTGGCAGACTGGCCGCGTTAAGCTGAGAGTTTGAGACGGAGTCATTAAGGGTCGTTTACATGATAATGCCTCTTTAGGCAATCTTTTGCCCATCTTGATATTACATAGACGACCGTATGTATTGTATCAAGAGGGGGCAAATTAAGCATTCCTCTGACTATACGGCTAAAAATATGGTATATTTGACAAAAGGGTAAACTGCATGGTTATCACACGACAAGACAAAAACATTCTTATACAGACAAACGGCTCTATTAATATGGAGGCCGTTCAAAGGCTTATCGACTACATAAACGTATTAGAAATCACGTCTCAAAATCAGGGAACAGCAGAACAGGCCGCTGAACTGGCCAGAGACGTTAATAAAAAATGGTGGTCAGAGAATAAATCCCGCTTCCTGCCATGATTGTTGTCGTTGATACAAATATTCTGTTCAGTGCCTGCATCACGCCAAATAGCAAAATCACAGAAATCTTACTTAGTTCATCATCTCGTGTCGAACGGATTAGTTGCCACTACCTTTTGGCAGAATTGTTCAGACATCAAGCCAAGCTTATTCAACTGTCTAAACAGCCTGCCGATAAGGTCGCAATTGTACTTTACAGTTTTTTCAGGCAGATGGAATTTTTCAACGAAAATATCATTGAAAAAGAACACTAGCAGGAAGCCGACCGTTTAACGGTTGCGTGGATTCAGACGACATAAACTTTGTCGCGTTGGCTTTACAAAAATCGGCTTTGTTGTGGACAGGCGATAAAATTTTGACTACGCATTTAATAGCAATGGGCTTTAATCGTGTTATTACGACAGGAGAATTATACGAAACGATTTTATAATCATTTTTTATTTCGCCTTAAAATCTAAAGCGACGTACACACTTGTCACAGTGTTAATCAGCTATTAGCTCTGCGGGCTCCGCCGTCTGAATGAATTTGCCAGTTTTTGTATCTATACCAAAGGCTGATGAGAGCTTAGTACTTTGACCATTGTCAACGGCCGTAGTTCTCAAGTATTTTCCTTTATCATCGAACTGTTCATAGAAAAAGTGTGGCTCTGATGTTTCATCAAACTGAACAGTGTATAATTCGCCCTTCTTTTTTCTAAAATGTCATTATGTGCCCTTACTTCAACTCCCACTGAATCCTTATTCCTAGACCGACATGTAACATTCGCCTTTATATCTATCTTACTTACTGATAACTCTCTACCAGGTGAGTGCAACATTATTGGGGTATTTGGGAGCGGTGTAATTCGAAAATTGCCCTCGACCGTAACATCCTCTTCAAATAAAAGAATATTACGCTTGTGGGCTTCTTTTTGAACACCTTCCAACATGGATTTTTGCGCCCCTAATTGGCCATGAGTAAATTGGGACAGCGTTTTCCTGGTGACGCCTAAATCTTTGGCAACATCGGTTATTGATCGTTCAAGCGGCTCCAAATACAAACCCTTAAACACCTGGCTTGGGTGGAGTGAACTCTTCATTGGGATCTTAACGGGGTTATATCCCATGCTGTTTCTTCTATTCCAATGATAGTCTAAATAATCATACTTTCCAACCTATCATTTTTCTCTTACAACGCAAGGGATCGTCAGGTTAGCCGTGAGGAGACTGTTGCCCGTCCGTTCAGGAACTGCGTGGTTTCAGAAGTACGCAAAAATTAGTATGAATTTTTTCACCTATAAATAACGGTAATTTTTGGGTGAGTTTTTCAACAGTAAAAACCAGCTTTTTGGGTAATACGGCTAACACTTTTTCTAACTTTATATGACCACTGGTTAGCGGGTTGTTATAATAACTCACTGCGACAACCTCTAAACCAGCCCGTTCGGCAAGCGTTCTAATTTCATCGAGGTGAAGCAAAAAAATATGCCCATCCGAATTGGGGCCGAATTGCTTTGATTCAAACACACTGGCGTCTTCGAACGTGGTAAATTTAGGAAGGCTATTTTTAAAATACGACCCTAAAGGCGTTGAAATAACAATGTATCCATCTGGCTTAATCAGCTTTGAAAGCTTATGCATGAACTCGTCTGGATGGGCTACGTGTTCAATAATTTCTGTGGCCAGAACTACATCAAAAAGATGGTCGAACTTAACATCAAATACGTTGCCTACTTTGTAATCTATCGCCCCGAATTCATGCTTCATCCGTACATAATCAGCTAATTCAGCCCGAATGTCATTCCAGGTTACCTCATAACCCATTTCGGCCAACTTCAGGGAGAAGTTACCCTGTGCGGCCGCAACGTCTAAAATTTTATCCCCCTTTTTGGCTACACGTTGAATGAGCGCAAGCGCATGATCTCTACGGTTCTCATAGGCGTATCTATAGCCAAAGTTTTTCTTCGATTCGCCATATACTTCTAATAAATCATACGGATAAGAATACTTCCAGCTTTCTTTCCAATCTTCCTGTAAAATGACTCTTTTCATCGGTCAGAGGAGGTTTAATGAGGATATAATTTATAAGGCTCTATACTTCTATTTGCCAAATTATTGAAGAAATCCTGACTGACAAGCAAACATCCAATTAATTCCTGCGTCAGGCTTAAAAGGCCCTGTTTATGTGACCAGATTAACAAACTTATTGCCTTACAGCTTAGTAGAGTCATCTGTATGGAACTTGACCCTCTTTTTATGAAACGGCTCACCAAATACAGTCCGCTTTTTACAAACTTATTGTTTGCTTCCCCGCTTTCAGGGCCAGGGTTTTTCCCTTCCAGCGCAGGGTGCCGGTCAAATCGGTGGGAAGCGTTACGCTGCCGATTAAGCCACCCGCCGGGGTCTTCTGAAACTGGACGGCAATCTCGCCCGATGGGTGGGGCATCTTTCCGTCTACGCTGGTTAAATCACCCAGAAAGGGCTCGATACGCACGGTGCGGAAACCCGGTTCGCCGGGGCGAATGCCACAGGTCGTCGACAGGAATTCGTACAACGGTGAGGCACTCCAGGCGTGGCAGTCGGAGCGGGTAGGTTCGGGCTGTTCGGCAAAGGTGGTCAGGCCAATGGCCAGCATGTCGCGCCAGGGTTTTAGCTGGGCAATGAACTGGTCGCCGAGGCCTGTTTTTTTAAGGGCCTCAAATAGGTAAAATTTGAAATAAAACGTGGTCTGTGTGAGCGAGGTATCTGTCATGGTTTTTTGCAGGAGAGCGGCCTGCTGCTCCACCGGAACGGCGTTGGTCAGTACGGCCAGAATGTTGGCGTGCTGACTAAAAGTGCTCCGGTCGGGTGTGTCGGCGAATAAGCCGCGAGCGGCATCCCAACATTGGGCATAGACCGCTTTGTTGAGTTTCCGGGCAAGTTCGCGGTAATATTCGGCGCGTTCGTTCTGACCATAGTGCGCCAGCAAATCGCCCGCCCGGAAGTAGGTGTAGGCCTGTTGCAGCGACAGAATGCTCGACCCGCCTTTTCGGGCACCCGCCGGAACACCCCCGGCAACCTCGTCTTTAGCGTTTTTCCAGGCCGACCAGTCCACAAAATTCCACCATTCGAGCGGCCCGTTCAGGCCGGTTTTGGCAATACGCTGTTCGTGCCAGTTCAGAACGCTCAGAATACCGGGCAGCATCGACTTCACAAACGCATCATCCTGCCGGTGCATCCAGTAGTCATGAACCATGCAAACCCAGAAGAGCGAGAACGTCGGAATCACCTGAAAATCAGCCGATGGGTAGCGGCTTTGGGTTAGTCCGTCGTTGAATCGGCTGTGATCGTAGTCCAGAATGGCTTTCCGCATCAGTCGGTCGTCGCCGGTAACGTAGAGCGAAATCAGCGACTGAATGCGCGTGTCGCCGGTGTATTGCAGTTGTTCGTAGTAGGGGCAATCGAAGTACGTTTCGCCCGCGCAGAGCCGGGCCGTTCGCCAGCCCACATTCCAGATACTCGTCAGGGTCGTATCGTTGGCCATGAACCGGGCTTTTTCCTCAAACGGATAGCCCGTAAATTTTCCCACTAAATCCTCCAGTATCAACGGTTCATCTTTCGTTTCAATCGTGAGTTGCAGATACCGATACGTCCGAAACCAGAGCGGTCGAAACGTTCGTTTACTGGTTCCATCCGCCACAAGCTGGTCGTCGAACCCGCGCATGGTTCGGCCCTCTACGTCGTTGCGGTTGCCTTTTTTACCCTGAGCATCAATCAACGCTTCGGCGTAGGATAGTGTTACTACGGCACCCTTACCCCGGCTCACAGTCAGTTCGGGATAGGCATTGGTGAGGTAACTCTGGTCGAGCAGAAAGATGGCTTTCGTATTGGCCGGAACCGTTACGGGTGACTTTCCCTGCAAAAACGTATTATCTATTTTGCCGTTTTCACTCCGCCGAACCGTTACCAGCCGAACGGTACCCTCTTCCATCATGGGAATCGTGCGCGGCACTAAGCCCCAGTTGCCGTCGGTGCCGAGTCCGCGTGGTTTCGTCGGAAAACCGAGCGGTTTGGCCGCTACCCAGGCTTTGTCGTCAAAATTCGGCTGCTCCCAGCCCCAGGGGTATTTAGCCGCGTCGACCCGGTCGCCATCACCGGCAACGATATAGGTTCTGAGTTTGGGAATGTCGTTTTTGATGGGCGAGTAGGCCGGATTCTGGAAAATCTTCCAGGTGGCATCGGTATTGGCCATTTTTTCGGCATCTCCATTGCCCTGCATCAGAAACCCCAACTGGTAGCTCATCTGGGCGAAGGGTGCGCCCTCGCCCATGTACCACACCTGAGCGGCCAGCACGTTACGCCCCGCCTGCAAATAAGGCGCGAGATCGAGGGTTTCGTAATTCCAGTTTTGCGTATCGCTGCGAGCCGGCCCCATTGCTACCGACCGCCCATTGACGAACAACCGATACCGGTTATCGGCCGACACATGCACGACAAAGCGGGCCGGTTTCTGCGGTAACTCAATGGTTTTTCGGACGTGATAAATACCATACTGCCGGGCGGGAGCCGTTGGGTGCAGAATCCAGCGGGCGGGCCAGTATTGGGTTGTCCAGTCCGTTGGCTGTTGCGTTTGTCCAAAACTAATTGACAAAGTCGTTAAAAAAAGAACAAGCAGGGTCAGAGGGCGTTTCATACGAGCGCAAGATAAGCGACATTTCCACAAGTTGTTTTTGGACAGGCTTACAGGATTCATGGGATTTCGCTCAAGTGAAAATCCTGTCCAAAAAATAAACTTGTCCTACACCCTATTTCTACTCTATCTACTGATTTTCCCCTTCCCGTTGTACTTTCGCAACAGATTTCTTAACTCCTCAACCAAATGTACTTTCTTGGATTCGACCTCGGCAGTTCGTCCGTCAAAGCGTGTCTACTCGATGCCGACAGTGGCAACGTCGTTGCCTCCGCGTTCTATCCCCAACCCGAAATGGTCATCGACGCCCCGCAACCGGGTTTCGCCGAACAACAGCCTGAACTGTGGTGGCAGAATGCCTGTTTAGCCAGTAAAGCGGTGATGCAGGAGGCCAACATCCGGCCCGGCGAGGTGAAAGCCATTGGCATTTCGTATCAGATGCACGGTTTGGTAGTGGTCGATACGAATTTCAATGTGTTACGCCCCTCCATTATCTGGTGCGACAGCCGGGCCGTTTCGTATGGCAACGAAGCGTTTGATGCCCTCGGACACGACCGCACGCTGCACCATCTGCTCAATTCGCCGGGCAATTTCACAGCCGCTAAACTTGCCTGGGTAAAGGCCAACGAACCGGACGTGTACGCACGGGTGGCTCATTTCATGCTTCCCGGCGATTACCTTGCCGCCCGCATGACGGGCGATATCGTAACAACGGCATCGGGTCTGTCGGAGGGAGCATTCTGGGATTTTCAGGCGCACCAGCCCGCTCAATTTCTGCTGGATTACTTCGGGTTCGACCCGGCGCTTATTCCGACCATCAAACCAACGTTTGCCCCCCAGGGCGAACTCACCACATCGGCAGCCACCGAGTTGGGCCTTGCTGCCGGAACACCCGTTACCTATCGCGCGGGCGACCAACCAAATAACGCCTGGTCGCTGAATGTGCTGGAGCCGGGGCAGATTGCGGCTACCGCCGGAACGTCGGGTGTGGTGTATGGCGTAAGCGACAAGGCGCAGTATGACCCCAAATCACGAGTCAATACATTTCTGCACGTTAGTAACACCATTCAGGCACCCCGATACGGGGTTTTGTTGTGCGTGAACGGCACGGGCATTCTCAATAGCTGGCTCAGAAATCAGGCCCTGCAACGGTCGGTTAGTTATGCCGACATGAACATCCTGGCCCAGCAGGCTCCCGTCGGCGCCGATGGGTTAGTATGTCTGCCATTCGGCAACGGCGCCGAGCGAATGCTTGAAAATGCCGATTTGGGCGCGTCGTTTCACGGACTGCAACTGAACCGGCATGGACTGCCGCACCTGATTCGGGCCGCGCAGGAAGGCATCGTGTTCGCGTTCTACTACGGCATTCAGATTATGGAAAGCGTGGGCGTTGGGCTGCAAACCATCCGGGCGGGCGAGGCCAACATGTTCCTGAGTCCACTCTTCCGCGACACGCTGGCTAACCTGACCGGCGCTACCATCGAACTCTACAACACCGATGGCGCACAGGGAGCGGCTCGCGGGGCCGGACTGGGGCTGGGCCACTACAAAAACGCGCAGGAAGCCTTCACCGGCCTGCACGTCACCAAAACCATCGACCCCGACATGCGGGCGCAGGACGCTTATCGGGAAGCTTATGAGGGGTGGCTGAATAAGTTGGAAGCAAAATGATCGTTTGTAATTAGATTTGTCGAAACAAATAAAATCATGGTTGACTATCGTCAGATTATCACAATTGAACCTGGCAAGCGAGGTGGGAAACCCTGCATTCGGGGTATGCGAATCACTGTTGGCGATGTTCTCGGCTGGTTAGCGGCTGGTATGACGATGGATGAGATTATAAGTGACTTCCCCGAATTGACAAAAGATGACATTTATGCCAGCCTGGCGTTCGCAGCCCATAAAGAGAACTACCTTCGAGTTGCGGCATGAAACTTCTCCTTGACCAAAATATTTCGTTCCGTGTTGTCAAAAAATTAAAGGAGCATTTCCCCATTGTTGAAGGCGTTAGAGAAAACGGGCTGTATGACAAAGACGACCGGGCGATCTGGGAGTTTTGCGTAAACATGATTATACAATTATTACGTTTGACGAAGATTTGTATAATTTAACAACACTTTATGGCCCTCCTCCGAAAATCATCTGGCTACGAACCGGTAATTTAGCCAACGGGCAGGCCGTAGAATTACTCGTTTACTACAAGCCTGCAATTGAGTTTTTTGTTGAGGATGATTTGATGGAAAAAGATGGCTGTTTAGCCATTATGGCGTTGCCCGGAGAGTAAGGAGAAACTACCTTTGGCTTTCTTTTTCAATCAAGTATTCCCTCAATTCCTGTTTTCATGTCTGACGTTAAGCTAACCCTCGGCGAAAAAACGTATTTCCCGTTTGTCGAGAAACCCATCCAGTACGAAGGGCGCGAGTCTGATAACCCGCTGGCCTTCAAGTTCTACGATGCCAACCGGCTCATTCTGGGCAAACCCATGAAGGACCTGTTCCGGTTTGCAACGGCTTACTGGCACACGTTCTGCGGCACCGGGGGCGACCCCTTCGGTCCCGGCGTTAAGCATTTCCCCTGGGATGCCAAGGCCGACCGGCTGGCAGCCGCCCACGATAAAATGGACGCAGCTTTCGAGTTTATTACGAAAATAGGCATGGAGTTCTACTGCTTCCACGATACCGACGTAGCGCCGGAAGGCAGTTCAAACGCGGAGTTTGAGAAAAATTTCCGCGCCATTGTTGATTATGCGAAACAGAAGCAGGCCGCCAGTGGGGTGAAACTACTGTGGGGAACGGCTAATCTGTTCTCGCACGAACGCTACATGAACGGCGCATCGACTAACCCCGATTTCCACGTATTGGCGCATGGCGGCTGGCAGGTGAAAAACGCCATCGACGCGACGATTGAACTGGGTGGGTCGGGCTACACCTTCTGGGGTGGTCGCGAAGGGTATATGTCGCTGCTGAACACCAACATGAAGCGCGAGACGGAACATCTGGGTAAGTTCCTGCAAATCAGCCGGGATTATGCCCGCAGGCAGGGCTTCAAAGGCGCGTTCTACATCGAGCCAAAGCCCATGGAGCCGACTAAACATCAGTACGATTTCGACGCGGCTACGGTGGTAGGATTCCTGAATCGGTACGGTTTGCAGGATGATTTCGAACTAAACCTTGAAACCAACCACGCTACGCTGGCCAATCATACCTTCGCGCATGAATTGCAGGTAGCCGCCGACAACAACATGCTCGGCAGCATCGACGCCAACCGGGGCGACTACCAGAACGGCTGGGATACCGACCAGTTTCCGGTAGATGTGTATGAACTGACCGAAGCCATGCTGGTGATTCTGGAAGCGGGTGGCCTGAAATCGGGTGGCGTCAACTTCGACGCCAAAACGCGCCGGAACTCCACCGACCTCGACGACATTTTCATTGCCCACATTGGCGGCATGGATACGTTCGCCCGCGCAGCCATTGCCGCCGAAGCCATCCTGAACAAATCGCAGTATAAAAAACTACGTGCCGACCGCTACGCCAGCTACGACTCCGGCGAGGGCGCCCGCTTTGAGAAAGGTGAGCTGACGCTCGAAAACCTGCGGGAATACGCCATGCAAAACGGCGAGCCGAACCAATTGAGCGGTAAGCAGGAATTGTATGAAATGATTGTGAATCAGTATATTTAACCAGCGAGACCTAAAAGGTTTTTGAAACCTTTTAGGTCTTTTCCACCTAATCAGCCCAACGTTGAAAACGCTACTCCTCCTCCTCGCTTGTCTTCCCGCCCTGGCGCAAACCAGCGCTGACGAAGCCGCCGTTAAAACCACCATCAAACTTATGTTCGACGGGATGCGAAAAGGCGACTCGACGCAGGTGAAAAATGCTTTCATGTCCGGCGCTTCGCTGCAAACAATCGCCAAGAGCAAGGAAGGTGAGGTTTCGGTGCGGAACGACGACGTTAGTAAGTTTGCGGCCTCTGTGGCTAAGGCTCCTGTCTTTGCACTCGATGAGCGGCTGTCGGGGATGGAGATTAAAATTGATGCCGAACTGGCAACGGCCTGGACACCCTATGTGTTTTATTACCAGGAGAAAAAAAGCCACTGCGGTGTCAACGCCTTCACGCTCGTTAAAGTGAGCGGCAACTGGAAAATTCAGAGCATTATCGACACACGCCGGAAAGATAATTGCCCGGATTTACCGAAGCCGTAATTAGCTCCTCCCCCACCTGGGCGGTCGCTTCTCCAGAAAAGCCGCCATGCCTTCTTTAGCGTCGGGGGTTTGCTGGAGTTCCCGAAATTGGTCGTATAAATAAGCCTGCTGTTCAGTCGACGGCAGGTTTTTTAGTTGCTGGTGCGCCCTCAACCCAAACTGCATGGCAGTAGGCGAAAACTGCTTTAGTTCATTCGCCAGGTCCGAAATGGCATCATCTAATTCGTCGGTGGGCACTACGGCTGTTACTAACCCAATTGTCAGTGCATCGGTAGCGGTCAGGATTCGGGCGCGAAGGCACAGGTCGAGGGCGGTGCGGGCGGGCATAATGTCGAGCAAAACGGCCAGCACCTGAAACGGAAACAAACCCCGCTTCACCTCCGGCAAACTAAATGTTGCCGACTCGGCCGCCACTACGTAGGTGCTGCCGCCAACCAGCAAAAAACCACCTGCATAGACCGGTCCCTGCACCCGCGCAATACAGGGTTTGTGCAAACCTGCCATTAATTCTCCCAGCCGAACGGGCCCTTCGGGTTCAGGAATTGAAGCCGGTTGGGTATTTCCTGACGATAAACTTTTGAGGTCCATACCGGCACAAAACGTATCGCCCGCAGCCGCCAGCACAACTATCCATACATCGGCCGTATGATGAGCATACGCCAGCGCAAAGGCAATTTCGGCCAGCATCGGCGGGTTGAGCGCGTTCTTTTTTTCGGGGCGGTTCAACGTAATCGTCAGCACATGATGGGTGAGCGAGGTGAGCAGGTAGCGGAAGCCCGAAGCGGGCAATTGAGCGGCTTGATTGGCGGTGTAAAGCATGAGGAAAGGTAAGTAATACCTTTTAAAAAATCTTTTACACCAGGCATATGGCTATGTGTCCATTTGGAGTTATTCAGATAACTCCAACTCTTCTTTCCTGCTTAACTCCATATGAGAACGTTTCTGTTTTTAGGCCTGCTGGTAAGCACTCAGACTGCACAGGCTACCCATTTGCGCGGGGGCTACATTCAGGCAAAGCCCGTTTTGGGTTCATCGCTCACGTATCAGGTGACCGTATTACTCTACCTGGACGAAGCTCAGGGGAAAGCAGCCGCCGATCAGGCCAATGAGTATGTGGTCTGTTTTGGCGACGGCACAACTGCGACGACCTATCGCGCAAGCCGGGTCTACATAACAGACAGAACCGTAAGCGTTAATAGCTATACGCTTATCCATACCTATGCCGGACCAGGTACGTATGCCTTAACGGCCAATTTGCCCAATCGAAGCGTCACCAAAAACATCACCGATGCCAGCAATCAGTTATTCACCTTAGCCACAACGATTTCGACAAACCCAGTAAACCAGACCCCCACGCCGGGCTTTCCTGAAAGTGGGTTTCGTATTGGCGTCAATCAACAGGCAACTATTTCACTAAAAGCGACGGATGCCGAAGGTGATAGTTTGGTATATGGTTTAGCGAAGGCGCTTACCAGCGCAGGTAGCGAATC
The DNA here is from genome assembly GCF_054781775.1 of Spirosoma areae. Taxonomy (NCBI): domain Bacteria; kingdom Pseudomonadati; phylum Bacteroidota; class Cytophagia; order Cytophagales; family Cytophagaceae; genus Spirosoma; species Spirosoma areae. The sequence continues at coordinate 131,530 of NZ_BAAGTT010000016.1, read as the reverse complement.
ATGCAGTCGGCGCGTGGTATCTTCGTACCAGTTTCCGAATGACGTAACCCGTCGGGGCACATTTAAACTCAATAACCGCACGGGCACTCTGGTTTGGGATTCCCCTACTCAGGCGGGTTACTATAGCATTGCCCTCAACATAGACGAATACCGAAATGGCAGTCTCATCAGCCAGACTGCCCAGGAAATTCTGTTTATTGCCGACGACACACCTGGCCCGTCCAGCCCGATTCCACCCTACGAACCGGCCTTTGAAGGTGCTATTCTTACGGCGGTAACCCAGTATGCCGACTCCGATGTGCAGATCATCGCTTTCCCAGGCCCGGTGGACGACCGCCTGCAGGTGGTTATCTAAACCAGTAATCCAGCAACGGCTACCCTACAACTCACCGACATAAACGGTCGGAAACTGCACGAACTGAGGTTCAGCCGGGCGGCACGACAACACGAACAGGTTATTGATATGGGCAGCCTCACACCAGGGGTTTATCTGCTCCGCGCTCTTGTTGGCGGGCGAGTTATAATCCGAAAGATTGTGAAGAGATGATTTATAGCAGTTGCTTCCAGGTGCCTTTCACCCAGTTGTATTTGAGGGTGCTGGGCAGGGCATGCCAGAAGTATTTAGTCACCTCTACCGCAAAGGACGGCTGCATGTAACAGTTGATGGCACAGCCCTCGCAGGCGGGCAAACGACCCTCTAAAGCCACTACTTTCTGAACCTCGTCGGAACGATACAGGTCAAATAAATTGTCGTTTATGGCGAAATCTTTTAGCCCCAGGTGGTAGCAGGGCAGCACGAGTTTATTTTCGGGCGAGATGACAATCGTTGTGCTTGCTGCCCGGCAAACGGGGTCTTCAATATGGTTACCGCCGTCGCGCCGAAGCTCAATAAACCCCTCATTCAAATAAACGTTTTTCTGCTTGCCCCACCGCGACATCTGCCGCAGTGCATCTTCCGAAAAACGATCGCCGGTATCAACGGCATTGTACTCGAATACAGGGTTTAGAATGAGTACCAGATCGTTTGGCAGGCAAATTTCCTCGTGCATCTGCCTGATTTGATGAACGTTATGATCAAAAACAGTGAACAGAATGTCGGGGCGTTCGCCCAGTTGCCGGGCAATGGCAATGGACTCCATTACCTTGTCGAAGCACTTCACCCCACGGGAGCGGTCATGTTCGTCGGCTACCGGCGAATCGAGCGAAAAATGCAGCATATCGACTAATCCCCGCAGCCGGTCGGCTTGTTTGGGGTAGAGCAGGGCGTTGGTCGTGACGGTGGTGATCAGGCCAAGTTGTTTAGCCTCATGCAGCAGTTCGGGCAGTTGGCGGTGCAGCAGCGGCTCGCCCCCGGTGAAATCAATTACGCGAACGCCTAATTTTTTGAGGTCACGAAAATTCTGCCGGGCGTTCTCCAGCGTGACATAAGGCGAAGGCCGCTCCCAGATGTCGCAAAAACTACAGGTCGCATTGCAGCGATAGGTCAGGTAGTAGTTGCACAGAACAGGACGGCGAATAAGGCGCATGGGGCGGGGGGCGCGGAGCACGGGGCGCAGAGCATTCCCGGCTCCATTCCCCGCCCACCAGGCTACAGTAACATTCTGAACAAACTCACCACTTTATCTTTCAAGTCTTTCCGGTCAACGATAAAGTCCAGAAAACCGTGATCGAGCACGAATTCGGCGCTCTGAAACCCTTTGGGCAGATCTTTGCCGATGGTTTCGCGGATAACGCGCGGCCCGGCAAAGCCAATCAGGGCTTCGGGTTCGGCAATGTTGAAATCGCCCAGCATAGCATAAGACGCCGTGACGCCCCCCGTTGTCGGGTCGGTCAGAAGCGAGATGTAAGGCAGTTTAGCTTTGTCTAACAGGGCCAGTTTGGCAGACGTTTTGGCCATTTGCATCAGCGAAAAACCGGCCTCCATCATCCGCGCCCCACCCGACCGGGAAATCATGAAAAAAGGCGTTTTGTTCTCAATGGCGTAGTCAATGGCGCGGGCTATCTTCTCCCCCACTACCGACCCCATTGAGCCGCCAACGAAGTTAAAATCCATCACGGCCATTGTCACCGTCAGGCCGTGCATGGGGCCGTGGGCCGTTCGAACGGCATCGTTCAGGCCGGTTTTGGCAATGGTTGCCTTCACCCGCGCCGGATAGGGCTTGGTGTCGACAAAATTCAGCGGGTCAGCCGAGTGCATACTGGCGTCGAGTTCGATAAACTCATTTTCATCAAACAGGATGGAGAAATAAGCTTCAGACCCAATTTTTTCGTGGTAATTGCAATGAACGCAGGTGTAAGCATTGAGTTTATGCTCCCGCGTCTGCATGGCTTTTTTGCAGTTCGGGCATTGATACCACAACCCATCGGGAGCTTCCCGCTTCATTTCGGTTGGGGTCTGAATACCCTTATCTTTTCGGACGAACCAGGACATGTTTAAAGAAATAAGTAGCAGCAAAGGGCCGTAAAGGTACGAAGAAATCAAGACCAAGAGGTACACCTTACACGTGGGGTACAGGACAAGTTCTTTGAGGATAGACAGGATTACAGGGTTTACGGCTCATTCGGTTTTTTTATGGTGTAGAAAGTTGTTGATTTGCGGCTATGAAACACGTGTTAACCGCTTTTCTTCTGGGTATGACCCTATCGGTCTTTGGTCAGGCTTCGGTAGCGTATTATCCCTTTCGTGACCTTGTTACGGTCAGTACCAATGCCGACCGCGCCTTCTGGCTCGATGCCCGTGTACAAACCAATACCTTATTTGGGTCGCTGAGCACCACCATCTGCCCGATGATCAACGTGGCCAGAAAGGCACAGGTGAATTACTACACAGGGCTGGGTATTCGCTTTAATGCGCTGAACGGCATCGACAACCGCGATATTCTGGAAGGGTATTCGTTACACATCGGGGTCAGGATAAAACCGCTTACGTTCATGCCTAACCTGCGCGTCGCCTTCGAGATTGCCCCCTACTCCCGCAAGGATTTCAAAACGGGTAACCTGCAATCGTTTTTAGGGCTGGCCTATCAGTTTAGTAAGAACGTTAAGTAGCGAGGTGCCGGGTGCGCGGAGCAGGGCGTACAAACCTCACACCCCTGCTCCGCGCACCCGGCACCTCGCTACCTGTCTACTTCTGATTATACGTGAACATGCCGTGTTCAAGTTTATCGGCCCGATCGAAGAGCGTCAATGCTTTCTGATAAGTCTCGTCGTTCTGACCAATGATCCGGAAGAACTCGTTGTTCTGCCCGGCTTTGTTGGCTTTTTGATACACCGTCCGCGCCACGAGGGCTTTTATCTGGTTGCGGATATAATTTTTCGAGCGGTTGTATTCTTTCTCGTTAAACTTAATGCCCTCCTCGGTTGCATCTTTCACCAACCGGCTCATTTGCTCATCGTTAATTGTAACCGTGCGATTGAATTCCTCGAACGACAGTTTCTCTAATTTCTTCCGGTTGTCGTTCGTGTATTCCATCGCAAACTCGCGGATGATGCTCTTGCCGTATAGCTGCACCAGATAGGCAGTCTGCCAGGTCGAGTCTCTCGGAATGAAATAATCCGGTGTGATGCCCCCCCCGCCATACACGACCCGGCCACCATCGGTTTTGAACTTCAGTTTGGGATCGTTTTTAATCGAGTCGGCAATGTAGTATTCGCCCCGTTTCGAGCGGAGTTCGAGGTCTTTTTCATAATCACCTTCCTGGCCCGGCACATAAGGTTTCTGAATACTTCGACCACTGGGCGTGTAGTACCGCGAGATGGTCAGCCGCAGTTCAGACCCGTCGGAAAGCGTCACCGGCATCTGTACGAGACCCTTCCCAAACGACCGCCGACCGGCAATCAGGGCGCGATCATGGTCCTGTAGGGCACCCGCCACAATTTCTGACGCCGATGCACTTCCTTCATCGACCAGAACAACCAGGGGTCCTTCTTCAAATTGTCCGGCAAGGCGGGCATGAGTCTGGCGGTCGTACCGATTGTCTTTACCATCGGTATATACCAGCAGTTTATTACCTGAAATGAACTCGTCGGCAATGTTAGTGGCCCGGTCCATATAGCCGCCGGGATTATTCCGCAGGTCCATCATCAACTGCGTCATACCCTGCGCCTTAAGCGAAGACAGGGCCGTTTTAAACTCGTCGTAGGTTGTTTCGGAGAAGCGATTGATTTTAATATAACCCGTTTTGGCGTTAATCATGTAAGCGGCATCGACCGAGTAGGTCGGAATCCGGTCGCGGGTAACGGTATAGTCTTTGGGTAGCTTATCCGTTTTCCGCAGGATCGTCAATTTAACGGTTGTACCTCGTTTGCCACGAAGGGCTTTAAACACGGCACCGTTTTCCAGTTTACTGCCAGCTAACGGCTTATCGTCTACTTTAATAATTTTGTCGCCACTTTGAATGCCAACAGCTTCCGACGGGCCACCGGCTAAGGGTGTAACCACATATACGGTGTCTTTGTAAATATTGAACTCCACTCCAATACCGTCGAACCCCCCTTCGAGCTGCGACCGTGCGGCAACAGCATCCTGCGGATTCATGTAGGCCGTGTGCGGGTCGAGTTTCTGGAGCATTTTCTCAATCGAATAATCAACCAGCTCGTCCGTATTGACCGAATCGACGTAGTTATTTTCGATTAATTGTAGAATCTCGCGGTATTTGGTGTAGCCCCGCCCGATGGTATTCAGGCTTTTGGTACCGCCAAAAAACGTGGCGCCAATGAGCATTCCTCCGGCGAGTGTAATACCCAGGAGCATGGGCAGCCGAACCGTTGCCCTGTCGTTCTGAATGCCATTTTTTGGTGTGGTTGCTTTACGACCGTCCGGTTCGTTCGCAGCATTATTTATCTCATCCATTCGTCCGTATCTTAACAGGTGTCGTTTACACTCCCATAACGTTTTGAAGGTAACGAAATGTTTGCCAGAATGGATTATATATTGTTAAAAAAGTCGATAGTCAGTAAATGCCAATGTCAATCTTTGGCATTTGCTGACTATCGACTATTGACTTACCTACACCATTACGTCAATTTTCATCTCCATGTTTCCCTTCACGGCTTTGGAATAGGGGCAGACCGCATGGGCGGTTTCGGCCAACTGCTGAAGCTGGTCATGGTCCATGTGCGGGGCTTTCACGGTAATCTTACCCGAGAGAAACATGGTATTACCGTCTTTATTGAGTGAAATGCTAACCTCAACGGCATGGTCGGGCAGGATAACTTTCCGGCGTTCGGCAACGGTTATCAGTGCACTGTTGTAGCAGGCGCTATAGGCAGCCGCGAATAGCATTTCGGGGTTAGCCGCCCCACCTTCGCCGTGCATTTCGACGGGTCGCTTCACATTTAATTCTAAACTACCATCGAGCGATTTCACATCGCCTTCACGGCCGCCAACATTGCTTACGGTGGCTGTATACAGGGTTTCCATGTGCTGGGATTTATACTTGATAAATTGATTCTACTACCATTTATAAACACGTAAACCGCCACTTGTTCACAATCTTATCGTTTACTTTCCTTTATCAGCGTTCTAAAAATCAATAGAACGTCGATTTTTATGATTATTAAGATTAACGCTGACTTTCCAGTGGTATCGGCAAAAGTTGTCATTGATTAGTTATTTTTCTATATTCTTAAAATCATAGTAACCATAACAATCAGCGTTCTATTGAAAAAACAGAAAGGCAAACTAATTAGCAGGGCCTTTTATGAACACGAATCGCGTTTCACGAATCGTCTTTCGGACGTGTGTGGCGTGTTTACCGACATTCCATCAATTTAAACTACCTTTGTCTAAGGAGCTTAGTCAAACTAAAGCCGCAATAGAAGGAGGCAGACCGCGTTTTGGTAAGTAAGTTCGTCTATACGCTGACCAGCATGAATATGTTATCTTTATTTTCCTGCAATCGCCCCCTGATTGGGTCGCTTGGTGCCCTCGGACTGCTAATTCTGTGGTTCGGTCTACTTCCGGCATCAGCCCAGCGCCGACGTGAGAAAGCGGACACGACGCTGGCGAAAGCCGCTTCGACCACCACAATGCGGATTGAAGCCGAAACGCAATTCACCGAAGGCGTGCGCTATCTGATGACCGACGAACCCACCAAGGCCATCACCCAGTTCGGAAAAGTGTTGCAGAAAGACCCTAATAACTCAGCCGCTCAGTATTCGACGGCCAGCGCCCTGCTCAAAACCGGCAAAATTGCTGAGGCCATTCCGTATGCCACAAAAGCCTATTCTCTCGACAGCCAGAACAAGTTTTACACCCTACTCTTAGCCGAACTCTATATCAAGCAAAAACGCTATACCGAGGCCGAAGAGCTGTATGAAAAATTAGTGAAAAAAGGGCCTGAAAATGCAGAATATGGCGTCGAATTGGCGGCAATTTATTTATTCAACGAAAAGCCCGACAAAGCCCTCGACGCCTATACTAAAGTAGAGCGTGAACTGGGGCCGAACGAAGAGATTATTCGCCAGAAACAGCGCATTTACCTCAAACAAAACAAACTTGAGAAGGCTATCGAAGAAGCCGAGAAATTAGTGGCCTCCGAGCCGGGCGACCCCGATTACCTGCTCGAAGGAGCCGAACTGCTCATCGCCAACGACCGTAGCGAACAGGCACTTACCTGGATTGACCGGGCACTCAAACTCAACACCGACCTGCCACAAGCCCATGTTCTGCTGGCCGACATTTACCGCAAAAAGGGCGACATGGACCGCGTTAGTAAAGAATTAAACCAGGTGCTGGCCAACCCCAATCTTGAGGCTGGCCTGAAGGCGCGGATTCTGTCGAGTTACGTTGGCATGACGGGCGAAAATCCAACTGCCCGGCAAGATGCGCTGGGGATGGCGCAGACATTAGCGAAAACCTCGCCAAACGACCCGAAAACGCAGGTGATGCTGGCCGATTTACTCGTGCAGCAAGGCAAAAAAACCGAAGCCCGCGATGCCTACGCCAAAGCCGCCCGGTTAGATGGCTCCGTCTACGAAGTTTGGGGTGCCCTGCTTCAGTTAGATGGTGAATTGAATCAGGTCGATAGTGTGCTGACCCATTCGGAGCAAGCGCTTGAAGTATTTCCAACGCAGGGATTACTGTGGTACTCGAACGGATCCGCCAATCTGGTTAAGCGCAAGTATCAGCAGGCCGTCGACGCCCTCGAAGAAAGCCGGAAGTTGCTGGCTACCAGTTCAAACAATGAACTAAAAAGAGGCATAGATGCCCAACTGGGCGACGCCTACAACGGCCTGGGCGAACATGCCAAATCCAACGAGTATTACGAGGCTGTCCTGAAAATAGACCCGCTGAACGACCATGTTCTCAATAATTACAGCTACTTTCTGTCGCTGCGGAAAGAAAACCTGCCGCGTGCCCTGCAACTGGCGCAAAAACTCGTTGAACGAAACCCGACCAATGCCACCTATCTGGACACCTACGCCTGGGTGCTGTATGTCTCGAAAGACTATGCCAAAGCCAGGCAATATTTAGAGAAGGCCCTGGCCGACACGGCGAACATTAGCGGTACGATTATTGAACATTACGGCGACGTTCTCTACCAGCTTGGCCAGCCCGACAAGGCGCTCGATCAGTGGAAACAGGCCAAAACAAAAGGCGGTGCCAGCCCAGATATTGATAAGAAAATAGCGGCTGGCAAATTGTAAAAGGGTTTATAGTTTATGGTGTTGGGTTTATGGTTGGCTGACGCATGAGTTGTTTTCGCGTCAGCCAACCACAAACCCAACACCATAAACTATAAACCGAACTTACCCAAATGAATAAATACCTGTTGATTGCCCTTTTAATAGGCGTTTTTTTGAATTCGGAAGGCTGTCGTCGTCGGCACCTGTCTCAGTCAGGTAGCACCACGCCAGCCGGGCAACGCCCGACTTCGGCTACCGCTATTACGCCTGACTCTGCCCTTGCCGTTCGCCCGACTCCCAATCGCCCATCCGATTCTACGTCGATATTCACACCCGCCCGCCCAACCCGGCCCGGTATTGACGAAGCCCGCGCTAACGTTGCCGAAATCGACTTTCGCTACCTGACCGCCAAGTCCAAAATATCCTTTAAAAGTCAGCAGCAGGATATCGACAACGCAAATGTCAACATCCGCGTCCGGAAGGACAGTCTGATTTGGCTGGCGGTTTCCAAATTAGGCATCGAAGCCGTTCGCGGATTGATTACCCGTGATTCCATCTTTATTATTGATAAAATACACCGGGAATATTCAGTCTATGATTTTCCGACGCTAAGTAAACAGTTCAATTTTCAGATGAATTTTGAGTTGCTTCAGGCGCTCATTGTCGGCAACCTGCCCTTACCGAAACGCCCGGCGCAGAAAATCAAAAACGAGCGGGATTACCTGCTGCTTCGGCAGAGTGAGGGTAAAGTACTGGTTGAGAACTACATCGGCGAAAATGACCGAAAGCTGAAAAAGCTGATGGTGACTGAGCAACCGACCAAAAACACGCTGCAGTTGGCCTACGAAGATTTTACGTCGCTCAACAACTTTCTGTTCCCGTATACAAGCCTGGTAACCCTTGATTATAAGTCGCAGACGGATGGGCAATTTTACCAGACCCTGCTGCGTATCAAGCATACGAAAGTTGAACTGGTTGACAAAAATCCGGGATACCCATTCACCATTCCGGCCAATTATACCCGTCGCCCCTAAGTTTATTGTTGGTTTCAGCACCTATGCGCCCCCCATTTCCCTTTTCTCTATTTGTTGTTCGATGGGTTACCATCCGCTTGGTAGCGCTCGTTTTTTTGGGGTTATCCGCCCCAACGCTGGCCCAGCAAACTCAGCGTAGCCGGCAGGTGCTGGAACGGGAAAAAAAGCAGAATCTGGAGAAGATGAACCAGATACGCACCATCTTAAAGCAAACAGCATCTGAAAAGCAGGCGGGTTTAGGCCAGTTGAAAGCCCTGAATCAGCAGATTCAAACCCAGTCGCAGCAAATTGGCCTGCTTAATAAAGACCTGCGGCTCACCGAAGCCGAAATTACTGAACTCCGGCAGGCCAGCACGACCCTTACCAAAGACCTCAATAAACTCAGAACCGAATATGGCTCCATGATTTATGCTGCCGACAAACGACGGCAGCAAGTCAATCCGCTCGGTTTTTTGTTTGCGGCCGATAACTTCAATCAACTCGTTGCCCGCTATCGGTATTTGCGCCAATACTCCGACGCCCGCCAAAGTCAGGTTCGGCAAATGAACAATGTGCAGACCATGCTGCAGGGAAAACAGCAGGCTACCCAGCGCAAACGCCAGCAACAAAAAAGCACGATAGGGACGAAAGTTAACGAGACTAAAAATCTGGAAAACCTGAAAGATGCCAAAAACCAGGTTGTGAAAGAGTTAAGTAAGAAAGAAGCTGAACTGGCGGCTGAACTCGCCGAAAGCCGCCGGGCCATCAACCGGCTCGAAGCCATGATTACGCGCATTGTCCTGCGCGAAGCAAAAGAGCGGGCCGACCGCGAAGCCCGCGAGCGGGTTGAGCGGGAACGCCTTGCCCGACTCGAAGCGGCCCGCAAAGCCGCCGAACGCAAACGAGCCGAAGAAGCCATTGCCGCTGCCGAAAAAGCTGGCGAAAAACCCGCCCCCGCCGACGTAGCCAAAGTGGAGCGACCCGATGAACCAGAATCGACAGCCAAAAAGCCGAACGCGGCCCGACCCGACGAACGCCGGAACAATAACCTCAACGACGAAGAAACCGCGCTGGCCTCGTCATTTACAGCCTCGCGGGCGCGTTTGCCCTGGCCCGTTACGAAAGGCTTTATTTCTGACCACTTTGGCCGCAAAGCCCATCCCGTTCTGAAAGGAATATTCGTTGAAAATCAGGGTGTTGACATTCAAACAAATGCGGGCGAGGGTGTCCGGTCAGTATACGATGGCGTTGTGCAGGACGTGGCTAATATGCCAGGTATGAACAATGTGGTGGCCATTCAGCATGGCGATTACTTTACGGTTTATGCCAAGTTACGCAGCGTATCCGTTCGGGCGGGACAGCGCGTGAAGGCCCGCGAAGCCATCGGCACCGTAGCCACCGATAAAAACGGCGTATCGGAAATTCAATTCCAAATCTGGAAAGAGTTTACTAAACTCAACCCCGAATCGTGGCTCATTCCAAGATGAAGTACATTTACGAAATACGATGTACGATTTTTGTTCGCACATGAGTAACAATTCGTAAATCGTACTTCGTAAATCGTAAATTCTCATGTCTGTTCATAACTCCGACATCAAGCGCGTTACGACGCACACCATTCAGGAATTAAAAAATAAAGGCGAGAAAATTTCTGCCCTAACTGCCTACGATTATTCGATGGCGCGCGTGGTCGATGCCGCCGGGGTTGAACTGATTCTGGTGGGCGATTCGGCCTCAAATGTTATGGCGGGCCACGAAACAACGCTGCCCATTACCCTCGACCAGATGATTTACCATGCCAGCGCGGTAGTGCGGGGAGTAAAGCGGGCATTGGTGGTGGTCGATTTGCCGTTTGGTTCGTATCAGGGTAATTCGACAGAGGCTCTTCGGTCGGCCATTCGCATTATGAAAGAATCAGGTGCTCATGCCGTTAAAATGGAGGGAGGGCTGGAAGTTAAAGAATCAATCGTTCGAATCCTGAGCGCGGGCGTACCCGTCATGGGCCACCTCGGCCTGACACCGCAATCCATCTATAAATTCGGGACCTACGCAGTACGGGCTAAAGAAGATGCCGAAGCGCAGAAGTTGATTGACGACGCGCACATGCTCGAAGCGATTGGGTGCTTCGGTATGGTACTCGAAAAAATTCCGGCGGCCCTTACTAAAACCGTGTCGAAAAGCCTGACTATCCCCACCATTGGTATCGGGGCCGGGCCAGATGCCGACGGGCAAATTCTGGTAATCCACGATATACTGGGGATAAACAATGAGTTCAAACCACGCTTTCTGCGCCGGTATGCCGACCTGCACACAATCATGACTGAGGCCATCGCGCATTATGTCGATGACGTGAAAACCAACGACTTCCCGAACGAGAAAGAAGCGTATTGAGTTAAACAAGAAATGAATAATGGATAATGTAGAATGGACAGTGCGCCAGCATTATTCATTTTATATTATCCATTATTCCTTACTTTATATGAAAAAGAAACCGTATCAGGTTGTTTACGAAGATAACCACCTGTTGATTGTCAATAAAGAGCCGGGCATTCTGGTTCAGGGTGATCGAACCGGCGATATCACCCTGCTGGATGTGTTGAAAGACTATATCAAGGAGAAGTACAATAAACCCGGTGATGTTTTTCTGGGCTTAGTTCATCGGCTCGACCGCCCCGTGAGTGGCTTAGTCGTGTTTGCGCGCACCTCAAAAGCGCTGGAGCGAATGAACGAGATTTTTCGGAAGCGGCAGGTGCAAAAAACGTACTGGGCCGTTATCCGACAGAAACCGCCCAAAGACACCGACAAGTTGGTGAACTGGCTCGTGAAAGACGAACAGAAAAATCAGGTAACGGTTTATGATTATGAAGTGCCCGGTTCCCAAAAAGCCGAACTCTCGTACCGGTTACTGGGCCGGATCAATGAACACTTTTTGCTGGAGGTGAACCCCATTACGGGCCGACCGCACCAAATTCGGTCACAATTGGCACACATGGGCTGCCCTATTCGGGGGGATGTCAAATACGGCTACGACCGGGCCGTGGCCGACAAAAAGATTTACCTCCACGCCCGGCGGCTTTATTTCATTCATCCCGTTAAACAGGCCGGAGCGCCAGACCGACCATTGATTTGTAAGGCAGGTTTACCCAGCGACCCGTTCTGGGAGGAGTTTCTGGAATTGGATGACGAAGATTATAAGGACAAAAACCTGGATATCATTTTTGAATAACCGACTGCCAGAAAACGAAAAGGCCACATTTCCTGATGTTCAGGAAATGTGGCCTTTTCGTTTTCTGGCAGTAAAGGTATACTTAGCGTTCAGTCAATGAGGGCGATGAGGCTTGTTCGGAAGGGACAACATCCGCAATAATTTGCTCCATAACGCGCTCCACCATTTGAATAATCCCGCGTAAGGCTCCGAAGATAATACATAACGGTAAAATAATGGGGAGAAAAAACACCCATTGAAAAATCATGTACAAGCGAAAGTTTCTCATCGGCTAAGGGAATTATTTTAAAGATTAAGTGTACGGTTGAGATTAAGTAGACAACTTAGAAGTACACAGGAAAATCCCTATTCTCTTCATACTCAAAATTAACCCTGTCTTAATACAAAAACAAGTGCCTTTTGAAAAAGTTTGCTCAGGAATTTTGGCTATTATACCCTCAGTATGTAAAGTTATTGTCACTTACACAACCCACTTAGCTGAATTCTCAAATATAATGCCAAAAATTACTTTTTCAATTGAGTTGGTGGGCGACGTTGTCAAATTATTTTCCTGTCTTTTTTAGTTTCTTGGTTCCTCAACCCTTCGTTGCCGCCCAGCTATAAGTTGTGTAGAGGCCTTCAGAGATAGCCCCTTTCCATTCGTTCTACGCGTTTCCAGTCAATGGTTTCCTATTCCAGATATATATCTGGAATAGGAAACATGAGATTAGTTCAACGTTGCTACGGCCTCTTTAATGCGCTTTACGGCTTCGGCAAGGGCTTCGTCGGATGCGGCAGTCGAAATCCGCAGGCAGTCAGGAGCGCCGAAGCCCGAACCGGCAACAGTGGCGACGTGAGCTGTATTGAGCAGCCACTCGGCGAAGTCGTCGGAATTCTCAATATGGGTCGTCCCATCCGACTTACCATAGTAATAGCTGATGTCGGGGAAAGCGTAGAAGGCTCCCTCGGGAACATTAGTGCGGAAATGCGGAACTTCTTTCAACAATTTCACCACCAAATCGCGCCGGCGGTGGTAGGCCTTTGCCATTTCCCTGGATGGCTCCATCGGTCCATTCAGCGCGGCAACGGTTGCTTTCTGAGCAATCGAATTAGTGCCCGACGTAACTTGTCCCTGCAACTTCTCAACGCCCTCGGCAATCCATTTGGCCGCGCCAATATAGCCGATGCGCCAGCCGGTCATGGCAAAACCTTTAGCTACCCCGTTCACGGTAATCACGCGGTCGGCAATTTCCGGAATCGAACCGATGCTGAAATGGCCTTCGGCCGTGAAATTGATGTATTCGTAGATTTCGTCGGCCAGCACATGAATATTTTCGTGGCGGGCTACCACCCCGGCAAGGGCACGAAGTTCGGCCTCCGAATAAATTGAACCGGTTGGGTTATTGGGTGATGCGTACATGACAATCTTGGTCCGGTCGGTAATGGCGGCTTCGAACTGCTCCGGGGTAACCTTGAAATTGTTCTCAAACGCACCGTCGACAACAACAGCTTTGCCTTCGGCCAGTTTCACCATCTCGGAGTAGCTAACCCAGTAGGGCGAGAAAATAATCACCTCGTCGCCGGGATTGATCAGTACCTGAATCACATTGGCTAAAGAATGCTTGGCACCGGTTGACACAACGATGTTTTCGGGCTTCCAGTCAATATTATTGTCGCGCTTGAATTTATCGGCAATGGCTTTGCGAAGGTCGGGATAACCGGCAACGGGCGAATAGCCGTGAAAACCATCGTCGATGGCTTTTTTAGCGGCTTCGCAGATGTGCTGAGGGGTTTTAAAATCCGGTTCCCCAACACTCAGGCTAATTACTTTGTGGCCCTGGGCGGCCAACTCGCGGGCTTTTTTGGTCATCGCCAGCGTGGACGATTCCTCCAACGCGTTGATGCGGTCGGCTAACAAACTTACGGTGTCAAGCGTGGCAGACATAATCAAAGATGATTTTTATTAAATTGATACAAACTGACCGCTCCGCTTCGGCGCAGGGCGGCCTGTGCCGTCCGACGGCGGCCTAACACAAAGGTATTACGTTTTCAGCGTAGGGGTAACGTTTTTAGAGAATTAAAAAACCGTCACCTTGCTCTTATCCTCACAATCCGCCAGCAACTCAAGTGTCGTTTTCTGCAAAACCGGATGCACAAAATCTGGGGCAACCTCGGCCAGTGGCACGAGCGTAAACCGTCGCTGATGCAGATATGGGTGTGGAATGGTCAGCCGGTCGGTTTGCTGAATAAGCTGGCCGTAATACAGGATATCAATATCAATCAATCTTGCGCCCCATTTCTCCATCCGAACGCGGCCTAATGCTTGCTCAATGGCCTGGGTCTGCGTTAGCACGGCTTCTGGATCCAGCAATGTCTCCACCACCAACACCTGATTCAGAAAGGCCGGTTGGTCGGTGATGCCCCAGGGCGCCGTTTCATACAAACCCGATGACTGAATCACGGGGCCGACGCGTTCTGCAATCAGGTCAATGGCACGTCGTAGAGTTTGAACGCGGTCGCCGAGATTCGCGCCGAGGAGAAGTGTTAAAGAGCGAAAGAGCGAAAGAGTGACAGCGTGAAAGCCGTCCGGCTCACCTTTCCGCTCGTCCGCTCTTTCGCTCTTTCGCTCTTTCATTTTTAATAGTCCTTAATCGGTTTAATATCGTAATATGCTTTAATTTCGGCTTCGCCCGGCGTTTTGGCGGGGCGAACAAACCGGAAACCCACGAACGAAGCCGAGGTCAGCCACCAGTCCGATTTGGGGCTTTGCGGGTCGAGCACTTTCCAGGCCGGGGCCGAGGGCATCCGGGCGGCTGAGCGCAGCACCTCCGGGCCGTCGTCCCAAGAGCCACCCCGCACGGCGTTGGGGTAAAGTGTGGTTGTTGGCGCATAGGATTCCTTTACGTTTCCAGCGGCTTTCTGCTTGTAATAGTCCTCAATGTACTGGTCCTGCGTCCATTCCATCACATTCCCGTGCATGTCATACAACCCGAATGAGTTCGGTTTTCTGGTACCCACTTTCTTGTAGCCGCCGTCGCTGTTTCCCGTAAATACGGCATAGTCGCCTAATTTTTTCACGTCGTTGCCGAACGAGTAAGCCAGGGTTGCATTCGGCCCGGTGCCCCGGCAGGCATATTCCCATTCGGCTTCGGTTGGCAGGCGGTAGAACACGCCCGTTTTTGCATAAAGCCAGGCGCAGAACTTGATGGCCGCATACTGAGTCATATTGATGGCCGGATAGCCTTCCCGCCCCATCCCGAACGACATATCCACATAGGGCGGGCTGGGCCGCGTGGTTGCATCCGTTTTGGGCAGGTTGGCCTCTTTGCCGGTGTATTTCGCGGCCATTTCCTTCTCCATGTTTGTGAAAGCGAACAGGTCGTAGAGGTCCCACGTCACTTCGTATTTGCCCATGTAAAACGGCTCGATGGCGACACTATGCTTCGGTGATTCGTCGGGCTGATGGCCTTTTTCATCGGGCAAACTGCCCATCAGAAACTTACCGCCCGGAATAGCCACCAGTGCATACGTCTGGTTGCTGCCCGGAATGACCTGCGTGTAGGATTTAAACTCGGTAGCGGTTTGGGCATTAGCATAAATGGCTAACCCAATTGTGACGGTAAGCGTTAAGCAGAGACGTTTCAAAAACATTGCTGGTTATCAGGAAAGGATTCTATTACCGATTGACTCGTAAAAGTACGAACGATTTTCTTTGTTGTACCTTTGTCAAGTTAATCAGCATTAACGCTCGTTACAGATATGGACAAAAACCAACCAACTCGGCTTAATGCTATGCAACAATACATGTTGCATTTGTTTGAGCGCCAATTGTCGCCACAGCAAGAAATGGAAATTCGGCAATTGTTGTCTAATTACTTTGCTAAATTAGTTGATAATGAATTAGACGAAATTATTGCAGAGCGTGGTATTACAGCCGAACAGTTGGAGAAGGAAGCTACAATCCATCGTCGAACTCCATACCATCCTAAACAATGAGGGTAGTAGTTGATACTAACTGTTTGATGGTAAGCATTGCCAAAATATCAACGAGTCGATGGCTATTTGACGCTATTCTGAACGGGAGTATTGAATTAGCTGTCACGACAGACATTTTAGAGGAATATGAAGAGGTTATAGGCGCATTCTATGACTCAGCAACTCTGGCACAAAACGTTATAGAAACGTTGCTTAATCGGCCTAACATAGTAAAAGTATCTCCTTACTACTTCTGGTTTCTTATTAAAGGCGACCCCGACGACAATAAGTTCGTCGATTGTGCAGTGGCTTGTGGTGCCGATTATAGTATCACCGAGGATGGCCACTTCAAGATTCTGAAGTCGATTAGCTTTCCTCACGTCCGTGTACGGACACGTCGTCAATTTCAAAAAATAATGTTTCCAGATTTTAAGACGTAGAAAAGTCTCGACTTTGGATTGAAGCATCTACTTACCAGTTATGAATTACCTTTCAGCCGAAAAGTTAACCAAGTCCTACGGCGACCGCGTGCTGTTTCAGAACCTTACCTTTGGCCTGAACCGGGGCGATAAAGTCGCCATCGTTGGAGCAAATGGCTCCGGCAAAACCACACTGTTGTCTATTCTGGCCGGGGCCATGCCGCCCGATTCGGGGATTGTCAGTCAGCGCAAAAACATCACCATCGGCTACCTCGATCAGCAACCCGATTTGAATGATGCCCTAACCGTGATGGAGGTTGTGCTGGCGGGCGAAAGCGCCCAACTCGATGCCGTGCGGGCCTACGAACTTGCCCTTGCCCACGACGACCATGCCGCCCTCGAACGCGCGATGGTCGATATGGAAAAACTCGAAGCCTGGGACTACGAAGCCCAAATCCGGCAGATTCTGGGCGAGTTGGGCATTCAGGATGTAGAGCAGTTGGTGGGGTCGCTGTCGGGTGGGCAGCGTAAACGGGTGGCCCTGGCGCGGGTGCTGATTCAGAACCCTGACCTGCTTATTCTGGATGAGCCAACCAACCACCTCGACCTCGAAGCCATCGAGTACCTCGAGAGTTTTCTGAATACCAACAACGGTACGCTACTAATGGTCTCCCACGACCGCTATTTTCTGGACCGGGTCTGCAACCAGATTGCCGAGATGGACAGCGGCCAACTTTATACTTACAAGGGCAACTATGCGTATTTTTTAGAGAAAAAAGACGAGCGCGAAACGGCGGCAGCATCGGAACTATCCAAAGACCGCAACACGTTCCAGCGCGAACTGGAGTGGATGCGCCGGCAACCCAAAGCGCGGGGAACAAAAGCCCAGTACCGCATCGACGCCTTTGACGACCTGAAAGAGAAAACAAGCGGCAAGCGCAACGATGGCGAACTCGACCTGAACCTGCGGATGGCCCGGCTCGGCAGCAAGATTCTGGAAGTCGAAAACCTGAGCAAACGCTTCGGCGATAAAGTCTTGCTCGATCATTTCAACTACACCTTCAAGCGGCCCGACCGGGTGGGATTGATTGGCAAAAATGGCATGGGCAAAACCACGCTCATGAATATGCTCATTGGTCAACTGCGCCCCGATTCGGGCAAAATTACGACCGGCGGCACCGTGAAATTTGGCTATTACACCCAAACCGAACTCGATCTACCCGAAAATCAGCGGGTTATCGACGTGGTGCAGGATGTAGCCGAAGTAATGAAATTAGCTAACGGCGACACCATTACGGCCACGCAGTTGCTGAGCCGGTTTTTGTTCGACCGGCCCAAGCAGTATGATTATGTGGCGAAACTGAGCGGGGGCGAAAAACGGCGGCTGCAACTATTGCTGGTGTTGGTTCAAAATCCAAACTTCCTGATTTTAGATGAGCCAACCAACGACCTCGACATCACGACGCTGAACGTGCTGGAGGAGTTTCTGCTCAACTTTTCGGGTTGCGTGCTCATCGTTACCCACGACCGCTACTTTATGGACCGGCTCGTAGAACACGTTTTTGTGATGGAAGGGGCCGGGAAAGTCCGCGATTTTCCGGGTAACTACACCGACTACCGCGAGTGGCGGGACTCGCAGCCCAAAAGCGTGACTTCACAAAATGGTAAACCCGCCCTGGCTGCCCCGAAGAACCAAACGTCTCCGTCGGTAGTTTCTTCGGGACTGGTTGATACCAATGGGGCGAAGAAAAAACTATCGTTCAAAGAAATTCGGGAATACGAAATGCTCGAAAAAGAAATTGAATTGTTGGAGCAACGCAAATCAGATGTGGTGAATCTGCTCAACACGGGCGACCATCACGAGCAGCTAATTGCCTGGGCGCAGGAAATTAAACAGATTGACCAGCGCATCGCCGAAAAAACAGACCGCTGGCTTGAGCTGGCGGAAAATATTTAATTGTGAATGATAGAGTGATTGAATGATTGAATAGATTCCGGGGTACCTATTCAATCATTCAATCACTCTATCATTCGCTCATTAATAAATGGATCAAATCATTGAATTTTTCAGGTACATTCTCAATTCCGAAGAAATTATCCGAACGGGTGGGCTGGTACTGATAACGCTGATCGTCTTTGTTGAGAATGGCTTCTTTTTTGGCTTTTTTCTGCCGGGTGATTACCTGTTGTTTTTATCGGGCGTTTTTGCCGGAACAAAACTGTTGAGTGTTCCCCTTTGGCTGCTGCTCACCTGCCTGTTTGGGGCGGCTGTTCTGGGATCGCTCATCAGTTACCTGACGGGCTACTATTTTGGCGGGAAAATAAAAAATCGGCCAGATTCGCTGTTTTTCAAGCAAAAGTACATCGACAACACACGCGACGCTTTCCTTAAATATGGCAACAGGGCGTTGATTATTGCCCGTTTCCTGCCCATTGTCCGGACGTTCGCCCCCTTGCTGGCAGGTCTGATTCATATGCCCTTCCAGTTCTTTATGAGTTACAACCTCATCGGCGGGGCCATTTGGGTTCTGATACTGGCCGGTGGTGGATTTTATTTCGGCGAACGGTTTCCGTGGATTGTCGACTACGTTCAATACATCATTTTGTTCTTCTTAGCCATTACTACCTTCACCGTCGTAAAAGGCTATCTGAATTCCCGAAAGGAGAACGGTCAGTCCGAAAATAACCCGAACTGAAGTCACGACTTCTCCACCCACACGGTTTTCACGTTCACAAATTCTTTCATCCCAATTTCCGACAATTCGCGCCCAAAACCAGACGTCTTGATGCCCCCGAAGGGCACCCGTGCATCGGAGCGCATCAGCCCATTGACGAACACCGACCCCGCCTGAATCTGCCGCGCTAATCGGTCAGCTTTTTCTAAATCCTTTGTCCATAGGGCTGACCCAAGCCCAAAATCAGATTGATTGGCGAGCCGGATGGCGTCGGTCTCATCCCTGGCCTCAATCAGGGCGGCCAAAGGGCCAAACGTTTCTTCATCAAATGCGGCCATGCCGGGTTTTACCTCATCCAGTAATATCGGCTGAACGTTACAACCGGAACGGTGACCACCCGTGAGCAGTTTTGCTCCTTTGGCGATGGATTCGCGGGCTTGCCGGTCAATGTCGTCGGCCAGATTGAGCCGGGCCATGGGTCCCATCGTTGTGGCGTCGTCGGTGGGGTCGCCCTGCTTGATTTGCCCAATGTGATGCAGCACGAGTTCAGTGAATTGCTTTTTTACTGACTTCTCAATGATGAATCGTTTGGCAGCAATGCAACTCTGACCAGCGTTTTGCATTCTGGATTTTACGGCCACTTCAGCCGCTTTTTCCAGATTGGCGTCGGCCAGCACAATCAGTGCATCGGAACCCCCTAACTCCAGTACCGATTTTTTAATCTGGCTCCCTGCAATGGAGGCTACCGATGCGCCCGCCCGCCCGCTACCTGTGAGCGTGACGGCCTTCACCCGCTTATCTTTCAGAATCCCCTCAACCGCCGATGAATCGATTACTACTGATTGAAATACACCCTCCGGCAAGCCACACGCCCGAAACGTTTCTTCGATAGCCAGGGCACAGCCAAACACATTCGAGGCATGTTTTAGCAGGCCCACATTACCCGCAATTAGACCGGGAATGGCAAAGCGCATCACCTGCCAGAACGGAAAATTCCAGGGCATAATCGCCAGCACGGGACCCAGCGGCTGGTATGTAACGAAACTTTTCCGGGCTTCAGTTTCAATGAGCTGGTCAGCCAGAAAATCCCCGGCATGGTCGGCGTAGAAGGTGCAGGCTGCCGCGCATTTTTCCACTTCGGCAATAGCTTCCTTTAACGTTTTACCCATTTCGGTGGTCATCAGTTCGGCATAGCGTTGTTTAGTAGCGTTTAAGTAAGCGCCAACCTTACGCAGATAATCCGTGCGCTCTGGCAATGACAAAGCCGACCAGTCGGCAAAGGCCCGGTCGGCTTGTTTAAGTTTGCGTTCAATGGCAGTCGGGCCATCAGCGCGGTATGTTTTCAGCTTTTGCTGGTTGTAGGGATTGATGGACGTAAACATAGGAGGCTATATGATGTAGCGTGTCAGCGTTATACATCATACATTATCCATCCCTCTATTGTTCTTCGGCTTCCAGGGTATTCGCCAACAACACCATGGTATCGATCACCTGCTCCATCTGATCGTGTCCAACAATGCCATCAAATTTAGTCCGGGCTTCCTGCATACACCCCCCAAGCGCAACGAAAAGTTCTTTACCCCGATCATTAAGGAATATAATACTCGACCTCGAGTCGTTCGGGTTTTTCTGCGTATAGATATAGCCCTCACTTTCGAGCAGGCCAACAATTTTGCTCATCATCTGCTTCGTTACACAGGCGCGTTTCGCTAACTCATTATTGGTAGTTCCCGTTTCGTCAATGCTCGCCAGGAACATCAGATAACTCATTTTGAAATCGGTATATCCCAACGCGTGTAAGCGCGGCTCCATAAAACCTTGCATAAACCGCTTGAGCCGCCATATTAAACGGCCCATAGACCGTTCACGAACAAGCCGAAATTGGTCAAAATCAAAGACTTTATTGTCTATTTCCACGATCATGAAGGAAAATTAACGAATCCTAAAACAATTCGCCAAAGATTATCGTACAAATATAGTCAACTCACTTGACTTTATAGTCAACCTGGTTTACTTTTGCTTCGCGATAGTCAAACAAGTTGACTACTTGGTTGGTTCTACCCACAAACACGAACAGAATTGAAATTGAATTACTACGATGGCAACGACAACGGTAAGTAAAGAGGTCATGAATCAGGAGGAAACAAGTACGGTGCGTTCCTATTTGCCCCGCATCATCATTGGTCTTGTCCTACTAATCGGGGGTTATTTTGGCTACCAGGCGTATGTACACAGCCAGCACTATGAAACGACTGATAATGCCCAGATTGAAGGGAACTCCGCCCCCGTACTGGCCCGCGTGGCGGGTTATGTGACGGCAGTTAATGTGGATGATTATGCAACGGTAAAACAAGGTCAGCCACTTGTAACGATTGATCCACAGGAGTACGATGTAGCGCTGGCCCAGGTCGAAGCCGACTATCAGCAATCGGTGGCTGATCTGGCAAATGCCCGTGCTGACCTCCAGAATGCTCAGGCAAACGCCCGCAACGTTGTGCAGAATGCCCGGGTGGCTCAGTCGAACGCCAGGGTGCAGGCTGCCCGGCGGGATAAATCGCGGCAGGATTTGCAACGTGACCAGAATCTGTATAAAGAGCAGTCGCTGACCCGAAAGCAACTGGAAGAAGCCGAGAATAATGCCGAGGTACAGGGCCGCCAATACGAAGCCAACGTCGAGCAGATTAGTTTAGCTCAATCATCGCAGGGCGTGGCGCAGGCCGGTATTGCCAAGGCGCAGGCCAATATTCAGAAAATTCAGGCGGTGCTGAAGGTAAAACAGGCCGCCATCGACAACGCCAAACTGCGCGTGGGCTACGCCCGGCTTACGGCCCCGATTGCCGGGAAAATTGGCCGTAAAAACGTGGTGGTTGGCCAATATGTGCAGCCGGGTCAGAACCTATTCACCATTATTGCCGATTCGACGTTCTGGGTCGTTGCCAACTTTAAAGAAACGCAGTTGGAGAAAATGGCCGTTGGTCAGCCTGTTGATGTCAGCTTAGATGCGTACCCCGATCTGGACGTAAAAGGCCGGGTAGCCTCGCTTTCGGAAGCCACTGGCTCACGTTTCGCGCTGCTACCTGCCGACAATGCCTCGGGCAACTTCGTGAAAGTTACCCAGCGCGTACCGGTGAAAATCGAAATTCTGAACCCTGAGAAATACAAAAATCAATTACGGGCCGGTCTGAGCGTCGAGGCTGAGGTGCGGGTGGAAAACTAATGAATAATGCCTAATGCACACTGGCTTATCCATGAGCATTTTGTGCGTTAGTCATTATCCAGTGTGCATTATTCATTTAAATCATGTCTCAACCAACAGGATTTCGCCGGTGGATTGTGGTCATTACGGCTATCTCGGCGGCCATCATCGAACTAATTGATATATCTATCGTGAACGTCGGCCTGACCGACATTGCCGGGAACCTCGGTGTCACGATTGAAGATGTAGCGTGGGTGGTAACGGCCTATGCCATTGCCAATGTCATCGTTATTCCGATGACGAGTTTTCTGCAACGCTATTTTGGCCGGAAGAATTACTACATCGGCTCCATTGTTTTATTTACCCTGGCCTCCTATGGCTGTGGCTTTGCCGACAATTTGTGGGTATTGGTGGCCTTCCGGTTTCTGCAGGGTATTGGCGGGGGGGCGCTGCTCTCAACCTCACAGGGGCTGATGTATGATGCCTTTCCGCCCTCGCAACGGGCCGTTGCCTCCGCCTTGTTTGGTATGGGCATTGTGCTTGGGCCAACCCTCGGCCCTACCCTGGGCGGCTATATCATCGATAATTACCACTGGAGCTGGATGTTCTATATCAACGTTCCCATTGGTATTATCGCTGTGATGCTGAGTTTGGCCTTCATCGACAAGAAAGAGGATGAGATCAACATCGACCGGAAATCGATTGCTATCGACCAGTTTGGTATTCTGCTGCTGGCAGTAGGCATCGGTAGCTTGCAGTACGTGCTGGAGCGGGGCGAAGCCGACGATTGGTTCGACAGTAAACTGATTATGTGGTTAGCCCTTGTGGCAGCCATTACGCTGCCTCTGTTTATCTGGTGGGAACTTCGCGGCACAAAAGCGCCAGTAGTGGACCTTCGGGTGATGAAAAACCGAAACTTAGCCATTGGCTCAATTCTGGTGGTTGTGGTGGGGTATGGCCTGTTTACGTCCGTTCTGCTTTATCCGCTTTTTGCCCAGCGCATTGTTGGCTTAACGGCCACCCAGACGGGTAAACTCCTGATTCCCGGCGGGTTGGTTACCCTGCCGATGTTTGCACTGGTTGGGAGGTTGCTGGCAAAAGGCGTCTCGCCGAGGTTGATTGTCATTCTGGGCTACGTTGCCTTTTCAACGTTCTGCTTCATGATGTCGACCTACAACATGAATGCGTCGGATGGCGATTTCATTACGGCCCTTATTGTCCGGGGAATTGGATTAGCTTTAGTTAACGTACCGCTTATTAACCAGTCGGTTTCGACACTCGAACCCCGGCAGCTACCCACCGGCATTGCCATCGTGAACATGATGCGGCAAATTGGGGGGGCCTTCGGGGTAGCCATCACCAACACCTATGTGACGCAGCGCACGGCCGTTCACCGGGGCGACTTACTATCGAACCTGCAACCGGGCGAGATGCTCACCACCGAGCGGCTCAACGCGATGACGCAAGCCCTGATAGCAAGGGGAGTTAACGCCTTTGATGCCGTGACCGGTGCCTATAAAAATCTCGACCTGATCATTTCCCGGCAGGCATTGATGGTTTCGTACTTAGATACCTTCCGGCTGGCGGGACTGTTTTTTGTCGTGTCGTTCCCGTTGCTGTTCCTGCTCAAAAATAAAAAAATGGATGCTACTGCCGCAAAAGCCGTTGCCGATGCAGCCCACTGATTAGTAATTAATTCAACTCCATTTCAGGCTCCACGTTTCAGGTTCCTTCGGTGAACCGGCTGGAACCTGAAACGTGGAACTTCTCTTAAACATGAAAACAACATTTCTCACAATAAGTGCTTTGCTCCTGGTAGGAACCGCGCAGGCGCAGGACCAGCCCGCCCAACTGCCCGACGATTTGCGGGCGCTGGTTGAGCAGGCCAACACCAATTTCCCCATGCTGAAACAACAGCAGCAGCAAATCCAGGCGGGGGACCTGCGGGTCGATGTTGCCCGCACAACCATGCGGCCAGCCGTAAACGGAAATGCCTCCTATCAGTATCTGACGCCCGTTGCTCAGGCTACACTACCGGTCGATGGCATAAACCGAACCATTCAGTTTCAGCCAAACCATAACGTGAATGCGGCTGTAACGGTGGGGCAGACAATTTACGACTGGGGCCGGACTACTGCCGCCGTTCAGCAGGCTGCCGATAACGTGCAGGTGCTGCGCCGGAGCCAGGAAATTACCCGGCAAACCCTGGCCTATCAGGTGGCGGCTGCCTACTACGGCATCGGATTTTTGCAACGGAGTTTAGCCGTGCAGGATTCGGTCATCCAGACGGCGGGAGCCAATGTGCGCCTGCTGGCGACACGCCTGCAAAACGGCGATGCGCTGGAGTATGATGTGCTCACCCAACAGGTTCGGCTGAAAACATCGCAGAACCGTAAAATTGAGATTCAGAATCAGTTGGAGCGGCAATTGGCCGTGCTGACCTATTTGACCGGCAATCCAAATCCAGACGTGAGCCGGGCCACTGACCAGTTCACGCTGGAAGCTACGGCAGGCCGTGCCGTTACTCAACCGTTTACGCTGGCAAATGATGGTCAAACTGGGTTGGCAGGAAACAAAGACGTGCAATTAGCCCAGGACCGTGTTCGGCAGGCCGAAACGGATATTTTAGTGACTACTTTATCGGGTCGGCCAAGCCTGGGTTTTTCGGGTTCGGCTGGTTTCCGCAATGGGTATTTGCCGGAAATAAATAATCCGAGATTCAACATAGCGGCTGGCGTCTCGCTCACCGTGCCTATTTATGCCAGCAAACGCTATCAGCTACAGAATCAGGCGGCTCAGTTGAACCTGAACGCCAGCCGCTATGCCGTTGAAAACGCCAATGCCCAGGTGCGGCAGAGTATCGCCCAACTCAATGCCGACATTCGGAGCAACCAGACCCGGCTGGCTAATCTCGAAACCCAGGTTCAGCAAGCCACTAAAGCCCTGCAGATTGCCAACGCCCGCTTGCGAAATGGGGTCATTACCAACGTTGAGTTGCAAAGTGCCGAAACAGGTGTGGAAGAGGCCGAACTGGGTCGGCTAAATTTCCAATATCAACTGATGCTCAATCAACTGGAGCTGAAACGGCTGTTGGGCGAGACGTTACGCTAACGTTAAGCTATGTTAATAACTTCGTAACGGACATACTAAATCGCGCTGAAATGAATTATATAAACAGAGACCCAGGTTATAAACCAGACGAGCGCGACATGAAAAAGCGAGTAATTGAGATTCTGAACGGATTTGGTGTACCCGCGTCGGCCATCACCGACCAAACTCATTTCTCGCGCGACCTGGGCTTAGACAGTCTCGATATAGTCGATTTGATTATGCAGTTAGAGAAGGCGTTTGGCATCCGCATTCCCGACGAAGATTACGATAAGCTGACCACCATGCAGGACGTACTCGACTATCTGCAAGCCGAGCAGGCCGTAGCCTGATTTTCCCTGAAGCCTTATCGAACATCGGTTGGCGGGAAACCGTTGCTAAGGTATGGCTTCGTCTAAAATACCACTTTATACCGCGCTGGCGGCTAACCTGGGCATTGCCACAACCAAATTTGTGGCGGCCAGTATTACGGGTAGTTCAGCCATGTTGTCGGAGGGAATCCACTCGCTGGTCGATACGCTCAACGAGTTGCTCTTGCTGCTGGGCATCAGCCGGAGTCAACGCCCTCCCGACGAAAAACGGCCCTTTGGCTATGGCCGCGAGCAATATTTCTGGTCATACGTCGTAGCCTTATTAATTTTTGCGGTGGGTGGTGGCGTCTCTTTTTACGAAGGAGTAACCCACATTCAGCATCCAGAGCCGATTAAAGACCCGTTTTGGAATTACATTGTGCTGAGTATCGCGCTTGCACTGGATGGGTATTCGTTGATGACGGCCTGGCGGGCCTTCAACGCACAGCGCGGGGCGCAGTCGCTTTGGGCAGCCATAAAAGACAGTAAAGACGCGGCTACGTTCACGGTTCTGTTTGAAGACGCTTCCGACGTGCTGGGGCTGATGATTGCCTTTCTGGGGGTATTTCTGGGCCATGCGCTCAATAACCCCTATCTCGATGGCATGGCGTCGATCATGATTGGGCTGCTCTTAGTGTCGGTGGCCGTTGTGCTGGCCCGTGAGAGTAAAAGTCTGCTCATGGGCGAGGGCGTCGACCCGGATACTGCCCGGCAGTTGGTGGCGCTCACCGAAGCCGACCCGGCCGTGCTGAAAGCGGTACAAATTGCCACGATTTATCTGGGACCGGAAGAAATTACACTGGTGCAGAGCGTTGCGTTCCAGGCTAACCTGACAACTGACGTTATAAATAAAGCCATCGTGCGGATTCACGAGTCAATTTATGAGGCATTTCCAGCCATCAAGCACGCGTTTATGCAGCCCGTGGCTCTAACCAAAACCAGCGAAGCGGGTTAATGCCTTCCGGGTTTGATCCGGGTTTCACACGCTCATACTCACCAGTGCATTTCCCCGCAAGACTGGAATTACGTCGTAGAGGTCATGCTGCAGGCAATAAGCGATGTCTTTCTGAATGCCCAGTCGTTGCAGCCGCCGAATGTGCGAGGCATTGGCCATGTAGCCCACTAAGTTGTCTTTCCCCTGCACATAGAGCCGCCAGGCCATCATGGCACTGTCTTCAGCCATGGCGTAGCTGTCTTTGAGCCGGTCGACCAAAGCGCCCGCGAAGAGCGTATCCTCCAGATTAACGCGCCCTTTCCAGCCCGCACACAACACCATGACATCGTACCCATCGGTTTTTAGAAACCGCACAATGGCGTCTAAATTCAGAAACGAACCGACCAGCACTTTCACCGCCGACCGCGATTTGGTAATGGCCAGTGTGCCGTTGGTCGTCGTCATGGCTACATCTGCCCCCCGGATTCGCTCGTCCATATACGTGAATGGCGAGTTGTCTAACTCAAAGCCTTCAACCCGGTGAGCGTTCCGTTCGGCAGCGGCCAGATAACCGCGCTCCTGCAACTGTCGGCACTCCTCAATGGTAGCTACGGGGATAATACTGTTTACACCATAGGCAAAGGCCGTTACCATGCAGGAGGTGGCTCGAAACACATCGGCAACAATCACGATGGTATTCTCAACGGTGTGCAGATGCAGTAAATCGGGCGTTAAGCAAACGTCAATTTGTTTCATAGGCTTTTTTTGTCATGCTGACGCAGGAAGCATCCGCTCCGGCGGCCCGGTTAAATTTTACTCACATACTCATTAGGATACATTAAGATACTTCCTGCGTCAGCATGACAAAAGAATAATCATTTTTTCACGAAAGGAAGTTTAACGACCTGAGCCTTCAGGAGCCGGTCCCGGACATTGACGTAGATTTCGGAGCCGGGTTTACTAAACGCCGTTTGCACATAGCCCAGGCCTACTCCCTTGCCCAGCGTGGGCGACTGCGTGCCGGACGTTACCTCGCCAATTGGATTGCCCCCGGCGTCGGTCAGTTCATAATGGCCACGCGGAACACCTCGATCAACTAATTCAAAACCAACCAATTTTCGGGAAACACCCTGTTCTTTTTGGGCTTTCAGCACGTTAGCGTCGATGAAGTCGTGGGTAAATTTGGTGACCCAGCCTAAGCCCGCTTCAATGGGCGATGTCTCGTCGGTGATGTCGTTGCCGTAGAGATTGTAGCCCATTTCGAGCCGGAGCGTATCGCGGGCGCCTAAGCCAATGGGTTTAATGCCATACGGCGCTCCGGCCTGCATGATGGCGTTCCAAACGGGTTCGGCCTGGTGATTGGAAACGTAAATCTCGAAGCCGCCTGCGCCCGTGTAGCCCGTTGCCGACACAATCACGTTGGCGCAACCGGCAAAGTCGGTTTTCTCGAACGTGTAATAATCCATCGAGTCTAAGTCGGTATTGGTGAGCGGCTGTAGTGCTTTGGCGGCTAAGGGTCCCTGCACGGCAAACAGGCACATACCATCCGAAATATTCACCAAATCGACCTCATAATCAGCCGCATACTGACTAATCCAGTTCCAGTCTTTTTCAATATTCGACGCATTTACGACGAGCATGTATTCCAGCGAACTGATTCGATACACGAGCAGGTCATCAACAATGCCACTCCGCCCGTTGGGCAGGTAGCTATACTGCACTTTGCCATCGAACAAAACGCTGGCGTCATTAGCCGATACGCGCTGAATAAGAGCCAGTGCGCCTTCTCCTTTCAGGACAAACTCGCCCATGTGCGAAACATCGAAAACGCCAACACCAGTACGGACGGTATTGTGTTCGTCGAGGTCGGAGGAGTAGCGAACGGGCATCTCGAAACCCGCAAACGGCACAATTTTCGCGCCGGACTGCTGATGAATGTGGTGAAGGGGAACTTGCTTGAGCGACATGTAGGCGGGAGTTACGGGGCAAATTTACGAACGTATCCACGGGTTTCAACCCGTGATGGGCTTCACCGGCATTAATTCAAGCTAAAATTAATTGGCAGATTGTACTTCACCCGGACTTTTTCCCCGCGCTGAACTCCCGGCTTCCAGCGTCCGCTCATCTGTTTCACAACCCGCACGGCTTCCTGATCCAAATCGGGATGAGCACCTTTCACTACTTGATAATCACAGAGTGTGCCGTCTGTACAAACGGTAAAACTGACAAATACTTTGCCTTGTGTTCTGGCCCGCTGGGCATTTGCCGGGTAACGAAGATTTTGCGATAAAAACTGTCCAAGCCCCTGCATACCGCCTGTAAACTCCGGCATTTGCCCAAGATCAGTGTAACGCACGGTATCCCCTCCTGCTGAACAAGACTTTCCGCCCAGGCAGATACCTTTATCGTACTGTTCTTCGTAAAAATAAGATTTATCCGCACAGTAACCCGTCCAGATACCTTGCTGGAACCCGTCCTTATAAAGTCCCTCCTCTGTAAACGAAGTTTGCTTGGTGGTATCGCTACGCGATGTTCTTTCAGTATGATAAATAGCTCGCCCGTTGCCTTCTTTAACATACTGATTGCCAATAGTATCCCAAACTGCCACGACCTGTTCTGACTGAATAGCCGGAGCCAGCGGCTTATTTTTGGTAACTATCCGAATGCGTTTAATTTGCCCGGTCGAATACCACGATGTAATGACCTGTTTCTCGTCAAAATCATCGATTTTTTCGGCAATTATACCGTTCCCGTGATACGAAAGTTCGGGGCCGGATTTTTTGCCATGTTGGTAATACTCCTGTCGAATGCGTCCATCCGCATTGTCCACAGTGAACAGTTCCCCATCCCATTGTTGATAGCCATTTTGATAGCCGATCAAATAAATGGCTTTATCCGAATCCTTCCGAGACACATTTTTTTCACGAATAAGCGGCAAACGGTATTCTTCCTTCCAGGTCTTTCCTTTGGTTCTATAAACGACAATGTCGCCCGCAGGTAATCCATTTATTGAGTCCAACGGGGCAAGTTGTTTGTAACGTGCCTGGTTAGTATCTGCGATAGGTTTATTGTCGGCATCGAAGTAACTAATGCGTGCGCCATTTGCGTAGATAAATGGTGTATTGGGCTTAAATTGAATTAGGGCGTTTACCTGTTGTCGAACAGTTTTTCCATTTTTTTGCGCTGGTTGCCAGGCGTTAAATAACCTGAACACGCGCACGGCTTCGCGGTCACAGTCAGGGCGAAGACTCTTTATTACACTCACATTGGACACACGGCCATCTGGTTCCACAACTCCGCCCACAACGACCTGACCACTCATGCCTTTTGCTTCGGCCAGTACGGGTTTACGAAGATTAGCCTGAATAAATGTATTGAAGGCGGCCATACCCCCGCGTGGTACGGCTGCACTATCTGCTTCAAAAGGCTGATAAGCAGGAGGCTGGGCCAGTACAGGCAGGCGAAAAAGTACAAATAAAAAAGGCAGACAGGCCCGCATAGCTGAAGAAGTTGATGGAGCACAAAGCTACAAAATGATTGTCTGCCACTAAAAATCTCACGGGCGATTTACCGGATCGGATGCCCCAATGCCAGCCGCTCGACCCCAGCCGCTACCAACTCGTCCAGTTGCGGCTCCGTTGCGCCATCGGCTGCAATCTTCACCCCTACCGCCTTCGGAACCGCCCGCCGGAAGGCCAGCGCCGACTGATGATTGTAAGGATATTCCGTCAGGCCGTTGGCGCAGCCCGTCGAATTTTTAATAAAATCGGCTCCCGCATCCGCAGACAGCTTAATCGTCTTCCGGAGTTGTTCCTGGTCGAGCAGCGATGATTCGATAATGACGGTAAAGGATTTTTCCTGTGCGTGAACCAGGGCAACTAACTTAGCAAACTCGATTTTCAGCCAGACCGACGCGGGCGAAAACAGCGCCGACGTGTTCAGCACGACTTCAATTTCACTGGCTCCGTCGGTCAAAGCCCATTCGATTTCGGTTTGTTTGGCTTCCGTGCGCTGATAACCAAAGGGATAGCCTACCACCGTTGAGAGAATTACCGGGTGCGTTTCACCCAGTTCCCGCCGGAATTTCTTCACCCAGAATGGCGCAACGGTAAGCCCCGCCATCCCTAATTGCGTGACTTCATCCAGCGCATCATACTGCTCGTTGAGAGTCACGCCGGGGTGTAGCAAGGTCCGTTCGATGTAGGGAAACAGGTGATTCATACAGTTAATGAGTGAATGATAGAATGAGTGATTGAGTGAATAACTGACGCAAACATTATTCACTCAATCATTCATTCTATCACTCACTCATTAGGAATTAAGGTACTTTAGTTTCACAACCTCTTTTGGGTCGAGAAAACGCCACTTGCCCCGTGGCAGTTCTTTCTTGGTGAGGCCGGCGTAAGTGGTGCGGTCGAGTTTGCTCACGTCGTAGCCGAAACTCTCGAACATCCGGCGCACGATGCGGTTACGGCCTGAGTGAATTTCGATACCAACCACGTAGGCATCGGGTGTTACAATACTAATCGCATCCGGTTTGATGGGGCCATCTTCCAGTTCAATGCCTTTTTTGAGGGCTTCAAAATGCTCGTTAGTGATGGGCTTATCCAGTTCGACCTGGTAAATCTTACGGATGTTGTTCGACGGATGGGTCAGCTTATCGGCCAGTTCGCCATCGTTCGTCAGCAGCAGCAAACCCGTTGTGTTGCGATCCAGACGCCCTACCGGATACATCCGAAAACTACCCGCATCGGCCACTAATTCCATCACCGTTTTGCGCTCCTCCGGGTCTTCGGTGGTGGTAATATAATCTTTAGGCTTGTTCAGCAGAACGTATACAAAGCGCTCAGGATTAAGCACTTTTGTTCCGTATTTTACCGTATCGCCCTCTTTGACTTTGTAGCCCATTTCGGTAACAACCTTACCGTTTACCGAAATGTCGCCCTGTGCAATCAGTTCGTCGGCTTCCCGACGGGAACATACGCCTGAGTTGGCAATGTAACGATTTAACCGGGTCAGCCCGGCTCCATCCGGTCCGCCGTCATGATTACGGTCATTGGATGGCGTGCGGGCAGGCTTTTCGCCCCCGCCTTTACGGTCTCCGCGCGGCTCATCAGCCCGATCCCGACGAAACGGAGTCCGCTCACGGGCCTGCTCCAGGTTGTAGTCTGGGGCTTTTGTATAATCGCCGGTCCGCCGATCACCGGATTCTTTTCGCTGCTGGCTCGAAAAGCGAGATGGCTCAGCCGGTTGGTCTTCACCCCGACTCCCGCGTTCGCGACGGCTGTTACCCGGTTGGTCCTCCCTGCCAAATCGACTGTTGTTGCGTTCGTCGGCCTCCCGATTGAACCCACCAACACGCTTGAACCCGGGTTTTTCGGGTCTGCCTGGTCCACTGTCCCGCGAGAAACGCGATGGTCGTTGCGGGCGATCATCCCGGCTCCGGCGCGAATCGCCACCAGCATATCGGCCCTTCCGCTCCGTATCGCGTGGCGTCCGCTCCCGGTTAAACCGTGGCGGTCCCTCCGAACGCTTATCGTCGCGGTTGGGACGGTCGCGGTCGAAACGGGGCCGCTCTTCGCTACGGCTCGTGTTGCGTGAGTCGCCATCACGGTTCGTGCGGGGGCGCGGGGTACGACGGTCATCATCCCGGGTAGTGAATCGCCCGGCAGGTCGGGGCGAATCTTTGCCAAACCGATCAGTGGGTCGGTTCCGGTCATTCTCAAAACGAGGACGCCCGGTTGCTTCACCATCGCGCTCCCCGCGAGGGCGCGGGTTTGCATTGCCGAATCGGCTGTCGCGTTGTTCCTGGTTAAACCGGGGTTTAGTATCCCGATTGGCGTTATCGCGGTTAAATTTTGGGCGGTCGTTCTGGTCCCGGTCGAAACGAGGGGGTCTGGAATCCCCGCGACGGTCGTCATTGGGGCGGTTCGTAGGGCGTGAATCGTCGTTGCGACTAAAGCGGGGGCGGTCGTTGTTGGATTCCCGGTTGAAACGCGGAGGTCCATCGGGGCGGCTGTCGGGCCGATTCGGGCGATCCCGGTCGACGCGGGGCCGCTCGTCATTGCGGGTAGGGCGTGAGTCGCCATCGCGGTTGGCGCGTGGGGTACGGCCATCCTCCCGACGGCCAAAAGAACGGGGCTTACCATCACGGCGCGATTCGTTCTGATCTGAATCCTGATTCATGGAAAAATACAGTAAATCGTCTGTTTGCACAGACTAATGAAGCTGATTATCAGCGGGTGTAATTAAGCAAGTGCAAAATATACGACAAAGGTAAAGCTTTTCGAGACAACCTTTCCCCAATTTATTGAAACGCATTTTATCCAAAAAACAATCCATTGAAGTCAATAGTCGTTAGTCAATAGTTGATGGCTACTACCGACTGGCGACTGTTGACTAACGATTATTCCCGCTTATGGCCCGTCCGACCCTTACTCCTCTTTACGCACCTACCCGGCAATCTATCGAGCAGTCGATGATGAAGCGTTACATGGATTGGCTCTTCATCAAAAAAGGGTTGTATTTTCGGGATTATGACGACCTCTGGGATTGGTCGGTAACGGACCTCGAAGATTTTTGGGAAAGCATCTGGCAATTTTTCGATGTGCAGAGCCACACGCCTTACCATCAGGTAATTTTCAGACCGAATCAGGCGGATATGATCGGGACCGAGTGGTTTTCGGAATCAACTATCAACTATGCGGAGCATATTTTCCGCCATAAAACCACACAGCGTCCGGCCTTATTGTGGGCCTCAGAACGACAGCCGCTTACCGCTCTTTCCTGGGAGGAACTGGAGCGGCAGGTGGCAGCGGTAGCCATGTATCTACGTCAGCAGGGCGTAACTGTTGGCGACCGGGTAGTGGCGTTTCTGCCTAACATCACCGAAGCGGTCGTCGCTTTTCTGGCTACCAATGCCATTGGGGCGGTCTGGTCGAGTTGTTCGCCCGATTTTGGTACGGCCAGCGTAGTAGATCGGTTTCGTCAAATTGAGCCAAAAATCCTGATTGCCGCAGATGGGTACAGCTACAATGGTAAGTCCATCGATAAAACCGAAGCCGTTGCTGACTTATACGCACGTCTGCCAACCCTTCAGCACCTGATTTGGGTTCCCTATTTAAACCCGGACAGTGCGCCAGCCCAAATCAGGCGCAGCATCATCTGGAGTGAGGTGCTGAAAACGCCTGCACCGGATGGAGTAAGCTTCGAGCCGGTCCCCTTCAATCATCCTATCTGGGTGTTGTATTCGTCGGGCACAACGGGAAAACCAAAGGCCATAACGCATAGTGTGGGCGGTTGCCTGCTCGAACACCTGAAAGTACTGGCCCTGCATCAGGACGTGCGGGTTGGCGACCGCTACTTCTGGTATTCGACTACCGGCTGGATGATGTGGAACTTCGCACTCGGCTCCATGCTCGCCGGGGCCACGCTCGTGCTGTACGACGGCGCGGCTGGCTACCCTGACCTGAATACGCTTTGGTTACTGGCCGAAGCCGCTCGAATCAATCATTTTGGGGGCGGAGCCGCTTACTATCTGGCTTGTTTGCGCGCCGGTTTAAAACCTGCTGATACGACAAAGCTACCCCACTTGCGAACGATAGGCTCGACTGGTTCGCCCCTGCCGCCGGAAGGCTTTCGGTGGATTTATGAGTCGGTGAAGCCGACGGTCTGGCTGATTTCATTCAGTGGCGGTACAGACGTATGCAGCGGGTTTGTGGGCGGCAATCCGCTTTTGCCCGTCTACGAAGGCGAAATTCAGTGTCGGCTGCTGGGCTGTCATGTCGAAGCGTTCGACGAGGTTGCCAAACCCGTGCGGGGTGAATTAGGCGAAATGGTCATTCTGGAACCCATGCCCTCGATGCCCATTTATTTTTGGAACGACCCTGGCAACGTCCGGTATCAGAAGAGTTACTTTGAAGAATACCCCGGTATTTGGCGACATGGCGATTACATTCGCATTACGGAGCGGAATGGCGTCATTATTTATGGCCGTTCCGACGCGACGCTCAATCGCGACGGCGTTCGGATTGGCACCAGTGAGATTTACAGCGCGGTTGAAAGCCTGCCCGAAATTGCCGATAGCTTAATCGTTGGTCTGGAACAACCCGGTGGGGGATATTTTATGCCGTTGTTTGTTGTACTGCAGCCCGGTTGTTCGCTCACCGACGAGTTGATTACCCGCATCAGGCAAACGTTACGGAATCAGTTTAGCCCCCGTCATGTGCCTGATGCAGTGTATGCTATCTCAGAAGTGCCCTACACAATCAGTGGCAAGAAGCTCGAAACACCGGTGAAGAAAATTTTATCGGGCGTCGATGCGTCATTGGCGACCAGCAAAGACACGCTCCGCAACCCCGCTGCCCTCGACCAGTTTAGTAGCTTCAGCAAATGACCTGCCGGAAAGCAGAACTGGCAAAAAAAAGCCTGGCTATGGGTATAGCCAGGCGTCAAAAACAGGTCAGTAACATTTTAGACTATAAGCATTGGTGTTGGTCACAAAAAATTTACTTTTTTTTGAAATTTTTTATTTTTTCTCAAAATCAGCCCTCATCAGGTTAACTCACATGCAGTTGAGCATACAACCGGTGTATTTTATCCCGGCTTCGTTTAAGCCGCATTTTAACCGTACTCTCTTTCAGGTTACAAGCCTGAGCAATAGCGGCAATGCTCATACTTTTTTCATATTTAAACTGTAGTAACTTTTTCTCATCGACAGATAGCGCTTCCATAGCCTTATTGACCAACTGAAGCGTTTCTTCGTGAAGTTGCCCCTCCTTCGATTCGGGAATTTCCAGTTTAAACTCTTCGTCAATGGTTGTCAGACTGATTCGTTTATCGATTCGTATCTGGTCTGCACAGTAATTGTAAGCGATTGAATAGAGCCAGGTTGAGAAGGTGGACCGTTCCTGAAAAGCGTCTAACTTGTTGAAAACTTTCAGAAAAATATCGTGCGTGAAATCTTCCGCTTTGAGGGGGTCTTTGGTCATCGACAGACAGCGTCGGTAAACCCGGTTAACATAGCGGTTGTAGAGTGTCTCAAAGCAGTGCGTAGGCTGATCGGGGAGGTACTGACGAATCATCTCCTCATCGCTAAGGGGTAGAATTTTTAAAGGGATCATTTATGGGGTAGTTTATTTGGTTAGGCACAGTACTGATATACCATGTTACCGGTACAAAAGGTACGTTAAATCTCCATTGTTTGGTTTTTAAAAAATTATAAATATATTAAGCGGTATATAGGTTTCTGAATCAAAACGTAAAACGGTAATCTAAAATTTAACGCGACCAAAAGCATTCTCTACCTAATTGTTTACTTACAGGCACATCATTGTCGTGGTATGTACCTAATTCGCAGTCGCTATGCGCCAGCCTGCCGCCCGTTCGTCAAAGTTAACGAACGGTTCGGTTGCCCGGCTTCTGACTCGGCCATCCGGTTTTCCTGACCTATGGCAGTAGCGCTTCTGCAACAGCTTATTACATCCTGGAGAGTTTTTGGTAGAGTTTATAGATCCTGTCCCGGCTTCGTTTAAGTCGCATTTTTACGGTACTTTCCGTTAGGTTACAGCGTTGTGCAATCGCCTGAATGCTCAGGTCTTCCTCGTATTTAAGCCGCAGTATGGCCTGTTCACTCGCTGACCGAGTTGCCAGAATTCGGTTAAGTAGTTGCCACGTTTCTTCGGGTGCCTGTTCTTCGTTCGAATCGGCGATGGAATGGCCATGCACATCGTTAATTGGAATGACGTTCAGCCGCTTGGCCAACCGAAGCTGATCGGAGCAATAGTTATAAACGATGCTGTACAGCCAGGTAGCAAACCTTGACCGTTCCTGAAAAGCGTCTAACTTGTTGAAAACTTTCAGAAAAATATCGTGCGTGAAATCTTCCGCCTTGAGGGGGTCTTTGGTCATCGACAAACAATGGCGATAAACCTTGTTGGCATACCGATTATAAAGCGTCTCAAAACATCGGATGGGTTGTTTGGTCAAATACTGGTGAATTATCTCTTCGTCACTAAGGGAGGTATTCATAACAAGCATTAGTTGGGTTAGGTAGTGTTGCCCATGTTAATTGCCAGATGTTTCCCTTAATAACTTTTTTCTGAAGATTTAGGCACAAAAATATATTAAATGGTAGGTAAATTAGTGACACCTAATAACACATTTTTTAGGGTTATGAACGTAAATAATATACCATAAATACCATTTTCTACATTAAAGACCTCTCTTTTTAACCAAAATACCACAATCAACTACAGGGTATCTATCTTAATAATACTGCGATAAACGTTCTCAATTAGGGCCGTTGCTAACCGAAACTAAACCTGACCTATATAAAAAAGGGCCTTCCACAGTTCATGCAGAAAGCCCCTGATCATACATAAATAGCTATTAATTCCGTAGTGGCTTGCCGCCCGTCAGCAGGCTCTGAATTCGTTCCAGGGTCTTCTTTTCGCCTGTTAACGATAGAAACGCTTCCCGCTCCAAATCGAGCAGATATTGCTCTGAAACCAGTTGCGGTGCGCTCAAATCACCCCCGCAAATGACATACGCCAACTTATCGGCAATTTTCCGGTCGTGGTCCGAAATGTAACGCCCCATGTGCATGGCCGTAACCCCCGCCCGGAACAGAGCGATGCCCGTTTTACCCTGCACTTTAATGTCGCTGCGGGGCTGGGGCTGGGTGTAGCCATTGTCGGCCAGTTCGATAGCCGCTTGTTTAGCTTCGGCCAGCAACCGGCTGCGGTTCAGCACAATCTGGTCGGTTGAGCGGAGGTAGTTCATCTCGCGGGCTTCCTGCGCCGAGGTCGAGACCTTCGCCGTGGCGATGTTCATGAACACGTTTTGCAGAATGTTCAATTCCGGGTCGCCGGTTTGGTAGAGGTCTGAGGCACGGGCCGCCATCTCCTTTGTGCCACCACCGGCTGGAATCAGGCCAACGCCCACTTCAACCAGCCCAATGTAGCTTTCGGCATGAGCCACGGCGCGGTCGGCATGCAGTACGGCTTCGCAGCCGCCCCCCAGTGTAAGCGTGTGCGGAGCCACAATAACCGGAATAGACGAATAGCGCAGCCGCGTAATGAGTTTCTGGAACTGGGCAATCATCAGGTTCACCTCATCGAACTCCTGTTCAACGGCATACATGAAGAGCATTCCTAAGTTAGCCCCCGCCGAAAACGCTTCGGTCGAGTCGTTACCGACTACCAAACCCCGGAAATCCTTCTCGGCCAGCGAGATGCCTTTATTCAGGGCTTCGGAAACTTCGGCCCCAAAGGTGTTCATCTTGCTACGGAATTCAACGTTCAGGACGCCATCGCCAATGTCGATGATGTTAGCTCCGGCGTTTTTCCAGACAATATTGTTGGAGAGGTTCTCAAGGATGGTGAAGGCTTCCGTGCCCGGAATTGCCTTGTAACTCTTAGTCGGAATGTCGTAGTAGTTCCGCCTGCCGTTCTCAACTTTATAAAACCTATCGAAACCGGCCTCGAGCATATCGTAGACCCATGCCGCAGGCTTCTGCCCCTGTGCTTCAATCATGTCGAGTCCGTTTCGAACGCCAATTGCGTCCCAGGTCTCGAATAGGCCCAATTGCCAGCCGAAGCCGGTCGTAATGGCCGCGTCGATGCGGTAGAGTTCGTCGGAGATTTCGGGGATGCGGTGGGTAGCATACTGAAACCCGTCGGCAAAAGTTCGGCGGTAGAATTCACCCGCTTTGTCCTGACCGGCCATTAAAACGGGGAAGCGTTTTTTAAGATTATCTATCGCTTTTGTGCTTTCCAGCGTTGTGAATTTTACCTTTTCAGAAGGCTTGTAATCAAACGTTTTCAGGTCGAGGGCCAGAATCTGCGTCTGCCCTTTCTCATCTTTCGTTTTCTTATAATATCCCTGACCGGTTTTGTCGCCGAGCCACTTATTCTCCATCAGTTTCTGCACCGATGCGGGCAACTCGAACGACGCCCGCGACTCGTCGTGCTCCATCTTGACGAGGTTGCTGGCCACATTAACGGTTGTATCCAACCCCACCACATCCGACAGCCGGAACGTTCCCGACTTGGGCCGCCCCACCACCGGACCGGTGAGTTTATCCACCTCTTCAACCGTCAGGCCCAGGTCTTCGGCTACGCGGATAGTCTGAATGAGCGACTGAATACCCAGCCGATTGGCGATGAAGCCGGGTGTATCTTTCCCCAATACGGTGGTTTTGCCGAGGTACAAATCGCCGTAACTCATCAGGAAATCAACAACGGCTGGGTCGGTGTCGGGGCCGGGAATAACTTCGAGCAGGCGCAGATACCGGGGCGGATTGAAGAAGTGGGTTCCGCAGAAATTTCGCCGAAAATCTTCACTCCGGCCTTCAGCCAGCAGATGCATTGGAATACCCGACGTGTTGGATGTAATGAGCGTGCCGGGTTTACGAAACTGCTCAACGCGCTCATACACCGACCGTTTGATATCTAACCGCTCCACCACAACCTCAATGACCCAATCGTAGGTGGCAATTTCTTTGAGGTTATCGTCGAAGTTGCCCAATTTAATCCGGTCGGCAAATTTCGGGCTGTAGAGGGACGCTGGGCTGGCTTTCAGCATGGTCTGAAAGGCGTCGTTAACGATGCGGTTTCGTACAGCCGGGCTGTCAGTCGTTAAGCCTTTCGCCAGTTCTGCCGGATTTGGTTCTTTCGGTACGATGTCTAACAGCAGCACATCGGTGCCAATATTGGCGAAGTGAGCCGCAATGCGCGACCCCATAATGCCTGACCCCAGCACGGCTACGCGCCGAATGGTACGATTTTTGGTTTGAGGGGGGCGCCCCTCCGATTTTGGTTTGTCTAAGGTTACCTCCATGAGTTTAGTGTCAATCCGCGTTTCTGTTATTTTTAATTTTAATTAATTCTTCAACATCACTTAAATCTTTCAATCGGCCAGTGGCCTGCTTTTCGGTAATCAGGTCGTTCAGGTGAATCACTTTAAAGGGAACTCCATCGAACGACGCATCGAGGGCACGGGCGTAACAGGCATCAAAATCTTCATCCGAAAACGCTTTCAGCGAGTGGCCCATATCAAGTGTGAAACCACGCTTACCAGCCACTACGCTGGTCCATCCGAAAAGTAAGGGCACATTCGTCAAATAAGCAGCCCCTGTTACATTATTTTCCTGCAAAGCCGCAATCAGATTTTGTGTGTTAGGCTCGCCGACCCGAATCCATAAATCCAGGTCTTCGGTTGCCCGGATGTGCCCGTGTAGTGCCGTTGCCATACCACCAACTAATAAAGACTGCACTTGGTGGCGATTCAGACTTCGGAATAAATCACTTACGTCCTCTCGGCTGATATCCATGCGTTTTGGCAAATTGGCGGAATTGGCCCGATAGAATGTCCCGACGACTTCCATTAGGCTGACAAAACTCGTCAAGCGGGCATCGGCTGGTATCGTCATAGTTCCAGGCCTGAGCAGTTAGTCTAACGATAATTCCTCCGCTTCCGGGGTTTTAAGTTTCGTATTTTCCTCTTCAACCAGGCGATTAATGTCTTTCATTACTTCGAAAAACACCACCAATTTGTCGAGTGGAATTCGCTCACGAACCATGTTATTAAACTGAATTACACCTTCACGGGCCATTTCCCGTTTGGCTTTACCTTCGTCGGTCAGGTAGATCCGCACAAATCGCTTATCGTGGCCGTCTACCTCCCGCCGAATCAGGCCGCGCTCTTCCAGACTTTTCAGCATCCTGACCAGCGAACGCGGCTCCATGCCCAGCAGGGGGCCAATTTTGGTAGCTGGCGTGCCTACTTCGAGGTCGATGTTGAGCAACACATAGCCAATCGCCATCGTAATGCCGAAGCGAGCTGCGTAGGCGTTATACATGCGCGAAATGGCATGCCAACCCCATTTTATATGAAAATCAATCGTTTTTTCCTTCTTCATGGTAGGTGTCGTCCTGTTCACTTATGGACGTAAATCTCGACATTATTTTTGGAAATAGTATGCACGCATACTACTCCATTAGTAACTTATCCACCAGCCGATTAAATTCTGCTATATATTCATCGTAATACATACCCGTGCCAGGGCCGGAAAAGCCCGTGTGGATATGCCGTACCTGCCCTTTTTTATCGATGAAAATTGTTGTTGGAAAGGCGACAACGGCATTCAAATCAGGTAAGGCTTTGGACGCCTGCACTTTATCGTTCGTTCCGGCCAGCACAACGGGGTAGTCGATCTGAAAACGCTGCTTCATTCGTTCGATCTTCGGTCCCGACACAGCCATGTCCGGCGACCGCTCGAAGGCTAACCCGACGACTTCAACCCCCCGCTGTTTGTTGCGCGTGTACCAGGGGCTCAGAAAGTTGGTTTCGTCCATGCAGTTAGGGCACCACGAACCCAGAATCTGCACAACGGTCACCTTATTTTTGAAGCGCGGGTCAGTTAACGAAACAACTTTACCGGTAGGTTCGGGAAAGGAGAAACTGAGCGTTTTTGCCCCTAACTTCAGGAAGGTTAGTTTGGCCGGATCGGGCAGTTCAGCTTGTGGCGAATCCACGCCGGAGTCGAAACGGGCTGTCCAGGCTTCATAGCCCGAAATGCCCGCCCACAGACCACCCGTTAGCGTTTTGGTGACCGGCTCGTATTTAGCTTTAAACAAATAGACATGCGACCCATCGAAACAGGATAGAAACAGGCTATCGCCCACAACATTTCCATCAAGGTAGCGATAATCGCCGGTGGGCGTTAGAAACGTACCCGTCAGGCGATTGCCTTTTTGCTCAAATACACCCACTGCGTTAACCGTATCGACTTTGCCGGTTTTGCTGCCGAAGTCAGTCGCCCATTTGCCGGTCAGGTTAATTTGTGGCGTTTTTTCATCGTTTGTAAACCGATAGGTTAATCCATATTGAGCGGCAAAAGGCAGCGTTTGAACCTGTTGCCCCACTCGTCTTCGGCGATAGGTGCCCCGGAGCGTATTACCGTCTATCTTTGCAACCAACTCTGACTCGAACAGGGCCATCGGTATCCGCAGGGAGTCACCCTGCACGGTGGCGGGGTCCATTGGCAATCGTTCTGTACCATTTAGGGCAAAGACCCTGTACGTTTTAGGCTGATTTGGTGTCGGCTGAATATCTAAACCAAACGGCAAGTCGCCCCCGCGGGTTTTCAGAACCGCCCGGTACTGACCGGGTTTAACTGAAACCGCACCCTCGGCTGGATCGGACCGGGATACAGATGTGGACTGACCGGAGCAGGCCGGTGGCAATACCAGCAACGCAATGGCGGCAAAGTGAAGAAAGTTAGTCATATAGTTCTCGAATCAGGTTGTAGTTAATGACTGAGCGTCAATGTCAAGATTAACGACCACAAAAGAAGGTTAGTTTCTGAATGAGCAATTACCACGAACCTGTTTTACTGCAAGCCTGCATCGACGGGCTGAATCTGCAACCCGGTGGCACTTATGTCGACATCACCTTTGGCGGAGGTGGTCACAGCCGCGAAATCCTCAATCAGTTAGCGGGAGGAAAGTTGTTCGGTTTTGACCAGGATGCCGATGCCCGCGTGAACGCTCAGTCCCTCGCCGATTCGCGCTTAACATTTGTTGCGTCCAATTTTCGGAATATCAAACGCTACCTGCGGCTCTACAAAGCCGAGCAGGTGGATGGCATTCTGGCCGATCTGGGCATCTCGTCGCATCAGATCGACACGCCCGAACGCGGCTTTTCGACCCGCTTCGATGCCGACCTCGATATGCGGATGAACCAGCAGGCCGACCGCACCGCGCGGCAGGTTTTAAATCACTATTCTGAACCGGAACTGCACCGGATTCTGGGCATGTATGGCGAGATTACCAACGCCCGAACAGCGGCAGGGGCCATCGTGTCGGCCCGCTCGAACCGTCCGCTCAAAACCGTCAACGACCTCAAAGCAG
The DNA here is from genome assembly GCF_054781775.1 of Spirosoma areae. Classification (NCBI taxonomy): domain Bacteria; kingdom Pseudomonadati; phylum Bacteroidota; class Cytophagia; order Cytophagales; family Cytophagaceae; genus Spirosoma; species Spirosoma areae. Next base: position 89,112 of record NZ_BAAGTT010000016.1, on the reverse strand, counting down.
CCCTGCAGCGGTATGCGCCACGCGGGAAGGAAAATAAATATTTCGCTCAGGTATTTCAGGCACTGCGTATCGAGGTAAACGAAGAATTACAGGCGCTGGAGGAGTTTCTGGAACAGGTGCCCGACATTCTGAAACCGGGCGGACGCCTGGTTGTCATGTCCTACCACTCACTCGAAGATCGCTTAGTGAAGAACTTCATCAATAAGGGGAAATTTCAGGGCGAAGTCGAAAAAGATTTGTTTGGTAACGACTTGAAGCCCCTGCGGGCCGTGACGCGCAAGCCCATCGAAGCCACACCCGACGAGATTGCCCGTAACCCCCGCGCCCGAAGCGCGAAACTACGGATTGCGGAGAAGATTTAGGCAACGATTTTAGACAGGTTGTGTACATTGCATGGTTGGGTGAACCAAACATCATGTGTGCAGGGCGGGTCACGGGCGACAACTTGCCCGGCTCGTTGGGCAAGGTTTAGGCTTCCATTTTCGGGTCTTCTGCAACACAGAAAACGCTTATGGCGGGCAGGTCTTAGGTTTCCAATTTCGAGTTCCGGCTGACAGGCCAAACGCCTTAACAAGGGCAGTATCGAAGTGGGCTCGCCACCTTTCCGCCGACAGGTAAGACTCGGAATGCTATTGTAATACAAAATGTGGAATGCGTATTTTGTATTGAAAGTGCGTCAACCGGCCAGTTGTGGACAAATGGGGACAAATCTGTTCATTGCTTCGCTGGATTAAACTATATCTGTATGAGTATCCAACCAGAAATAAAAACACGCAGGGAGTTTATTAAGCAGGCTGCAATGACTACCGCAATGGTACCATTTCTGATTGGATGCGGACAAAGTGAAAGGTCATCTAATTCTGTTTTAGATAAGGAGGCAATTAATAAGTTTCGAAAAAGTTTCAATGGACAAATATTTCTGCCGGACAATGCCCAATACCAATTGAAACGTCAGGGGGGCTTCATGAACCCGGGTATGGACAAGCATCCCACGATTATCGCGGCTTGCAAGCATGAACAGGATGTTTTGAAATCCTTGGAATTTGCCCAACAGTATCAACTGGAAATAGCAGTGCGATCAGGCAATCACAGCAACATGGGATGGGGAACAGTAGAAAATGGAATTGTGATTGATCTTTCACAAATGAAGACAATAGCTATCGATGCAGCTAAGAAAACAGCTATTGTATCTGCTGGTTCAACTGCAGCTGAAATTCTTGCTACTACGGCTCCTTATGGTCTGGCACCTGTCTTAGGTGAATGTGGCAGCGTGGGGGCCGGACTTGTATTAGGTGGTGGTTTAGGGTGGCTTTCAGCTAAATACGGAGCGACTTGCGATAACCTATTGAAAGCTCGTCTTGTAACAGCAAATCTCCAAACTCTCAATGCAGATTCAGTTATTAATCAAGAGCTATTTTGGGCTATTCGGGGTGGGGGTGGCAATTTTGGCATTGCTACATCTTTCGAGTATCAGTTACATTCGATTAACGAAATTCTTGGAGGCAGTTTTTCTTATCCGATCAAGAAAGCTCGTTCCGTATTACATTTTTTTAACGAATTCATGGCAACCGCTCCGGATGAGCTTCAGGCGGACTGCTATCTAACCAATAAAGAATGTTGGGTAGAATTCGTCTATAGTGGCGATCTGGATCGAGGTGAGCTTCTGCTCAACCAGTTTCGCAAGTTTGTTACACCTGAAAAAGATTCCGTAAAAAGAAGACCATTTTCTGAAGTTTATACTATGGAGCCAGGTGGCGATTTGACTACAGACCCGTATGTTTCAAACAAAGGTTCTTACCTTGAACGAATGTCAGATGAAGTTATAGATTTTGTTCTGGAATGTGTTAGCCAACCTCCGCGTTCGTGTAAAGTATGTTTTGATTTTAGCCACTATATGCATGGCGAGGTATGCCGTATTTCACATGATGCTACGGCCTTCGAACTTCGTCAGCCCGGTGCCGTACATCTGACCTTTTGGTTGACATGGCAAATTCCTGCTGATGCCTATAGGTATATGGCCTGGCACACCGAAACATTCGATCATTTGCAAGCTTATTCTGGCGGGCGTATCTATGCTAATTATATGAGTACCCCAGGAGGAGCAACAGCAAAAGCCGTATTTGGCTCCAACTTCCTGCGTCTTAAGCAAGCAAAGAAAAAGTACGACCCCAACAATATTTTCCATCTCAATCAAAACATTCTTCCGGGCTAAGGTCTAAATTGGGCCAGTTGTCTATAATTATGCCCGTAACCTGATGAGAAGTCCTCGATAAAAGAAATTATACAGCACAGGTCTGGGTGTTTGACGATGCGGAACAGGCCCGTCGCCGTATTGACATGGAATACGTTGATGAATTTATCACGCCCATCATCGAACCGGACCATGCCTGAATAAAATCTGTTACTTTAACCAGCCGACCCTATTTTTGGTGGTCGGTTTTTTTATTGCCCATTGGCTCCGTAGTTTTGAAACTCATCGACCTAATCAGTTGACTTATTTGTATGCTGTCAAAAACATTCGGTGGCGCCGTCTATGGCGTGAATGCCAGCCTGATTACCATTGAGGTTGTTGTGGCGCAGGGATTGCACTTTCATATGGTTGGCCTGGCCGATAGCGCCGTGAAAGAAAGTCAGCAGCGCGTTGAAGCTTCCCTGAAGTTCTTCGGCTACCGGATGCCCCGCCAGAAAGTCGTCGTGAACCTTGCTCCTGCCGACATACGCAAAGAAGGATCGGCTTACGATTTGCCCATTGCCCTCTGCGTACTACAAGCTTCCGAACAAATCACAACAACGCGCAACCTCGATGAGTATGTGATTATGGGTGAACTGGCCCTCGATGGTACCCTGCGACCCATCAAAGGCGTACTGCCCATTGCTATCGAAGCCCGTAAGCAGGGCTATAAAGGCTTTGTATTACCCGTCGAAAACGCGCAGGAAGCCGCCATTGTCAATCAGTTGGATGTGATTGGGGTAACGACCATGCAGGAAGCAGTCGAATTTTTTGAAGGCAAAAAAGACATTGAACCCCTGTCGAGCGATACCCGCGACCTGTTCATGAGCCAGATCAATGCCTATGATGCTGATTTTTCGCACGTACAGGGTCAGGAAAACATCAAACGGGCAATGGAGATTGCCGCTGCGGGTGGTCATAACGTGATCATGATTGGCCCGCCCGGTGCGGGCAAAACCATGCTGGCCAAACGCTTGCCGAGTATTCTGCCGCCCCTGACGTTGCAGGAAGCGCTGGAAACAACCAAAATCCATTCGGTAGCGGGTAAACTCGGCAAACAGGCGAATCTGATTGCCACCCGGCCCTATCGGTCGCCCCACCACACCATTTCCGACGCGGCTCTCGTGGGTGGGGGCAGTTTCCCGCAGCCGGGTGAAATCTCCTTAGCCCACAACGGCGTGTTGTTTCTGGACGAATTACCGGAGTTTAAACGGTCGGCGCTGGAGGTGATGCGGCAACCGCTCGAAGATCGCAAAGTGAGTATCTCGCGGGCAAAATGGGCGGTAGAGTTTCCGGCCAGTTTTATGCTCATTGCCAGCATGAACCCCTGCCCCTGCGGCTACTACAACCATCCTGAAAAAGAGTGCGTTTGCGGACCGGGCGTCGTCCAGAAATACTTAGCCAAAATCAGCGGGCCGCTCCTCGACCGCATTGATTTGCACGTAGAAGTTACGCCCGTTTCCTTCGATCAGATGACCGCCAACCGTCCCAATGAACCCAGCGAAGTGATTCGGGCACGGGTGATGAAAGCCCGTGACATCCAGACAACCCGGTTTGCCGACCATCCGGGCGTGTATTCCAATGCGATGATGGCGTCGCAGATGGTGAAAGAAGTTTGCGCCATCAACGACGCAGGCCGTGCCCTGCTCAAAACGGCCATGGAACGGCTGGGCCTCTCGGCCCGTGCTTACGACCGGATTCTGAAAGTATCGCGCACCATTGCCGACTTAGCCAACAGCGACGACATAAAAATTGAACACCTCGCCGAAGCGATTCAATACCGAAGTTTAGACCGTGAGAACTGGGCGGGCTAATAACCGTGGACCTCATACGTAGGTAAATGGATTCCCGGATGGAATGTAGGTGATGGTAACACCCGGTAATTGAGGCTTCAGCCAGGGAACCAGCCATTCCATACCCGCTGCTTCACTCATGATATGGCCCAATACGACTAAGGACAGCTTCTGTCCCTGCCGACGGGCATCCCGCACGTATTCCGGGGTTTCCCATTCGCTGGATTCTCCGCAGAGGACAACATCGGGTTTTATCTGCTCGATACTCGTTATCTGGTTCCGCCCGCCACTGGCTCCCGGCATGAGCAAAACACGCTGACAAATCTGGGCCGTATCGCCCACCACCCGAACCAGTTTGATACCTAATTTTGCTTTGACATGGGTAATGAGTTGGTGCAGCGGTGTGGCGGGTACCGTAAGTAAACTTGGTTTCTGGGCATCCATGTAGTTCTCCCAGCCTAACGCTGCCAGCATACCCGTCCGAATGCCATCGGGACGGTGAGCATGCCAGTAATCGTGGAACCGCCAGACGGCGATGCCATTTTTGGTGAGCAACTCGTGCTTGTGGCGAAAGACGTCATCGGTTTGCAGCCAGTCGGTCTCGTCGGCATGGTTATAAAAAGTCGGTTCGTGGGCGATGATGAAGTTAGCGCCCGCAGCAATGGTTTTCTCGATGACCTCAGTGGTGGCAAACATCGTTGACACAATGCCGGTCACAGTCTGGGACGAACTGCCTGATTTTAGGGTATCGACCGTCTTGGCGAAGGGTGCATTCGGAATCGTTTTCATCATTAAGTCCATCACCTGACCAACGGTAAAGGCTTGTTGGCGGGTTTGTAGCTGTCCCACCCCACTCAGGCCGGGCGTATTGATTAACATCGATGTGCCCACCGCTTTGGTCAGAGTCAACACAAATTTTCGTCTTCCGGGGTTTTCCTGCATATTGATAGGGTGGTTTTAGGATCTATTTGTCTGTAATTTAGACAACCATCCGTTTCTATCAACTCATTTCAGTTATACAGAATTAATCTTCGTATTTTCGGGCTTCGGCCATGCACACGCACTGGAAGCAATAGGATTGACGGATGATGAAGCGTTAGAAGCGATCCGGTTTTCGTTGGGACGGTATATGATGGAGAAGGATATTCTTCAGGCGGCTGAAGCCATCAAACAACAAGTTCATGCTGTCCGATATTGAATTCCCAAAGAGCGAGGAGTACCGGACCGGCACCGAACATGAACCGCTGACTTTCTACATGGAGTCGTTGGTGGAAAGCAACCAGCTCGACCTGCTGTTGGGCTATTTCAGTTCGTCGGCGATTAGTGTATTAGCGGTTGGGTTTGCCAAATTTATTAGCAACGGGGGTCGGGTACGCCTGATAATCAATCATATTCTATCGGTGCAAGACAAAGCGGTTGTGTTGACCGGATCAACGGCGAATCCTGACAACTATGCGTTTTCAGCCAACGATTTTCAAACGTTGAGACGCGCGTTAGACGACTACGGCCATCACTTTTTCAACTGCATTTCGTGGCTGATTGCTTCTAAACGGGTACAGATTCGGGCTATCAAACCGAAGTCCGGGCGTGGTATCGCGCATTACAAATCGGGCATTTTCTATGATGGTGTAAACAAAGTTAAATTCAGAGGGTCGTGTAACTTTACGGGGTCCGGCTTACTCGAAAACTTAGAAGAATTGGACGTTAAAGTGTCCTGGAAAACCGATAGCACTGTCTTTACTGAGTATGAACACGACTACAATCAATTGTTTGAGGGACGGACCGACTACGCCGAACTCATTCCGTTTGAACAGATTGAGGAAGCCCTTATGCGAGATTACGGTGGGAAAGACTTAGACGAATTGTTAGTCGATGAACAGAAATTAGCTTCCCAAAAAGCCAAACAAATACGAAGTCAGGTACACCAAAATGCGATTGCGAAAATTTTGCAGAAAATAGAAACCTACCTTGCTGCGCCCCGCTTCCCCTACGAAAGTGGCCCGCGTGATTACCAGAAAGAAGCCGCTCAGAACTGGGTTGATAACAAGTATCAGGGCATCTTCGCAATGGCGACCGGCACGGGCAAAACCATTACATCACTCAACTGCGTCCTGAATGAATACCAGAAAACAGGTCAATATCAGGCGGTTATTTTAGTACCGACAACCGTATTAATGGAACAGTGGACCCACGAAGCCCAAAAATTTAACTTTCGCGAAATCATCACTGTTTCGTCTAAGTCCAAAGGCTGGCAAGCCGAGTTAGGACGCATCACCACCCAACTCAGCTTTGGTGTAGCCACGTCGTTTGTGGTGATTGTGACCTACAAATCATTCACCAAACCCCAATTTCAAACGTATTTCAAACGTCTGCCGCCAACGACCGTACTCTTGGCCGACGAAGCGCACAACATCGCATCGCCCGCCGTGGCGAAATTGCTCGACGGTATCCACCTGACCAAACGCATCGGCTTGTCGGCCACACCCAAGCGCGTGTATGACCCCGAAGGTTCCGCTCATATGGAAGCGTTTTTTCATGACGGGAATGGACCGGCAGACCGGCCTTATGTCTACAACTTTCCGATGGAGCGGGCTATCGAAGAAGGCATCCTTTGCCCGTATTATTACTACCCCAGGATTGTCAGCCTGACGCCCGACGAGATGGTAGCCTACTCCGAGATTTCGGCTAAACTCGCCAAAATCTATGCCCGCACGAAAGGTAATGACGGCGCATCGAAACAGGTGGAAATGCTGCTGATGCAGCGCAAACGCATTATCCATAAAGCACACGGCAAGATGGCCGCGTTTGAAACCATCCTGACCGACATCATAGACCGGCGCGGAGGCATCGACTATACATTGGTCTACGCGCCCGAAGGCTTCTACGCTGACGACGAGATTGACGACGAAACCTTTCCCGATTTTACCGACGAGAACCGCATCATCGACTTCTACGCGTCCATCGTCCGGCGCGTATCGCCCACTACGACCATCACCCAATACACGAGCGACTCCGCCGATAAAGACCTTGTATTGAAACAGTTTGAGGAGGGGCAAATTAACGCCTTGCTGTCGATGAAGTGTTTGGACGAAGGTGTCGACATTCCGCGAACCGAGCAGGCTATTTTCTGTTCAAGTACGGGAAACCCCCGTCAGTTTATCCAACGACGGGGACGTATCCTGCGGCAACACCCGGATAAGGGTTTTGCTTACATCTACGATATGGTTGTTATTCCGCGCACTGACCCAAACAGTCCGAATTTTAAATTAGAACAGAGTTTGGTACAGAAGGAGTTAGAGCGGGTTGTACACTTTGCGTTTATGGCAACCAACAAGTACGAAGCCACGAACGTATTCCGCGAGGTGTGCGACGTGTACCAACTCAATTTAGATACCATTCATCAAGACCTTGTTGCCTGAAACCTATGACACAAATTGATATTGTAAAAGCGTTTCTGGAAGACGCCGACATTCAGCAGAAGTACAGCCTGACCCCTGACGAAGTCACGCAAATGACCATGAGCAGTCAGCACAATGCAGAAGCGCAGGTGTTGGTGAGTTTGATTCGTCAAATGGTAAACGTGGTGGAAGATTCCGGCACAACAGTCAATTTAGCGGCTTCCCGCCTGAACGCTCACCTCGAAAACGCCCTTCGCTAACCATGCTCATCAATAAAATCAGCATCAGCAATTTTCTGTGTTATTACGGCTCCAACAATCACTTTGATTTCGTAGAAGGGTTAAACATTGTACTGGGAGCCAACGGCTATGGAAAGTCGAAACTATATGATGCCTTTCAATGGGTGTTCAGCGACGGCATCACCGATAACGCTCCCCGTGCCACGCCGGGTGGATTGAAACTTACCAGCATAGTCAAAGGGGATTTGGTTTCGGAAAAAGCTAAAGCAGAATGTGCCATCGGGGAGAGCGTCGAAACGAAGGTGATTGTTGAGGTAGAATATTCGCGTAACAGCCATCAATATGTTTCTCAGCAGAAATACCAATTAATCAGGACGTACCGCGTTCGGCGAACGGATGACAAGGTGTGGGTAGAACCGGGAAAGAGCGAGTTTCAGATTTTCGAGTTTGGTATACTTTCGTACAGACCTGTACCCGAAGATAAATATAATGAAGTTCTTGAACGGCTAATTCCGGTAGACGTGCGACCCTATGTGTGGTTTCAGGGCGAACGCGGCATCAGCAATTTAATTGACACATCAAGCAACGGCTCCTTACGCAATGTTACCAAACGCCTGTCCGACATCGACCGGTGGGATAAGTATATTCAGGTGGCCGAAAAAGCCTACGACACCGCCCGAAACGCTTTTGACCAGGAACTGAAGAAATCACAGAAGAATCAGGTCAGAATTAGCGAGTTGCAAACCGAACAGCGATTGTTGGAGCAGCAAGTGCGCCAATTGGAGCAACAGATAACGAATGCGTCACAGAATCAGCAGGAAGCACAGGAGAAAAAAGATGCGCTGTTAGCAAGCATTGAGTTTGCCGAGACGATAAACAAGTTAACCCAAGCCCGCAACAAGGCCGAAGCTGCTTATACGACCGCTGTAAAACAATCGGATGCGTTTGACGAGGGCCTGAGCCGGAAATTGTTTGCCGACAATTGGGTGCTGTTGGGCACATCGTCGCTGCTGGAAAAATTCGAGGAAAAACTAACCGCCTACGATGATGCTATTGCCATCCGAAAGGCAACCGCCAACCTGACAAAACAGGCGAGTGAAAAGCTGCAAATTCGCCTGCCCGACAATGTACCCGAACCCATGTATGTCCGCATGATGCTCAATGAGGAGCATTGCCGGGTTTGTGACCGCCCGGCCCCAAATGGCAGTGATGCGTATACCGCTATTGCCAGTTTGCTCTTGTCGGAACCGGAAATCATTCAGCCTGAACGCCCCCGAAAGAGCCTGAAATCGTTTTTTCGGCAGTTTTATACGAATGGGTTGGGTATGAAAAGCAGTATTGACAGTATCAATCAGCGCGTTCAGCAGTCGATGCAGGAACAGAGCAACACACGGGATCAGGTTCGATTATTAAAAGACGAATTAGAAGCCAAAGCCCGCGAATTGCAGCAACAGGAACAGTTGAGTGGCCTGACCAACGCCCGCGACATAGTTAATTCGATGAATGGGGCAGTGGCTGATATTCAAAAGTTTGAGGGCGACTTAGTCAGCGATAAAAGCAAAAAGAAACAGAAAGAAGAACGTCTGCGGGAGATAAATGATGAATTGAGCAAATTGTCGGAGGGGCAGATACCCGCGCACCTGACCCAAAAGAAAACCATTCTGTTCGACCTTGCTGAGTTAGCCAAGCGCGTAAAGAAAACCAAATACCAGGAGTTGGTTCAGCAACTCGAAAATACCGCCAACGAACATTACCGCAATATCAATGCGCCCACGGGAGCGTTCTACGGCACTATTCGATTCATGGAAACATCTGACGGTGGCTACCGACCGGCCATTGTCGACAACGACGGGCGCGAAGTGGGCAACCTCAACACATCGCTCGTGAGTTCGCTGAAATTGTCGATCATTATGGCGATTGTATCGGCTAACAAAACCCGTAACTACGCCCAATTCTACCCGCTGATTTCCGACGCGCCCGTGTCTGACTTCGACGTGGTAAAGGCCATGACGTTCTTCAAAGAAACGGCCAACACGTTTCGGCAGAGCATTGTGATTGTGAAAGAATTGTTGGTTGAGGACACCGCCCGGATAGGTCGCTACAAACCCGACCTTGCCCGGCTCCACGAACTCCAAATTGACCTGAAAGCAGCCGGTAAAGCACTGAACGTCTATCAATTGGACATGCCCGACGGGGTGTCTAACTCATTCCGCACCGAAATCGAAGTCACCATTCAAAAAGTAGACTGTTGACAAGTTGGCCTATGGAGCTTTATAGTGAAAATGCCCGATTCATCCCTATTCTATCCGACTATGGTTTTAAAGTTACCTTCGGCAACGAATCCGATACGCGCTTCTTGAGAAGGGCTTTACAAACGCTTATCAACTCACCGGTCCCCATTCATGAGGTGCAGTTTTTGCAAAATGAAATTCAGGGCCTGACCAAAAACAGTCGCGGGGGAATATATGATATGATGTGCGTTGACGAAACGGGCAATCACTTTATTGTGGAAATGCAGTTGAGCGAGTACCCGGAGTTTATCCACCGCATGAAATTTTATGCGTTCCAACGCTTAAATACCTTGATTCGTAAAGGGAAATACCAATTTGAAGGGTTGCCAAAGATTTATTGCATCGGCATTCTGGCGGAGACTCTTTTTCCAGACATCGCTGATTATCACAACACTGCAACGATGAGGAATGAAAAAGGTGAACTCATCGACGATCAGACCACGTTTATTACCGTAGAATTGGCTAAATTCGGAAAGAGTTTAGCTGACGTTAAGACAGATTTAGATAAACTGATTTATACAATGAAAACGGCTCACACATTGACCGAACCAACTCAGTTCCCCCCGTTTTGGGATGAGGAGTTGTTAGAAGTAGCAATTAAGGAGTTGGATACGCGGGCTATGACTCCCGAACAACGATTGGCTTACGAAATGACTATTTCAGCTAATGCGTTGGCAATTAAAAACGAGAACCGGAAAATACAGGCAGCGAAAGAAGCCGAGAATTTGGCGGTAAAGACCGAAATGGTAAAAACCGCGCTGCAAATGGGACTAACGGTCGAGCAGGCGACCAAATTGGCAAGTGTTTCTGCCGAGTTTGTGGAGCAGGTCCGAGAGAAAATGGCTGCTGATTAGACAATTATAGAGCAATGACTGGAAAATTGACGAACCTGCAACAGGAACTGCTGAAACTGTATGCACAGCAGGTGAGTGAGATTGACCTTCAAAATATCCGGGAGTTAATCGGTCAGTATCTCGCTAATCGGCTAACTACGTTGGCTGATAAAGCCTGGGAACAGCAAGGGTGGTCTGAGCAAACCATGCACAACTGGTTGAACCACGAAGATAAGTCCCTGATAGAATCGTAGTCTGCGACAATTAACTTGCCTTCCATGCCCAACCTATTAGAACGTTTCGACAAGAAGACCCCGCATTACCCCAACCGCTTTCGGGACCTGATTGACCGGCTCTCGCGCAAACGGGCCTTCGACACCTCGTCGGGTACCGAGGAAGAGAAGTTTTCGCAGGGCAAAATCTTCGCCAACTACTACGAATGCTTCCCGTTGACCGTACATGCAAATTGATAAATATGCGCTGAGAGCAGAGAGTAGCCTGACCGTGTTCGAGTTTGTCAGCGAAGGCCCCAAAGGTCTAATCCGTAAACTTATTCAGTTTCAGGACACAAATCAGCAAAACGTTTATAATCTTGCCTTTGGCGACAAAAATTCTGAAACCGGAGAAATTGATGATTTAGCTATTTCAAATAATGGCGACACGGATAAAGTACTCGCTACGGTTGTTGCCGCTTTATATGCTTTCTTCGATAAATATCCTGACGCATTTGTTTATGCTACCGGTAGCACAAGCGCACGGACAAGGCTCTACAGGATGGGCATCAGCCGATTTTACGATGAAATGATTAAGGACTTCGATCTCTATGGTCAAGTGGGAGATGAATTCTATACGTTTGAGGTTGGTAAGGCATACGCTGGTTTTTTAGCGCAACGAAAATTTGATTAACTTTTACTATCATGAGAACAGTCGAAGAGCTTAATAAAAGCAAAGTGCCCATTGTGCGTATTGATCCATCGCTTGAGCAGTACCGCGACTCTGTGCTTTTCCCGGAGAAGCTGGCAAAAGCAAACGAAATGCTCAGGACAGCTAAGCTACCAAATAGAAAGAAACGTAATTGATGAATGGGTTAGCTGTTCAACGCTTAACTACTTTCCGTACTCCACCACTCGGATTTGTTACATTGCCACCATATCGGCCGGGTTCGTGGAGCGTATCCGACAGAAGCTTGGTGCAGGACAGTAGCGATTAGGTATTCCTCAAATTCTCTTATAACAGGTTGCCACACCGTATATGCCGAACCTATTAGAACGCTTCGACAAGAAGACCCCGCATTACCCCAACCGCTTTCGGGACCTGATTGACCGGCTGTCGCGTAAACGGGCGTTCGATACCTCGTCGGGTACGGACGAAGAAAAATTTTCGCAGGGCAAAATCTTCGCCAACTACTACGAGTGTTTTCTATACGCTACCATTTTGGGCATCCGACAGAATTACCTCCTCACCACATTCCGCACCCCACCGCTCGGATTTGCCACATCGCCCACGTAACGCGGAATGAGGTGGATACTGGCATGGGCGAACTTCTGACCCGCTGCCGCGCCAATGTTCAGGCCGACCGTGAAACCATCCGGCGAAAACCGTTCCTGTAGTAAATTCTGTACTTTATTGACGACTTGCCAGCACTCATTTTGTTCCGATAATGGCAAATCGAAGAAATTAGCGACATGCTTTTTCGGCGTAACCAGCGCGTGACCTCTGCTGACTGGATACCCATCTAAAACGGCGTAGGTGAGTGTTGTTTCGGTCAGAATTTCAAGTTTTGGTTTGGGTGAACAAAACGGGCATTTCGTCGGCTCAACGGCGAGTTGGTTGATGTGCTGATACTCGTAAAATTCCGTGTTCTCGTTCCGATAAATTGATTTGAAGGGCAGTTTTACATCGCACTGATAAACGGGTTTTCCGTGTAGCTGATGCGTTCGGAAACCATCGCGGGTGATGTCCCGGAGCACCGAAAAATACGCCTTTCCAGTCGGCTTCAGCAAGCGCGAAACGTTCATCATTACGTCGGTTTGCTCGTCGGGAAATAGCACGTTGAGCACGTAAAAACAGACGATGGTATCGAACGAGCCGGTTGGAAAATCGGGCGAATGGTACGGGTCGTAACCATGCGCGTCGAAGCCTTTTGCCCGTAAAAATCGCACGTCCTGACCGAAGCCGCATCCGTAATCCAACAATCGACCTTGCAGCAATTTTCGCTCGTTTAGCATCCGAATCGGAAGTGATGGCGTATCTCGCTCTTTGGCCGTTAAGTGACTGTACGGGTTTTGTGGATTACTCATGCACGATGTAGGCAACCGGTACAAAATTAGTAAGCCAAACACCGTTTTCCGATTGGTAGAAAACGAAACTGCCTGCCGCCATTTCTTCCGCTTTGACAGTCAGTACTACCGGTTTCCCATGACGACTACCCACATTACGGGCTGTTTGCTCATCAGCACTAAGGTGAACGTGATGACGGTCCATATTCTTCAAACCATCAGTCAGAATCACGTCTAAAAATCGGGTTGCGGTGCCGTGATAGAGAAATTGGGGCGGTTGCTTTTCGGTATAGCCCAAATCGACCTCAACCGAATGGCCCTGGCTGGCTCTTATTTGTGTTTCATCACTACTGAAGGCAAACCGCTTCTTGTTATTCGTCTCAACCAGATGACGAAGCTGGTCGCGGTTAATTCGGTGGCCTTTGGTTTGCAGTTTGGTCAGTAGTACATCAACATCGGTCCACCCGTTTTCATCGAGCGTAATGCCAATAGTTTCAGGCTTATGGCGCAGTACTAAACTCATGAATTTGCTGACGCGTTGCGCGTCGCTATCGCTTAACATTGAATCAGGAGATTTTGAACTCAAACGGATATGAAAAACCTAAGTTCTGTGCTGTTTGCAATTGCGGTAAAACAGTGCGCTCCAGACGTTCACGAAACCAGGTAAACGGCTGTTGCTGAATAGCATTTAGGCTCTGGCCGAAAAGTACGGAATAATCTTCTAACAGCTTGTCGTGACCATTGGCAGCGTGAAACTGGAAGCCGCTAAACTGTAATTGTGCGTAACCATCAAAGTACAAATCAATCGAAGGCAACCAGTCGCTTTTGGCCGAATTAACAGGTTTTGGCGTTGGAATAATGTTCCAAAGCTGGTCATGCGCTACGAAAGACCACGGCAGAAAATGGTCCAAACTCAGGTTAGCATTTGTAATGGTTTGACCCGAATAAACGCACGTCAGAGTCGGGTTTTCTTTCAAATATGCCTTCCAAAATTTGTTAGCTGTGTTCAGCATCCGAACACCCGGCTTTTCCAGCTTTTCAGATAAACCAATGACATTTGGATTGTTCTTTTGCAAAAATCGAACCAGATACCAGAATGTGAAACCGCGTAAAATGGCCTGATGCTGTCGCAAGTAAGCGGCCCATTTCTCGTTGATTTCAATCTCATTACCGTCAATGAAGCGATACGGAGCTTTTTCGGTTTGGCTCGACAGTTCAACAATTCGGGCGTTTACATTCTGGTCGAGTAACCCGCGTGTTTCCTGAGCGAAGAACGGACGGATAAACCGATACGGAACCCAGTTGAGCAAAACGTTAACCTTGCGGTGAAGTTGCGTTAAGTCTGTAGTTGATAAATGAGTGCTTAGCTGAACAAACAGGCTTGATGCAGTTGGTCGATTGTCTACCGTAATACGTTCTGATACGAAATCCGCAATTGGCTTGAATCCGTCCTGTTTGCCGAAGGATAGTTTAAAATAGTCGAGTGGATACCAGACATTAGCAACCATTCGCAGCGACAAATCGCGCATGGAAAACCGAGTTTGGCCAGTCTCACGCAAACCGTCCAGAATAGCCAGCAACCAGTAAAATTTGTAGGAATTTGTCGTATCAGAGAAAATGGCCGATAGCCTTGCAATATCTAATTCGTCGCTTTCAGGTAGTTCCATGATGGAAATTTAGCTGAATGCTGGTTATTTTTTATCTTTGCCCCGCGCAAACTCATCAAACGCGCTAACGGATTTCTTGAAAAGCCATGTAATGCCAATTGACTCTGCTCAGTGCTAAAGAGCCTTCTCCCCGAGGGCCTTGTTGTCTATTGTATTACCCAAATATGAATCTAAATGGCTTTTTCTGGAAAGTACGGGCGAACGTACCATTATCCATTTTCGCCCGGCACCAGCAGCGACGACCGCATTAATCACCAGTACGCATCGGACCTGCTGCAAATTACTGAACTCATTCATACCGAGAAGTTAGACGGCGAAAACAACTGCCTAAACCGCTACGGTGTCTTTGCCCGGTCACACGCGGCTCCAAGCGTGTCGCCCTGGACCAATTCAATTCGACAGCGTTGGGAGCAAATTCGTCACGAGTTGGGCGATCTGGAAGTGTTTGGCGAAAACCTGTTTGCTGTTCACTCCATCGCTTATAAACGGCTCGATGAACACTTTTTTGTCTTCGCCGTTCGGGAACATGATGTTTGGTTGTCGTGGGAAGAAACGCAGTTCTACGCCCGCTTGCTCGACTTTCCGACCGTGCCAGAACTGGCTCGGACAATGGCACCTATTCAGTCAGGCATT
Organism: Spirosoma areae; assembly: GCF_054781775.1. NCBI lineage: Bacteria > Pseudomonadati > Bacteroidota > Cytophagia > Cytophagales > Cytophagaceae > Spirosoma > Spirosoma areae. Next base: position 73,749 of record NZ_BAAGTT010000016.1, on the reverse strand, counting down.
GTTGAGCGTGAGGTACTGAATCTGATTAGCCAGTCCAGCCGGTTTGATTCAGTCGAGGCCCGTACAGGAACACCCTGTACAATGGAGGGCGTAGTTTCGCGCGATGTTAAGGCCTATACCACGGCTGATTTTCCGCACCGCGTTTTCAAATGGGTTAGGAAAGGTCATGTAAAAACCGACGAACACTGGACACGCACATGGCAACGTGCTCCGCTGGTTTGGGAAAGGAGGGAAACACTATGAACTGGCAACTAACTAACCAAACCGAATGGCCCCACCTGCTGACTCAGTTCAGGTGGGTGCGTCACATGGTGGGTGTTCCCCAGGACCCTGCCTATCATGCTGAGGGCGATGTTGCTACGCACACGAGGTTGGTGTTGGACGCCTTGCTAACGCTACCGGGTTTCAACGTGCTAAGTTCTGATGTTCAGGCAATCCTGTGGGCGGCTGCCCTGCTACACGATGTAGAAAAGAGGTCTACAACCGTTCGGGAAGACGATGGTCGGATTACCTCCAAAGGCCATGCCCGTAAAGGAGAACGCACGTCGCGGCTGTTACTCTACGACGTTGTGCCTACTCCCTTTCTTACCCGTGAGGCTGTCGCTAAACTTGTGCGTTATCATGGCCTGCCGCTTTGGGCGCTGGAAAAAGAAAATCCGCGCAAAACGCTATTACAGGCCAGTTTGGAGGTAAATACGGCTTGGCTGGCTATACTGGCCCGTGCCGACGTACTGGGGCGTATTTGCACCGATCAGGCTGATTTGCTATACCGGATTGACCTTTTTGAGGAATTTTGTCGCGAACAGGATTGCTTTGGGAAACCCTATCCGTTTGCATCGAATCTAACTCGTTTCCAGTATTTTCGGCGCGACGATCTGGCACCCGATTATGCCTTATTCGATGAAACCGAAACCGAAGTGGTGCTGATGAGCGGTCTGCCAGGGGTAGGCAAGGACCATTATATTCTAAGGCATTACCAGGATTGGCCTGTGGTCAGCCTGGATGGCATTCGACGTCATCTGGGCATTGACCCAACCGACCGAAGTGGCACTGGCCGCGTTGTTCAGGCAGCCAAAGAACAGGCACGGATTTATATGCGAAAACGGCAACCGTTTGTCTGGAACGCAACTAACATTACCCAAAACATGCGAGCGCAACTAATTGACCTCTTCGTAACATATCGGGCGCGTGTCACGCTAGTTTATGTGGAAGTACCAAATGAACGCCGGGCCGACCAAAACGCTAATCGAAAGCACCCTGTACCAGAACCCGTCATTAGTCGGATGCTTGAAAAATGGGAAATTCCTGCTTTGTGGGAAGCTCACGAGGTTATTTTTGACGTTGATTAAAGAAAAACAGAAATCCCCACTGCATATTGAGTGAGGATTTCTGTTTTCCTGTCCGTCTTAGTCAGGCTAAAACCCGCATCTTGTAAAGGGTGGCCTGCCTGCACGAAATCGTACCTTTTGTCAGCCATAAACTGCGGTAATAGCACCAAATCTACGGCTTTTTGCCGCTAACCCCATCACTGATTAAACTGAATACTGTTCAATTGTATGATGTTGTCGTTGGGTTTGTCGCGCTTTGTCACAATCACATACACATCATGCTTGCCGATAAACGGCTTATCGAACATACCCGTCACCTGATGCATTGTTTTCCAGTCGCCGGTGGCTTTGTAGGGCGTTCGGCTGACGACCGGCCCCGCGTAGGAATCGAGCCGTACTTCAATTTCGCCGTCTTTGTTGAGCGACGAATACTCATACGTCAGCGATTGAATGGTGGTTAAATCAATGTCTTTCAGCAAGACATGAGATTTGTGATTCCCGGAACCCAGCCGATTGCCAAACCGTGGAAAACCCACATACGCATCGGCATTCAGGGTTTTAACCGTGGCGTTGCGGAGCGATACCATGTCGGTGCCGGTGAGTGGCCCTACTACCTTTCCTCCATTATCCGTGTACGAAGCCATCAGTGTGTATTGCCCGCGTGCTTCTTCGGGTTTGTGTTCGTTTAGCGCAAGACTTCCCTGTAACGGCATCGCTTTCTGATTTCGGGCGTCGGTCAGCGAGAAAATGTACTTCACCATTTCCTGGGCATCCTGCGCCGGAATCTGCGGGTGAGCGCTCATGAGGTGGTCTTTGCTCCAGTTGCCGCCCCCGCCTTCAATGATTTTCTTCGCCAGCCGCTCTACACTGCCAGCCTGCCCTTTATAGCGGTCGGCAACGGCCAGAAACGTTGGCCCAACTGATGGTTTATCAATGGTATGACAGGCTTTGCAATCGCTGCCAGCCATCAGGGTTTTACCGAGCGACCCGTTGCCAACCTGAGCCAGGTCCTGGTGACCCTGCTGAAGCCCGGCAGGCTGCGGGCTACGAGGCTGTGCGCTGTATTCATAAACAACCCTGATGCGCTTCGGGTCAATCTTCGTATCTTCTTTATCCGTCACTTTCACGGCATAGGTGAACGGCTTGTTTTCCCAGAAAAACGATTTATTGTCGGGTGTCGTAATGGCGACCTCCGGTTTGGCATTGCCAACTTTCACCACAATAGTATCCATGCCTACCAACCCTGTTTGATCGGTCACTTTCAGGATGGCGTTGTACATACCCGGTTGCGTGTAGGTGTGAGTTGCACTGGCAAGGGGCATGTTAGCTTGCGTAGCGCCAACGGTTTTTCCATCGAACAGCCATTCATACGTCAGTTTATCATCTTCGTCGAGATCCATGCCGCGTCCGCTGAACTTTACCCGCAACGGGGCCTGTCCAACGGCTTCGTGCAGCATGGGGGCATTGCGCCCGTCGGAGGTAAGGTACGAACGGGCATTATGCACGGCCAACGCCACCGAATCCACCACATTGGCCCGAACGGTGGGCGCACGATTGCCGGTGTTGTATTCGATTTTAACCAGCCGGGCATCGTCGTTATCGGCCCCATACACCGAGCCGTATTCAAGCATATACATCACGCCCTCTTTGCTGAACGCCAGGTCGATAGGCCGCCTGAAATCGCCACTCCCGCCCATAAAGGGTTCTGTGCGAATATAATTATCGTCCTTATCGACCCGAACAGCCATCACCCAGTTCCGCATCCAGTCGAAGATGAACAGTGCACCATCGTAATAGTCAGGGAATTTATTTTTTGATGACGAGTTTTTGTCATACGTATAAAACTCACCCGCCATGGCGCTACGACCGCCCAGCCCTAATTCGGGGAACTCTTTGGAGGCCGCATACGGATACCAGATCATGGCCGAATTGGCGGGTGGAAGGTTTTTCAGGCCGGTATTTTTAGGAGAAGTATTGACGGGCGCTTTGGGGTCAAAGCGCGGACCAACTGCGTTGGTTGCGAAGTCCAGATCGGCATAGGGCTGGCTATTGCCAACGAAGAGCGGCCAGCCAAAGTTACCCGCCTTCCGGGCCTGATTGAACTCATCGTACCCTCTTGGCCCCAGGGTGCTGCTATCTTTGCCAGCATCGGGTCCAATTTCACCCCAGTACAACACCGACGATTTGGGATTGAGCGCAATGCGATACGGATTCCGCAAACCCATTGTGTAAATCTCAGGGCGGGTCTGGGCCGTACCTTTCGGAAAAAGATTACCGTCGGGAATGGTGTATGTTCCGTCGGCCTGCGGCTGGATACGGAGGATTTTACCCCGTAAATCGTTGGTATTGGCGGCTGTTTCCTGGGCATCGGCGGCCAAATGGTCGGGGCGTTCGTCGATGGGGGCGTAGCCATTCGAGGGGAATGGATTGGTGTGGTCGCCCGTTGACAGATACAGACGGCCTTCTTTGTCGAACGCCAGCGAGCCGCCATGGTGCGCGCCCGGCTGGTCAATGCTCGGTACGTTGAGGATTACTTTCTCCGAAGCCAGGTCGAGTGTGTTATCGTCGTTGACCACAAAGCGCGAGAGATTATAGAACGGGTCTTTGGTAAACTGAGGGGAATAATAGATGTACAGCCAGTGATTGATGGCGAAGTTTGGGTCGAGCGTAATGCCCTGTACGCCATGCCCCTGTTTGGTGGGCACGTCAAACTTATGAACGAGTTTGTGTTCCCCGCTTCGGACGTTATATACCGACAGATTGCCACTGCGCTCCGTAAAGAAAATCCGGGATGAATTGCCCTGAGCGTCGCTGGCAACGGCGACTTCCATTGGTTCGTTCAGGTCATTGACCAGCACAGTTTTCACAAACCGATTTTCTTCGGGCATCACTACGGCATAGGCCTTGCTGTAGTCGAGCGGTTTTCCACTGCCCATTACCCAGTTCAGGCCACCCAGCAGATGTTGCACAAACAGCGGCTCACTGAAACTGGAATCTTCGTGGCCTCCACCCGTGTAAAACGACCGTCCGCCATCGAACTCATGGTACCAGGCAATGGGGTGATTGCTGCCGTTGGTGCCGCCGGTGTAGGTGTTTTCGTCTAAATTAGCGAGTATGTTCAGACCGGAGTAGAGTGAGCGGTAATTATACCACTCGTCGGTGCGTTCCCAATGGTCGGGCAGGTGAGTAGTGGAGGGATGGGTTTTGTCGGTTACGTCGACGGTTGCTTTACGAACGTTGGACTGGCTGGGGTGGCTGGCGAAATATCCACCAACGAGCTTGTTATACCAGGGCCAGTCGTATTCCGTATCGGCGGCCGCATGAATGCCCATATAGCCGCCCCCTGCCTGAATATACCGCTCAAAAGCTGCCTGTTGGGTTTGGTTCAGCACGTTGCCCGTTGTGCTCAGAAAGATAACCGCCGTGTAATTCCGCAGGCTGTCGTCGTTGAAATAAGCTGCATTTTTGGTGGTATCGACCCGAAATTTGTTTTCCCGTCCGAGTTTCTGAAGGGCTGCGACCCCAAACGGAATGGAGGTATGTTTCCAACCCTTTGTTTTTGAGAATACGAGTATCCTGCCGGGGTTGGCACGCGCGGGGGCGGCAACCGTCGAAACAGACGCGGGCGCAGAAGCAACCGTTGTTGGGGGCGTTGCTGCACCGGATTGCGTAACGGTTTTTTGAGGAGTCAGGCAGGCATACAGGCTTATACCAACGCCTGTTACACTAAGAAAACGCAGAACGTGTTTGGCTGAAACTGGCAGGCAAATCATAAGAAAACAGCGGTTGGGTAGTCGTTTGTTGCAAACAGAATTAGCCGTTTGCCTTCCACTTATTGAGTTACGTAATAAGTGCTGATACAGAATAAACTACCCATCCTATGAGCCGACCAAAATGCCTGTAAAAACTGAGCAAACGGCGGATAACCACCAGAAAAGAAATAAAGCTACCGTTCACTAAATAGGTTATAGTCAGCCCTATAAGTTTTGTTTTACTTAGCCTTACAGTACAAATTTACCCTCGCCAATCAGCCGGGCTTTCCGCTAACTCTCTATGTCAAACCTTCCTAACCAGTTCTGATTATGACCATTAACCGCTCGTCAATTCATTCCCTGCTGACCTTAGTGGTCGTTAGCAGTTTCCTCTTCGGCCTCACCGGTTGTACGGTGCTGGACCACCGCTTTCCCAATCCGATGACGTTAACAGCCGCTCAGGGGCCACCGGTTGCCGCCGGGCTTCGCTCTCCGATTGGCTTAGCCGACGACCCAAAAGGAAATCTGTGGGTCACCGAAGCCGGTAGTGGAACGGCTAACGACGGTCAGGTTTCGGTGATTACGCCATCGGGGGCACGATTTCCCGTAATCACCGGCTTCATTTCTGCGCTAAGTCCGGAGAATTCACCCGAAGGGCTTAACCATTTAGCCTATAAGGATGGCAAACTGTATATTTTACACGCCATCACCGATTTTCTCTACGTTGCCGATGTCTCCAGCTTTGTTCCGGGAGTAAGTGCACCCATTGCGGCCGGTTCGCTAACCAGTTTCGACATTGGTACGTTTGTTAAAAACGCCTACCCTAATGCACCTGATCCGAAAGATTCGAATCCCTACAATCTTACCTTTGGGCCGAATGGCGATCTGTTTATTACGGATGCGGGCGGCAATGCCATTGTCCGTCGGGACAAAAACAACGGCAATCTGAGCATCTATGCCATCTTCCCGGATGCGCCAAATCCGACCATGCCGCGCGTAGGACCGCCCACCATCGACCCCGTACCGACTGGCATTGTTTTCGACGGCACAAACTTTCTGGTGAGCACCTTACATGGCTTTCCGTTCCCCCCGGGCATTGCGAAGATTTATCAGGTGAGCGGCACAGGCACGGCCCCAATCACGCCTACTGTCTATAAAGACGGGTTTTCAGGCCTGACCGACATTGTCCTGACGCCCGGCGGCAAACCTTTTGTTACCGAATTCGGATTCACTCCACCCGGCCGGATAGCGACTGGCGACAACCCAGCGACAACGCTGTTTGCTCCGGCCATTACGCCGGTCGATATTCTGTTGAGCACGGTTAATCCTGATACCTATTATGTACTGTATTACGGGCCGGGTATCATCGTAAAATTTACCGCAACGAATTAATAACACAGCAGGATTAGATGCTGTGGATTCTAATTGATTCCTTTGTTTCTATAGTCTCTCATGGATGCTATAGATTCACGGAGAATCAGTTAGAATCCACAGAATTGCTTTTCTCTTGCGAAACCCCGGCTTTTTTGCGTACTTCCGGCCAGTCTCACCTAAACAGTAGGAGTCGGTATGGCCATCTCCCGTCGTTCATTTCTAACCAATAGCGTCGTTGCAGCCGCTGCGCCTGCTTTTGATCATCGTGGCCCCAACGCCGTATCTGCGGCAGCAGCCCCTTCCGGCGGGCGAATTAAATTAGGGCTTTCGTCCTACTCGTACTGGCATTTCAAGACCGCCAAAGTGCCCATCGAAACGGTCATCGACGAAGCCGCCCGGCTGGGTTTCGAGGGAGTCGATATTCTGCACCGGCAAATGGAAGGCGAAGACAACGCCTACCTGCAAAAGCTGAAACGCCACGCTTTTCTGAGCGGTATCGACCTGATTTGTTTGTCCATTCACCAGGGATTCGTGTTTCCTGATGCCGCCGAACGGCAGAAAAATATTGAACACACCCTCAACGGCATCGAACTGGCCTACAAACTCGGCATCCCGTGTATGCGCCTGAACACCGGCCGCTGGAACACCATCAAGTCGTTCGATGAGTTAATGGCGAAGCGGGGTGTTGAGCCGATTCTGCCCGGCCATACCGAAGATGAGGGCTTTAAATGGGTCATCGACAGCATCGAAAAATGCCTGCCCAAAGCGGCTGAGTGCGGGGTTATGCTGGCTCTGGAAAACCACTGGGGCCTGTCGTCAACGCCGGAAGGGCTGCTGCATATTCGCAAAGCCATTGATTCGCCCTGGCTGGGCGTGCTGATGGACACAGGCAATTTTCTGGAAAATCCATATACCAAACTGGAGCAGGTGGCCCCCTACGCGTCGTTTGTGCAGGCGAAGACCTACTATGGCGGGGGCGAATGGTACTCGCTCGACCTCGACTACAAACGCATTTTCGATATCCTGAAGAAAGTAAATTACAAAGGCTACGTTTCCATCGAGTTTGAGGGCAAAGAAGCGGCTGAGTCAGGCGTTCGCCAGAGCCTCGACCTGATGCGAAAGGCAATGGTGTAGCCCGCCCAAGTTGGATTCTGTGAATTCTGCAGTATCAATTAGCATCTACTGAGTCCTCAGAATCAATAAAATAGTTATATTTAGTGAGTTAACGCATCGAACATCGGAATAGCCTCGTACCATACCTCTCTCTATGAACCGTTTGCCTATACTACTGATCGGAATGCTGCCAGCGGCAACCCTCTTCGCGCAAACCACATCGTCGTCTCTGCCCGTTATCAGCGTATTTCAATTCAATGGTGCGGCCACCTATGCCCCCCGCATTACGAGCGCGGTCAATGCGGGCTTATCGTCGTCCAAGCGCGTTCGCCTTGTTGATCGCACCACGTTCGATAGAACGATGAAGGAGTTGCAGTTGTCGGCAACAGCTTCGTTTAGAGACAATACCGTGATTGTTCGGGCAGGACAGCAAACGGGCGCTCAATACGTTCTGGAAGGCAATTTGACATCGGTAAATTTCGACAACCAGCGAATCGGACAAGTCAACCAGCACACCTGCAACATTGAAGCTCAATTGAAGCTAACGGATATTGAAACCGGCGTCAGCGATTTTGCCACCCTGAAGGGTAATTCAATGATAGCGGATAATTCCCGGTCGGCCAACGAAACGCTCCTGCGCTCGTCCCTGAACGATCTTGAAGCAGAGGTGAGGACTTTTGCCCGAAAGAGGTTTCCGGCCATCATGGATTTTCTGGAAGTAACCGAACAGAATGACAAGAAAGGCATTGTTAGTTTCCGGGTTGAGGGCGAAGGACTTACGGCCAAACAGACCGGCAGCGGGGGTGGCATTGCTGATTTTTTTGGCACCAATACCAAAATCAGTATTATCTGTCCCCGCGAAGTGACCCGGACAGACGGCACAAAGCGGTGGGTGCGGGAAGAGGTGGCCCGCGCTAAAATAACGACAGTCGAAGACGGGGGTACGGCTATTTGCAGTGTGACTGACAACGGCAAAAAGCTTCAGGAGTTGATTGCTCAAAAGGCCCGGTTAGTCATAAAAACCATAAACTGACCATGCGCTTCGTTTCTCTGAAACTGCTTGCTGAACGGTGTTTTATACGCTATGTCTCCCAGATATGGCGTATAAAACACCGTTCAGCAAGCAGTTTCGTTTATCAGCTGATTCTGCTGCCGGTTTTGTTCTATAATCCGTTAATGGCTGGCACCGATACGCCCGTAACGGTGGTGTTAAGACCAAAAGCAAGTCCGTTGACCGGCGAAGTCGACCTGACAGCCGCAATGACCGAATCGGTCAACTATTTAGGGAAGCGTAATTTTATCATGGGACGTGATGATGCTTCCTTACGAATCGAGTTTAGCAGTTCGGTAATGGCGTGCCCGGGCCTGTCTTCTTCCGTGCGGCAATACAAACTTAAACTATCGGCCTTCGACAATCAGACGCAGGCATCGATTGCCGAAACAACCATTATCCCAAATTGCAGCGACAGACCAGCCGAGGAGTTGGGACCACTGGCTGTCACTATCTTTTTTACGAACCGGGCTTATGAACGGGCACGCGACGATTTTTTCGATCAAATCCGGCGGCACTCTTTCCCCAAACAGCCAGTAGCATCCCGAACGCAGCCAGCCCCGTTACCTCAGGGAACAACGTCATTGCTGCCGACAACGGACGAGAAGCGGGGCGTTCGGCTCACCGCGCCCGCATCGGGTTCGGCTGCCGCAGCAACCATCCGTATCGGCAAATACCACGCACTCATTGTGGCTGCCCAGCACTATACCGATCAGAAAATCAGCAGCTTACGCCAACCCCTGAGCGATGCTCAAAAACTCAGTGACCTGTTGACGCGCCGGTATAATTTCTCCCCGGCCAATGTCATTTTGCTCAAAGACCCCAGCCGGGAAACCCTGACCGCTACCTTTGAAAAGTTCCTGACAACATTGGGTGAAACCGATAACCTGCTCATCTTTTATGCCGGACACGGTCTGTATGATGAGAAGTTAAAGCAGGGGTACTGGCTGTTGAGCGACGCGCAGCGGAACAACCGGGGCACCTGGGTTTCCAATGCCGACATTCGGGACTTTATCAGCGGTATTCCCACTAAACACACGCTGCTGATTACAGATGCCTGCTTTAGCGGGGGTATCTTCCGTACCCGCGATGCCGGTACGGGTACCGTTACTACTGGTTTTGAGGAACAACTCTACAAATACAACAGCCGTAAGGCGCTCACCAGTGGTAACCTGAAAGAAGTGCCCGATCAGAGCGTGTTTATGGAGTATCTGCTTAAGCGGTTAGAGCAAAACAATAGCCCTTATCTGCCGGTGGGTCAGCTATTTTACTCCTTTAAAGATGCGGTTATCAACAACAGCGTTGTGGGTCAGCTACCTCAGTTCGGCACAATTCAAAACACCGGCGACGAAGGGGGCGAATTCATTTTTGTGCTGAAAAAATGAGTACTGACGGTTACTTCGACGGGGTAACTTGCCAGGTTCCGGTCGATTGACCGCCATCGGCTTTCCAGGTGCCTTTCAGCATGGGGCTGGTGTAGTTACCCGTGAAACTTACTTCATCGCCATCTGATGGGTCGGTATAAGTCGCGCTCAGTTGACCTTTCTGCCAAACAACCGTTTTTAAGCTGATAGGATACCGGTTGCCATCGTCGGGGAGCATAATGACCTGACCCGTTAGTTTTTGGTGGCTGTCCTGGTTGAGCACCAGTTCAAATTTCCCTGAAGACGCGCCTTCGAATGTGCCCGCCCACTTCCCGGCTACTGTTTTTAAGGAATCGTTTGCTGTAGTTGTCGTTTGCGCGCTGGCCGAAAGGAATGGAAGAACGCTCAATGCGACTGACAGAAATACCGTTTTGATCGACATACGTGGTTTTGTTTAATGAATAGTTTTTAGGGTTAAAAGATCCCATTTTGAGCGAAAGGCTGCATGAAATCAATAAAAAAGTGATAACGTTCGCACGCTGACAGAATCTGCTGTTTTTCGGCCTGACGAATAACGGCGATACTAAACTACCGGCTGCCAGGTCGGACACATGCAGAAAATGGCGACAGGAAAGGGCGGTCAATTGGAAAGTAGCCCACTTCAGGGCGAAAGGTCAATCTAATAAGTGTTGATTACTTTTCAACTACTCTACGCCCATTTTCAGGACCCCGCCCACGTCTTTGTGGTATAACCGACCAATGGGCAGCTCCTGTCCGGCAATTTCGACCTGATTGGGTGTATAGGCCGTTATTTTATCAACGGCTACGATAAACGAACGGTGGATGCGTAAAAAACCAGCTTGGGGCAGCATTTCTTCCAGTGAACTGATGCTTTGCTTAACAACCAATGGACGCGCAGATGTGGTGATGATTTTGATATAATCCTTCAGGCTTTCCACGTACAGAATATCGCGGATAAACACTTTGACCATCTTGCGGTCGGCCCGAAAATACAAAAACGCATTTTCGGCTGACGTAGTCGATTGCCGGTCGGTGGGAAGGACAGACAGCGTCTCTGCCTGACCAGATTTAACCTGAATTGGCTCCACCCGCATCACTTTGGAAACAGCCCGCAGAAACCGCTCGAACGGAATTGGTTTAAGCAGATAATCGACCACGTCGAGTTCGTAGCCGTCCAGCGCATAATCGCGGTAAGCAGTTGTGAAAATAACTTTGGGCGGCTGGCGCAGGCTACGCACAAAGTCGGTGCCGAGTAGTTTCGGCATTTTGATATCTAAAAACAGCAGATCGACCGGGGTGGATTGTAAGACACTGAACGCCTGAATGGCATTATGGCATTTACCAACCACTTCCAGATCATCGACCATCTCAACATACGAGTCGATAATCTCCAGCGCGGGCGGCTCATCGTCAACAAGCAGACAACGTATCGGCATATATGTACAAAACCAGTTACTGGTTAGTTGTTATTGGTTGTTAGGCTGTAGTCAGGTAGCTACTCAACTTGACATAATATACTCATAGTCAATAGTATACGTTAACTAATTTCCACTATCTGGCTCATTGGCTGCGGGGCCGTGACGGGCATTGGCGCTACTTCCAGCACGAGCGAAATCATAAACGTCTCGTCTTCGGCTACGATCCGTAACTCATGGCTGTCGGCATAAAGCAACTGCAGTCGCTTTTGCACATTCTGCAACCCGATACCGCCCACATAAGCATCGTCATGGCTGGCGGTTTCGCGGCTATTGATTACTTTGAATTTCAAAACGTTATCCTGAACGGACAGGTCAATGTGCATCCAGGCCTGTTCTAATTGCTCGCTGGTGCCGTGCTTAAAAGCGTTCTCCAGAAACGGCACCAGCAGCAACGGGGCAATTAACTTATTTTCATAGTCGCCGGAGATGGTAATGGACATATCGAGTCGGTCGCCGTAGCGAAGTTGTTCCAGCCCGATGTAATTCCGCATAAAGGCAATTTCTTTCTGTAGCAGCACCGTCGATGCGTTGCAGTCATACAGCATATAACTCAGCAACTCCGACAGCTTCAAGACCACGGCTGGCGAACGGTCGGATTTTTGAAGCGTGAGGCCATAGAGGTTATTGAGCGTATTGAACAGAAAGTGCGGATGTATCTGCGACTTAAGCAGTTGCAGTTCAGCCTGCAATTTCTCCCGCTCAACCTGCTGATAAGCTTCCTGTTTCAGATACCAGACTTTTACCAATCGAATGGCAGCCGCAAAACCGCCAATGGTGGTACCCCCGCGCATACCCGCCATCATGGCAGCCACAAACGAGTTTCTTACCATTGGCGCACCAATACGAAACCGTATCGGGTCGACGAGGGCTATAGAGAGCGTTGCCGATAAGGCCGCTGTAGCAACAATGATAAGGACAAGAGCCATCAGTGCCCAGCCATAGCGGCCCCTGAACACGAAACGAGGCATCAGCCAGTAGATAATGCTATAGGTGAACACCATGTGGGCCGGCATGAACAGAAACGCATCAACAGTAGCTATTCCAATGCCCTTCAGAAAGGCGATGGGCCAGCTTACGCCCTGCCGCAGCAGATAGCCCGCCGGTAGAAAACTGTAGGTGACGGCGAAAAATACAGTCCAGGTCAGCCAGAATAAGCCATGCCGGGCCAGTCGATGACGGGGTTGATTGGAGAAGACAAACTCTTTGGTCAACAGTTGCATACATCAGCCGATTTTTAGTCGAAGATAGACAAACGCAACGGCTTCACACACGAGTCACCAGAATTGTCGACAAACGGCATAGTTGCGTCGCTGAACAGCGGTATTCATGCACATACCACACTGATAGCCAGTAGGCTGTCGTATGATGGCATACCCTTGCTGCCGGGCGATTTTGCCAGCGGCCTGTTGGTAGGGCGACTACTTTTGACACCGTAATCAACCAAAAACACGCACAGACAATGAGCACAATTTCACAACTCCGCTTCGCGCTTATCTGCATTCTATTGGCGGCTTCTTCATTGACGGCATACGCCCAAACGGAACGGGACAGGCTGACCCCGAGCGAGGGATTCTGGGTCGTTGAATCATCCCCCAAAAGCCGTCAGTGTACCGTCCGGTTTTATACGAATGAGAAAAAATTAATTTATGAAGAAACCGTGAACCGCGCCTTAAAACTAACGCGCCGACAAACCAAACAGCAATTGAACATAGCCCTGGAACGCGCTATGTTTGTCTGGAATGCCACCCATCAAATCCCAACCGATCGCCAATGGGTAGCAGCCCAGTTCGACAGGAAATAAGCGTGGTGTAGTGAGCAACTAACAGTCCCATTTTTTAGCGGGCCTTTGATCTCAATAGTCGCTGCCGGGCTACAACGTACCCACTTTAGTTGCCCGGCAGTTTTAAATACGCTGGTATGAGGAGCAGTAAGTTCACCTGCTGAAAATTGACGTATTGGGTTACTTCGTTTTGATCGGTGGGAGAACTACCCGAATACGTTTCGTAACTCAAATCTGCGTTAGTCAATTAGCCGAACGACTCCGAAGCGAGGTGTTAACGCGAACCGGGTAAAATCCTCTGCAAGCTTACTTTTGTTTCCAAACTATTTTGGAACTCTATGCAAGCTAACAGACGCACGTTCATAAAAAGCCTGTCGGTGGCTTCGGCCCTGGCGGCTACCGAAGGCATGGCTAAACCCTTCGGATTTCCGGCCTACATTCCAAATTTTAAAAAGGTTGCTCCGAACGATAAGATTCGCTTTGCTACCATTGGCATGGGCATTCAGGGCAACTTCGACACAAAAGCAGCCCTGCGTAATCCCGATGTCGAATTGGTGGCAGTAGCAGACCTGTATACCGGACGACTGGAGACGGCCAAAACGGTTTTTGGTAAAGACAAGGACCTCTTTGCCACCCGCGACTTCCGTGAGATCCTGACCCGGCCCGATGTTGATGCCGTTCTGGTCGTTACCCCCGACCACTGGCACGACCACGTTACCATTGCGGCCCTCAAAGCGGGCAAGCATGTATATTGCGAGAAACCGATGGTGCAGCATCTCAACGAGGGCAAAGCGGTGATTGATGCGTGGAAAAAATCGGGCAAAACCATGCAGGTGGGCAGTCAGCGTATCAGCAGCGCGTCGTTTCAGGAAGCCAAACGGCTCGTACAGGCAGGCGAAATTGGAGCCATTAACTACATCGAGTCGAACAACGACCGCTTTAACGCCATTGGGGCCTGGAATTATTCGATTCCGCCCGATGCTTCGCCCCAAACCCTGGACTGGGATCGGTTTCTGGGCGATGCCCCCAAGCGCCCATTCGATGCCAACCGGTTTTTTCGCTGGCGCAACTACCGCGACTACGGCACGGGCGTAGCGGGCGACTTGTTTATTCACCTCATTACGGGCGTCCATTTCGTGACGAATTCGCTGGGGCCAACCCGGATTTTCTCGTCGGGCAACCTCGCCTACTGGAAAGAAGGCCGCGACGTGCCCGACGTGATGACGAGCCTGATGGATTACCCCAAAACCGACCAGCACGAAGCCTTTCAGATGGTGTTGCGGGTGAATTTTGCCAACGCCGGCAAAATCAGCAACGTTACGCGCATTATTGGTAATGAAGGGCAGATCGAGTTTTCGGAAGAAAATCTTATTATGACCAAAAAGAAACTACCCTTGGCGCCGGGCTACGGCAACTACGACAGTTTCTTTACGTTTACGGAGCCGGTGCAACAGGAATTCGTGAAGCAGTATGATGCCAAATACCCGCCCGATACCCGCAAGGCTGAGCCGGTGAAAGAAGTGAAGTTTGAGGGACCTAAAGACGACGATGCTCACGCCAAACACTTCGGCAATTTTTTCGAGAACATCCGCGCGGGGAGTCAGGGAACTGTTGAGGACCCCGTGTTCGGCTTCCGGGCGGCCGCTCCGGTACTGGCCTCTAACCAAAGTTATTTCGAGCAGCGGGTAATTCATTGGGATCCCGTCACGATGACGCAGAAGGATCCGGCAGCAAAAACAACTGCTACTCCGAAAAAGAAAACGCTGGCATCGGCAAAAACAACCAGTAAAAAGTCATAATTCGCCTGAGCAAATCCCTAAGCTCCTACCGACGGCCCCAGTTGGGCGTAGCCTGCAGGGGCTTAGGGGGTTTGCTTATGTAGCCTGCTGCCGTAACTGCTGCATTGCCGTCCGCAACTGTTGCCGGGCTGTTTCGACTGGCAGGCCGATTGAAGTCGCTGCCTCTTCGGGAGTGCAGTTGTTAAAAAGTACAGCATCGAGCAGTTCCTTCAGCCGGGCCTTATCCGTTACGTCTGTACTCGTAGTTGGTGGTGGAGTCGCCCTATACGTTTGCAAAGTCGAACTGACAACTTTTCCAGTTGTGGTAAACTGAAACACGGGAGCCGAAAGTGGCCCGCCCTTCTCCAGCGAGTCAATTGCTATGCAGCGGGCAATAGTCAGCAGCCACGTAAACAGGGGTTGTTTATCGGGCTGGTATTGGTCTATCTGTGAACGTACTTTCCGGAACGTCGTTTCCAACAAAACGACGGCCTGTGTTTTATCCGAAACAATTTTGGTGATATATCCCAGTAAAACAGCCGCATACTGATCGTAAAGGGCGGCAAAGGCGACGTGGTTATCTGCTTTAAGCCCGCTCAGTAGTTCTGAGTCATAACGTGTAGGAGTATAAGGACTCATGATAAGGGAGGAAGCAATTAAATAAGTTCAGGCGGCAAAGCCAGAGCTATTTACGAAGCAGACAGCTACGCACTAAGAACTTAATGTTACTTATTTAGTTTAGTTAATTTTTTATTCGGTAGGTAATTATGTGACTTTAGCAAGGAGTTGGCCGAGTCGTGCTACTCTCAGCGGGTTCGTGCTTATCTTTGAGAGCGAATTAATTTGACCTCATGAAATACAAAAAGCACGTTTTTATTTGTACCAATCAGAAAGCAGCCCCCAAAAAATCGTGTGGCGAAGCACACGGTACCGAGTTGGTCGATGCCTTCAAAGCGGCCCTTGCCGAACGCGGTTTGCTAAAAGAAATGCGGGCGCAGCGCACGGGTTGCCTGGATGCCTGCGCCTTTGGCCCTACGCTGGTCGTTTATCCCGAAGGCACCTACTACGGCAATGTGCAGTTAGCCGACGTTAATGAAATTGTGGACAGCCACCTGGTGAACAATCAGCCCGTTGAACGACTTAAGCTGGAGTTTTAAGTCAATAGTGGTTAGTCAACAGTATTGATGGCTGTTGACTAACCACTATTGACTGACGACTGACCACTACGCTATATGTACAGGCATCTTTTCTTCGATCTCGACCACACACTCTGGGATTTTGACCGAAACTCGGCGGAGTGCATTGCTGAGTTGTTCGATACGTTTCGGCTGGCCGACGTGGGCATTGCATCAGCGGCCGAATTTAGTGATCACTTCATCGCCATAAACCGAAAATTGTGGTCCGACTACGATAAGAATCTCATCGAACACAGCTATATCCGGCAACACCGGTTTCCGATGGTGTTTCGGGCACTGGGTGTCGATGAATCGGTAGTTCAGGCTGATCTCAACGTTGAGTACCTGAATTTACTACCCCGCAAAGCCCATCTCCTGGAGTCGGCACGGGAGATTCTGGATTACCTGCAGGGCCGCTATACCATGCACATCATCACAAATGGTTTTGCCGACATTCAGGGCCTGAAGATGGAGAGTGCCGGTATTGGGCATTATTTCACGAATATTATTACCAGCGAGAATGCCAATGCCAAAAAGCCGGACCCGCGGGTATTCCAATATGCGCTCGAAATCAGTGGGGCTGCCCTGGCAGAAAGCCTGATGATTGGGGATAATTATGAAGCCGATATTCTGGGCGCGAAAGGAGCGGGCCTAACGGCTGTTTTTTATAATCCACAGGGCCTTGTTGTCGATGATAAACCTGCGTATGACATCCGCCACTGGAAGGAGTTGATGGCCATTTTGTAAGAAACAGTTTCAGATTTTAGTACTCTGGAACGTGAATCCTGACACATGAACCTAACAAACGCAACGGCAATCGTTACCGGAGGAGCATCCGGCTTAGGTGAGGCTACAACGCGCCTGCTGGCCGCAAACGGAGTTAATGTTGTTATTCTGGACCTGAACGACGATCGCGGCAACGCCCTGGCCAACGAGTTAGGCGGTACTGTACGCTTTCACAGAACCAACGTTACCGACGAAGGCGACGTGCAGGCGGCCATTAATCTGGCCATTGAAACCTTTGGTGGGTTGCACATCAACGTCAACTGTGCGGGCATGGCCGAAGCCCGCAAAACACTTGGCAAAGTCGACGGCATGTATGGCGCCCATTCGCTGTCAGCCTTTCAGAAAGTCATTTCAGTTAACCTTATCGGTACGTTCAACGTCATTCGACTGGCGGCTTTGGCCATGGAACAGAACGAGCCGAACCGTAGCGACGGTGAACGGGGAGTAATCATTAATACAGCGTCTGTTGCGGCTTATGACGGGCAGATGGGACAAGCGGCTTATTCGGCCTCGAAAGGCGGCATTGTGGGCATGACGCTACCCATCGCCCGCGACCTCGCCCGCTCAGGCATCCGCGTTATGACCATTGCGCCGGGTCTGTTCGAGACGCCCCTGCTCGCTGGTTTACCCGAAGAGGCCCGGCTGTCGCTGGGTCAGCAGGTGCCGTTTCCGTCGCGGCTGGGTCGGCCAGCCGAGTATGCGATGCTGGTCAAAAGCATTATCGAGAACCCCATGCTGAATGGTGAAGTGATTCGGCTGGATGGCGCGATCCGGATGGCGCCGAAGTAATTACCTGGGTCCGCTAAATCGGTTACACAAAACGAGTCGCCCCATGGGGCGACTCGTTTTGTGTAACCGATTTAGCGGTCTTTTGCAGACCGTTTAGGGTTGGGTTGCATAATTAAAACGTGAAATTCAAGCGGGCGAACAGGAACCGGCCATTCTGCCCGAATTGCGATGTATTCCTTGAATAAACGAATTGGTTGGCATTTGAGAGGTCAACAGATTCTGGTGTTGCTTTATAAGCTACTTTACCATTTGAATCTAAACCACTTGCAGTAGTAAGGGATCCACTCACGATATTGGTTGGTCTTTTTGCCGATACAGGGCCGTAGTTTTTGTCAGGGTAAATATCGAAGAGATTGTTTGCCCCAACAACAAGTTTCAGGATGGGACTGATTTGGTAGCCAACCGAGAAATCAGTAATTACTTTAGCCCCCCAGACTGGATGCTCGTTTTCAAGTGCCTGTCCGTTCACAACAATGGCACCAATCAGGCCATCGCCATTGACATCAACCGTGTTGGGGTCAGTGACCTTACCGAAATAGATGTTTCTCAGGAAGAAATCAAACTTACCGGCGGTTAGCGTATTGCTCAGGTTGAATTTAACTCTGGGCACCGCTTCCTGCAAATACACCCGCGACATTTCGGAATAGTACCGGTTAATCTGGCCATTCTCCGCCAAAATCTGGGAAGCTTTGATGGCGCCAACCTGTTTCGTTTGCGAAACCGTACCGGCTAAATCACTCTTCAACGAAACGCCCTGTCCAAACGTCGCTTTGTGCGAAATCACTAAGTCGATCCCTTTTGATTCTGTGTCAATAGCATTGGCAAAGAACGTAGCTGCCGTAGCGTTGGCCTGGTCGAACAATTGTTGCAGCGTAAGGGCCGAGCCGGTTACGGTACCAGCCGGCCTTGAAAACTGGTCGGTCAACACAACCCGGTCGTTAATGGCAACGAAATAACCATCCACCGTAATGGTTAAATTGGCAGCCGGGAGTTTGGCCGTGAAGCCGGCGCTAAAGCTCTTCGATTCTTCCTGCTTCAGTTGCGGAATGCCCAGTAACTTAGCGGCCTGAGACGCATTGCTGAACGTTCCTACTTCAAATGGCACACCGCCAACGAATTGTGTAGCGGTAGAATTGAAATAGATTTGGTGCAACGACGGTGCCCGGAAACCGGTTGAGGCAGCCCCGCGAATGTTGATGTTATTGGTCAATTTATAGCGGGTAGCTATTTTGACGTTGGTGGTGCTGCCGAAATCCGAATAATTCTCGAAACGAACCGCCCCATTCAACAGCCATTTGTCAGTTACATCTAATTCAGTATCAACATATAAGGCCACACTTTGGCGGTTAGCATCGTTCGTGGCCCGATCATTTTCCGGTCTGAAGCCAGGAAACACCTGCGAACCACCCGGACGGCCCGCACCAAAGAAATCAGCCGGTGGCGTTTGGGTCGATGTCGTAATCACACTTCCATTTACATCATAGCGTGCCCAGGAATTCTCGTCTCCCGCGTTGATTTTGAATGATTCAAAACGGGTTTCAGCGCCAAACGCCAGGTTCAGGCCCGACAGCACGTCAAATTTGCGGCTCAGGTCGAGGTTGATGGTGTTTTGTTTGAAGTTTAGCCCACCCGCATCGAACACCGTTGGCGACTTGCCTAGCAGGGTGGCATTTACGGTATTTTCTACACCATAATTAAAGGTGTTCGAGCCAAAGGTATTGCTCAGGTCATACGTAAAGGCCCCTAATTTCCCACGAAAACCAGCGGCTATCGACGCGTCCAGAATTTCAGAATGAATTTCGGGCAGGAAACCATTAACAAATATAGGCGTATAGGCACGTGCCTGATTGGGTCGCCGATAGAAGCCAGCCGCATCACCGGTCCGTCGGCCATACCCCCCAAACGCATAGAACTCGTGGTTCTGGTTAATGGGAATAGCCGAATTGGCGAAGAACTGAATGCTTTGTAGATTCGATTGCCCCACGCGCATGTTGAAATCGCTCCGGGTTAAGCCACGGGTCGTTAATTCGTTTTCGGTGGCATCAGCCCCCAGAATTGTCCGTAATTCTGTAAGGGTGCTTGCTCCTGCAATACTTGCCTGGGTAGGCGCATCGAAATAACTAACACCCAATGCGCCTTTCTTGATGGCGGCTATGTCGGCAGGAAGCGTATTTAGATTACCTCCCACCTTTTGGGTGCTGTATTCAATGGCATTGTAGCGGTTGAAAATATCGCCTGTTGTTGGCAGCGCACGGCTTGTTGCATTTCGCATCTGCGCTGAAGCGGTAAGGTTGATGAACCCCGCTTTAGCAATACGAACGCCATAGTTAGCATCAATCTGAAAATTACCGCCATCGACGCCCCCTTTAAAGTTATTGGCCCCTTGCGAAAAATTACCACCGCCATAGAGCGATAGGGCTAACTTACTGGTAGCCTCTTTCATTTTTACGTTGATGATCCCGGCAATGGCATCAGATCCATACTGAGCAGCCGCCCCATCGCGCAACACTTCTATTTTATCAATGGCATATGCCGGAATCGCATTTAAGTCGGTGCCGACCGAGCCACGGCCCGGTGTACCGTTCACGTTTACTAAGGAGGACGTATGGCGTCGTTTGCCATTCAGCAATACCAGCACCTGGTCTGGGCCTAATCCTCTTAGCTGGGCCGGGTCGATGTGGTCCGTACCATCGGCTACGGTTGAGGTGTTTGACGTAAACGAGGGCGCTACTACGTTCAGAATCTGGTTCAGGTTGTTTTGCGGAGCCTGGGTTGTTAATTGCTGAATGCCAATAACATCGACTGGAACGGGACTTTCGGTTTTAACCCGGCCACCCCCTCTCGAACCCGTCACAACCACTTCGTCTAAGGCAGCCGTCGATTCTGAAAGTGCAATATTCAGGGTTTCAGTGGCCTTAACGGTGACATCGACCGTTTGCGTTTGGTAGCCCACGAAGCTGACCGCCACTTTATACGTACCAGCATCCAGGTAAAGGCTGTAATCGCCATTGGCATCCGTGCTACTGCCTTTATTGGTGGCAGCAACTCGAATGGATACACCAGGCAGGATTGTGCCTGTTGCGGCATCTGTTACGCGGCCCCGGATGCCCTGAGCCAGTACTGTAGTAATTGTGAGCAGCCAGAAGCCGGTGCTCAGCATAAAACGGGTAGATTTACAATTGTTCATAGGTGTAATTTTAACAGGATTCAACTTAGACGAATAGTTGACCTGCATGTAACTACACCATATAATATTCTATCAAAATTGGCCTTTTCCGAATAATAAATAATAAATCTCCTTAATTTAATGCTATTTTATTCTGAGACGATCGTTCTCAATTGCCCATAGTATCCTTCGCAACGAACGAGCAAAAAAAAGACCTGCGGTTGCAACCGCAGGTCTTTTTTTGCTCGTTCGTTATCTGGTTGGTTCTATTGTACAGAAACCAATTCTATATCGAATCGCATGGGTGAGTAGGGTGGAATAACATATACACCGTTTCGGGCGCTACCCGCAACACCATACCCAATTTTAGAGGGAATAATAAGCGTTGCCTTCTCGCCAACTTTTAGTTTAGCCAGGCCCTCATCAAAGCCGGGAATAGACTTTCCTATCGTAGTAGGATAAGTGCCCGTGCCCGTGCTGTCGAAAGCAGATGCCGACCGTAGTAACCGCCCATTATATTTTACAATCAGTGTTTGGGTAGCCGTTGGTGATGCCCCCAGGGTATTGTTAACTGTTTTGATGAACCGTAGTCCACTGGTTGTTAGCTCGGTGGGTGTTAGCTTATTGGCCGTCAGATACTCATTAATTTGCTGGTCTTCGGTGCGCGCCCGTTTCAGGGCTACATCGAATCGAACGGGTGAATTGGCCGGGATCACATTATCCGTCGTTGCCTGGTCGCCAAAAGCCAGGTTAGACGGCATCAGCAACGTAGCCTGTTCGCCCTCGCGCATCCGTAATATACCCTCCTCCAAACCCGGTTTCAGCGAACCCGGGAAAAATGGATAAAACGTTGACTTCGTGGCATAGGTTGTATCGACCAGTTTGTCGGTAACTGTCGTATTGCTACTATTGCTGGGTCCGAGGAGCACGTATAGTTTGTAGCTGAATTCGAGTTCCTGACCATAGGCCGGTGTTGCTGCGGTTGCCAACCCTGGTTTAGTCGGCACGTAATAAAGACCCGTCGATGTTGCCGTACCCGATAGCCCCTTGCTGGCAGCATAGCTTCTGATATCGTCCTGATTGGCCTGCGTGGCATTGTTGCCGGGATCAACGATATCGGTCTTGCATGACGTCAGGCCGCTGATAATCAGTGCCCCTAAAATGAAATAGTGAAATTTACCCATGAAAATTAAAGTAATGAAATCCTAAATACTACTACGCTTGCTGACCCACATTTGTGGCAAATGGTTGGTTATCCGCTGAAATTTTTTACCCGGTTAGGGTTGCAGCACCTGATCGATCACGTGAATGACGCCACTATTCGCCGGCAAATCAGTTGGTTTGATTGCCGTTCCCGCTGCGTTTTTAGCGCCTTTCACCATTGCCTGATTTGCCGTAACCGTAACGACTAATCGACTCCCACTCAACTGCGTATTGAGGCTACCAGCCTGAAATTGATTCGAGAATGTTATCCCCGGCACAATGTGATAGGCCAGCAGGTTGGCCAGCGTTTGTGAATTGGCCGCATTGATCGCTGCCAGGTCTTTATAGCCCGCCGACTGAAACGCAGCATTGGTCGGGGCAAACAAGGTTATCAGATTCGTTGACGCTGTGTTCTGCAGGGTTGGCAGCAGCAGTTTATCAACAGTGCCGGCCCGATTAATGGCCGCCAGCAGAAACGTCAGATTTGGATTAGTCTGTATGGTCGTCAGAAAACTGCCGGTTGCGGGCGTCAGCAGCCGGTCGATGCTATGCACATACCCGTTGGCAACGCCAATATCCACCTGGGTCAACTGGGCATTGTTAATGAACATAGCGCCCGTATTTGCTTTCGTTAAAAAGGCCACCCCCCGGCTGGCCGTCTCGACCGAATTTAGCCCGGCCGGAATGGTTGTTGATTGAACAGATCCATACAAGACATGGTACATCAACATAGCCCGGAGTTGCTCTTTTGGTAAAGCTTTTATGGCTGCATCAGTCGTTAGGCCCGCTGCCTGAAAGGCTTCGTTGGTTGGCGCAAATAAGGTCAGGTGGGCACTCTTCAGTGCGTCACCAATTTCTGCATAGGCAACGGCGGCTGCCAGCAAACTGAACCGACTGTCCTCCAGAATCCGGTCAGAAATGGTTTGGGGAGTTGCTATGGCATCATCGCTTTTCTGACAGCTAAGTGACCCCAGCAGCAGAACAACCACAAAAATCCGGCTCAGAACCGACGCAAAAGATGTACGCATAGTACGTAACCAATAAGATGACAGGTTTACACCAGAAAACGTACTCAGCCAGTTTATGTTTTCTTGGCGTAAAGATACGGAGCGCAAACCAGTTAGGCAGTATACGGGTTTACAGGTGTAGGCTGAGTTACGCTTCTTCGACCGGATTATAGCCTGGTAGTCCGGTAATCTTGTCCGGGTAAAAGAATTTGTCTCATCCTTCGTATTCGCATATCGGTCAGTTACTGAGTAAATTTTCGTATCTTCGCGGTCTTGTTAAATCTTGTTAAAACACCCCGATTGGGATGAAGGAACACATAGACCCGAGCAATCTGCCTCAGCACATAGCCGTTATCATGGACGGAAACGGCCGCTGGGCTAAAAAGCAGGGAGCCGCCCGGGTGTTTGGTCACCGAAATGCCATTAAGGCAGTGCGCGAGGTGACGGAAGGATGCGCTGAATTAGGGGTGAAGTACCTGACACTCTACGCCTTTTCGACGGAGAACTGGAATCGCCCCAAATATGAAGTAGATGCCCTGATGACGTTGCTGGTGCATACGATTCGGGGTGAAATTAAAACGCTGATGGACAACAACGTGCGGCTGACAACGATTGGCCACACCGAAAGTTTGCCCGCCGACTGCCGGAACGAACTGGCTGAGGCTATGCGCGAAACCAGCGGCAACACAGGTCTGACCTTAGTGCTGGCCCTGAGCTACAGTGGACGATGGGAAATTCTGGAGGCCGTTCGGCAATTGGCCACAGACGTGCGCGATGGGAAGCTAACCCCGGATCAAATTAGTGAAACCGTATTTGGGCAGTACCTCACCACCGGCGGCATACCCGATCCCGAACTGATGATTAGAACCAGTGGTGAGATGCGTATCAGTAATTTCATGCTTTGGCAACTGGCTTATTCTGAGCTCTATATGCCCGATACACTCTGGCCTGATTTCCGCAGGGAACATTTATACGAAGCTATTTTGAGTTACCAGCAACGCGAACGCCGATTCGGCAAAACCAGCGAACAATTAGTTAAATAACCAGGAGCGACTGGAAAAGTAAGGGACGTGCCGCCTAAATTTAACGGATCTGACTTACAACCTTATCGATCTGAATCGAATCCTGACGATCAACAACATAAGATCTACCAACATTTTGGAACACCGTATAAAAGTCATCGTGGGAGCCGTTTATCTGCTCGTCAGTCTGTTGCCTGCTTCCGTTCTGGCGCAGGTACGTGTAGGCGTTGGCGTACCCAGCACTACCCCCACCGAAACGAATGACCTGCTCAACTACGCCAGCCCCAAAGAATATGAAATTTCCGGGCTAACCGTGACGGGCACCCGTTACTTAGACCCTAATTCATTAGTTTCCCTGGCAGGCCTGAAAGTGGGTGATAAAATTCGCATTCCGGGCGAGGCCATCGGGTCGTCGGTGCGGAAGTTAATGGAATCCGGTCTGTTGGATAATGTCGAGTTGTTTTCCACCAGCGCCACCGATAATAAAGTAGCCCTGATGTTTCGGGTACAGGAGCGGCCCCGGCTGTATCGGGTTAATTTTCTGGGCGTCAAAAAAGGCGAACAGGATCAACTGAAAGATAAGATAAAGCTCAATCTGGGTAAAATCGTGACGAATACGATCACCAAGAATACCCAGATGGCCGTGCGGAAGTTTTTCGTGGACAAAGGCTACCTGAACACGAAAGTCAAAATCACAACCATCCCCGATAGCGCCCGCAACAACGCCACCATGCGTGTGCTGGTCGACAAAGGCCAGAAAGTTAAAATTGCTAAAATTAACTTTGAAGGCCTTACCGAAGTCGATGAATCGGCCGTGCGGATGAAGATGAAAGGCACTAAAGAGAAACGCTTTGGCCGGTTGTTCACACCCTCGAAATTCGTTCCTAAAAAATACGAGGAAGACAAGCAGAAACTGCTCGACTATTACAACAAACTCGGCTACCGCGACGCCACCATCGAACACGACACGATCATTAATAACGGCGGCAACATCATTAGCATCAACATGAAGCTGAACGAAGGTCGTCAGTATTACTACCGCAAGATCGACTTTTCGGGCAATTATCTGTACACTGCCGACCAACTCCGTTCGGTGCTGGGCGTAACCAAAGGCGATGTGTATAATCCCGACGATTTGGAGAAGCGAATGAACGGCAATCCAGGCCAGGATTTAAGTTCGCAGTACATGGACCTCGGCTACCTGTATTATAACGCACAACCCATCGAAAAAGCCATCGATGGCGATTCCATCGACCTCGAAATCCGTATTTTTGAAGGCAAGCAAGCCACCATCAACCGGGTTATTCTGAACGGCAACACCAAAACCAGCGACCACGTGGTGATGCGTACCATTCGGACGTTGCCCGGCCAGAAGTTCTCAAAAACGAACCTGATTCGTACCCAGCGCGAACTGTCTACGCTCGGTTATTTCGACCCCGAAAAAATTGGGATTAACCCCGTGCCACAGAACGATGGAACCGTTGATATTGAATACACGGTTGAAGAAAAACCCTCTGACCAGATCGAGTTATCAGGCGGCTGGGGCGGCTACGTGGGCTTCGTGGGAACGCTCGGCCTAACGTTCAATAACTTCTCGGCCCGCAACATCCCGAACTTCAACGCCTGGCGGCCCCTACCGGCTGGCGACGGCCAACGGGTGCAGTTGCGTTTTCAGGCAAACGGCAGTCAGTATCAGGTATATTCGCTGTCGTTCACCGAACCCTGGCTGGGAGGCCGCAAACCCAATGCACTGTCGGTAAGTGCCAGCCATACGGTCTATAAATCGTTCTACGACCCGTTAGACCCCTATAGTCTTTACCGCTCGCTGAAAGGACGAAAACCAAGTGGCTCGTACACCAACACTGCCATTACGATTGGTCTGGGGCGGCAGTTGAAAGTACCCGACGATTATTTCTCGCTGACTAATTCGTTATCGTACCAGCGTTATGATTTGAACAACCTCGATTTGTTCTATATCGGTTATAAAGATGGCATATCGAACAACATCACCTTCAACACCACGCTGGCCCGTAATAGCATTGATAACCCTCAGTTTCCACGTAATGGTTCGTCGTTCTCGCTGAGTGGTTCGTTTACCCCACCCTATTCGGCCTTCCGCAAAACAACCGTATCCGAGAAGCCGGAGGATAAATTCAAGTTTGTGGAGTACCACAAATGGATGTTCGATGCCAGTTGGTTCCAGACGGTTTTTGGTAAGTTGGTGTTGAACACCCGCGCCCACATGGGTTTTCTGGGTAACTACAACAAGCGTACAACCATCGGGCCATTCGAGCGGTTTGTGCTGGGCGGCTCAGGGTTGGCTGGTCAGGGGCAATTTGCGCTGGCACAGGACATTATCGGTTTACGGGGTTATGATGATCGCAGCGTGTATACGGCCGATTATGACCGCGCTACCGATGCCAATTCCCGTAGTCAGGGAGGGGTGGTCTACAATAAGTTTGTGGCTGAACTGCGCTATCCGGTTTCATTGAATCCATCGGCTACCATCTTTGTGCTGGGCTTCGTTGAAGCGGGGAACAACTGGGGCAGCTACAAGCAATATAATCCGTTCGACCTGAAGCGGTCAGTTGGTTTCGGAGCGCGTATTTTCATGCCAGCCTTTGGGTTGATTGGAATTGACTACGGCTACGGTTTCGACAAAATTCCGGGTATTAAAGACAAGGCATCGGGGCAGTTCCACTTCACCATTGGCCAACAGCTGAGATAAGATTTAGGCAGGAAAAGCGTTTTAAGGTTTAAACCTAAAAGGTCTCTAAAACGGTTTAGGTTTCCTGACAATCAATCACTTCCTATAAAAATTGACTGGCCACCAATGAAAAAAGCCCTATTTTTTGTACTTTTGTGCTCGGTTTGGCTAACTCCTCCTGTCTCGGCCCAGAAGTTTGGTTATGTAGACACAGAGTTTATTCTGGGGAAGATGCCCGAATACCAAAAAGCGTTGACCGAAATCGACAAATTTGCCGACAAATGGTCGAAGGAGATTCAGGATAAGTACGTAGAGATTGAAAAATTGCAGAAAGCCTACCAGGCCGAAGAAATTCTGCTGACGGAGGACATGAAGCGTGACCGGCAACGGGTAATCGGCGATAAGGAGCGCGAAGCCAGAGAATATAACAACAAAGTGTTCGGGTATCAGGGACTGCTTTTCGAGAAGAAAAAAGAACTCATAAAAAGTCCCCTGGAGTTAGTGAATCGGGCCGTCGAAAAAGTATGTTTGCAGAAAAAACTGGATTTTATTTTCGACAAAGCCTCTGATTTTGTGATCCTCTACACCAATCCCCGGCACGACTATTCGGACTATGTGATGGAAGAGCTGGGCTTAGACATTAAACCAACGGCTACCAATACAACTCCAACAAACAAAACAACCACAAATCCTAAGTAATACAAACAATCAATTCGAAATGAAGAAAAACCTCGTCATGGCGTTTGCAGCAACCCTGCTATTGGGTGGTTTAAGCGCTCAGGCACAAGCCCCAACAACAACGCCGACTACGACAGCCGCAGCCGGGCCGTTAAAGTTAGGCTATACGAATATCGATTATGTACTGGCCCAAACGCCCGAAGCAAAAGATATTCAAAACCAGTTGACTATTCAGCGGACGCAGTCGGAAAACGAACTGAAACGGATGCAGAAAGAGCTTCAGGACAAATACGAAGCCTACGAAAAAGGTGCGGCTCAAATGTCCGACGTAATTCGTAAAGATCGCGAAACGGAGTTACAGGGTCTTCAGGGCCGCATTCAGGAGTTTGGCCGTACCGCCGAACAGTCGCTGCAAACCAAATACCAGCAGTTAGTGAACCCCGTTGTGCAGAAGATTCAGAAAGCGATTGATGTTGTTGCCAAAGAGAGCGGCTTCCAGTACGTGTTTAATTTAGACGCCGGTGCCAACACAATTCCTATTCTTCTGGTTGCTCCCGAAGAAAATAACATCACCGAGTTAGTGCTGAAGAAATTAGGCATCGATCCAGCCAAAGCGGCCGCGGCTACTAAAGCCGCAGCAGCAGGTGGCAGTACTCCAACGGCTACCAGGCCAACGTCTACGACCGGCGCAGGGGTAGCTCCTAAGAAAAACTAAGCATTAGTCAATTTTTGCCTAAACAAAAGCCGCATCCTGCTCAGTAGGGGGCGGCTTTTTTCGTACTCCCTCAAAATTTATTCATTACTATTTCTTGGAAAAATATAATTTTTATGGGTGATAGTGGACAGATAGCTAAGAAAAATAATATAACTGGCGCATAAATAGACGCAGACAAAATCTTCGGCTTATTTTTACGTTTTTTACAACAGACCACCTTCCAATGCCGCTATGAACCGAACTGCCGGTATAATAGTGTGGGGACTTTTACTACTGTCGGTTATAAGTACCCACGCGCAGGATTCCAAAGTGCCCCAACTCGTATTTCCCAACCAGCCTAACTGGAATGTTGTTTCAGAAGGTAACACCATTCGATTTGACATAAAGGCTCTCAGTTCGCCAGCCGATTCAGTGGTATTTGCGTTTGGAAGTGACAAACAGGAAGGAATGCAACTCGATTCGCTGGGCCACTTTAGCTGGACGCCAGGCTTCGATCTGGCCGACCGGATTCAAACCATCAAAACCTATCCGGTAAGTTTTGAGGGCAGAAATCAACACGGTCAAGCCACCATCCACACCATTGATGTGAAGGTGCTCCACGTTAACCGGCCACCAATCATCGGTGAACTACGACCCTTTTACGTTAGTTACCGCACGCAGAATACTTACAAAATGGATTCTCAGATGGTGCGTGATACCGATGGCGATCCCATTGTGTTCATTCCCATTGCCGATCAGATGCCCGAAGGCAGTAAACTCTCATCGCAGGGTGAACTTACCTGGACGCTCTCTCAGAATCAGTTCAATAAGTTAAAGCAGGCCCCTCAGTACATTGAGTTCTGGGTGGAAGATCAGCCCACAAAAACACGCACCAAAGGCCGTCTGAAAGTGGAGGTTACCCAAATGGACCTGCCACCCGACATTGCTATCATCCCTAAAGAAACGCATTACAAACTGCGCGAAAACGCCACGGTCAATCTCAAATTTTACCTGACCGATTTGAATGGGGAAGACGACGTCGAAGCGTTTGGGTTTTTGTCTGATAATCAGCAAATTCCGAAAACAACGCTCATTAAAAATACAAATAATCAGTATGAATTTATCTGGCAGCCGGGCTATGATTTCGTTAAAGACCCGTATGATTCACTGAATGTTCAGATTACCTTTTATGTGCTGGATAAATCTCAGAATCGGGAAGAACGACGAATTACGTTCACCATTTTAAATACCATTAATGAGTCCGAGAAAGACCGTTACTATTATACGCAGTATCGACAGGTGCTGGTGCAGGCCTGGGGCTTAGTGGAACAACTGGCTGAAAAAGAAGAACAGCTTAAACGGGATTACAAAAGAGCCAAAGGAGGTAAACGTAATCGTTCCGTTGCAAATGCGTCGTTGGGTGCTATTACAGGTGTAACGCCAGCCATCATAAATGCCAGTTCAAGTCCAGCCGCCCAAAGTAACCAACGGCTGATTTCGGCGATTGGCGGCACGGCCGTTCTGACGATGGGAACCCTCGAAGCAACAGAGGTTATCGGAAAATCAATGAAGGATTTGCTCGACCGTTACAACTATGTGATGGGCAAGAAAACTGAACTACAGAACAAAGGCGATGTGTTTGCCCGTGAGTTTGCGCTCAAATCGACCCGCCGAAATAACGAATTTGTTAAGAAACTGGATGATTTCCGTAACTCAATGAGCCTGAGTGGTTTGGTCGCGCTGGAGTTAGACGCGAACTGGCAAAGCAAAAAGGAAGCCACCGATAAAGCCATTAAACGAACGTTTAAGGACTTCACTCCGCTGGAAGAAACGCAATAATGGTTTACTGTTTGTGGTTTGTCGTTGGCTGGCGCGTCAGTTACTCCCGCGCCAGCCAACGACAAACCACAAACCAATAGTGTTGCTTAAAGGGTAGTAGGCCGGCGTTTCAGTCTTTGGCACGACAAAGTTGTTTGCCAGGACAAACTACCAGATTCACTTACAACCTGCTGAACGCCGGGAGCGGCTCAGCAGTGCTTTTTACGATGTGGTTGGGGCCGAGAAAACCAAAGCCTTTCTGGATCGGCGGGCGTTTGTACACACCCCCTAAGCACGGCCGTTGCGGGACCGCCCGTGTGGTTGGCCACAGCCTAAGCGGGTGGCCGGAGCAGGCCATATCCTGGAAATATGGTCTATGAACCAGACAAAATACATTATACATTTTTTTGCCGGGTAGACCGCTGTTACCCTATCTGCTCATGCTTTCGGCCAGTGGGTTTCAATTCCCTGCGAACGAATCCGTTGCTGAAAGTCGGCTAATAGACCTTGTTTTTCGCGAATCGCCCGTGGAATCACTTTTTTATCAAGCGCAAACGCCACCAGCATTCCAACGGCTTCGCCAATGCTCCACTCCACCGGATGCAGTCGGTAGCAACCGTTGGTGATGTGAGTCGTGCCGATGTTCTTATTGGCGGGCAATACATTTTCCATTCGCTGCGGTAGCAGAGCGCCCAAGGGAATCTGGAACGGCAGCGAGCTAAAGTCGATGTAGTTGTTGCCCGCCGTGCTGGGATGCAAATCAATGTGGTAATAGCCAATGCCCACACTGTCGGGGAAATCAGCGGCTGTGTTATCGGATTTTTTGCCCGTAATCAGGGCGCGGTTATCAGCCCCGACATGCTCTTCAAGAACAGTAAACAGGGCTTTTATGCGTCGCGACTCACGGATATACGGGTACTTGGCCAGGCCATCCTCCGTACCCATGATGTCACCGCGCAGGCGCAGGCCCGACCAGCCGACGCCCCCATCCGGGCGGGGGGCTTCGGTTTGCAGCCAGTAGAAAAACGACAAACTCAATTGCTTCGACTGGTCAACGTGTTTTTTGAATTCGTTGTCCGACACATCGATCAGACTGCCCAGCAGGTAATCGTTTTGTGGCCAGTTCACCATCGAAACATCGCCCGCATACGTGCCCGGCCTGAAATTAGCCTTGTTGATGATCCGGCGGTAGTTCCACAGGTTCAGTTTATCGCCGGTGCTGATGCCCTCCGGATGGAAGCCCAACTGTTTCATTTCCAGCGTTTTCGGGTTTGAATACGCCAGACTCAAGAGTTTTCCCGACCAGGCTGGTGTGAGTTTGGGCGTATACGTTTGCCAGAAAGCATAGTCTTTCGGCTTGTCGATGACCTGATTGGTCCCAGGTACGTAATCCATCGCGAAGCACATCGTAAACGACTGACAATTAGCTGGATCAGCTTTATCAGGTGCGTGCAGTTCGCGGGTTTCCCGGCGCGATTCGGCACCCGATACATAGTCGGTTTTGGTCAGGGGCAGCAGGTCGCCGAGTTCCGTTGCATCAACGAAATACGGTGCCGACAGCACCACCTCATGCCCGCTTCGCTGACTGACCGCTTTCAGCGCGCGAACGGTATCGCCAGTCACATCTGCCCCGGTAATTTTGTGGTCGAGCAGCAGGGTCAATTGTCCCGAACTGATATAGGGAGCCAGCATCTGCTGCAAAACAGCTACGGCCACGCGCGGCTCGTGGCATAGTTTGGATACCGTTCCATCGCCCGGATTCAGATTTGGACGGGCTTTGGCGGCATCCGTCAGGGGATAATGCTGAATGTAATACTGCCTGATGTTGTTCCTAAGCTCGCGGTACAATCGGGTGGCCCCGTGCGTTTCAATCCAGGGGTGCTCATCGGGCGGAACACCCTGCTGGCTCAATTGCCCGCCAATCCAGTCGGTTTCCTCAGTCAGAATAACCTGCAAGTTGTTCCGCAGCGCAGCGAAGGCAGCTGCACAACCGCCCAGTCCACCACCGGCAATCACGACATTGGCAGCCCGTTCGGAAGAGCTAGTTCCGACAAACAGATGCTCAGGTTGTGCGTTGGCAGATGTAGAAAAAGCCAGTAGTGGAGCCGTTAAAGCAGCACCGCTACCGACGGATAGGTGTTCGATAAAATTTCGCCGGTTCATGGTTCAGGATTATTGGCTATCAGGTTGTTGATTATTAAGTCATTACCAGGCCGTTTCATCAATAACTCAATACCTAATAACTCACTTTCGCTTATTGACCCCCACTTTCCGATACGCTACCAATTGATCAGCGCGGGATGCGGGCGGGCGATGGTATACCAACACTTCATAATCATTTTCGGTGGAGGAGGAACTGCCTTCAATGTAGTTTTCATCTGCGCGGGGTTGTGAGCCGGTTGTCAGCACCGTGTAATCGTAATTATAAATACCCTGTTTCAGCAGGATGGAGGCCCGGAACGCGCCCAGAATCGGGTCGAACGTCATGCGGTTGCGGTCGTTCAACTGCCAGAAGTTGAAGGCCCCATTTACATACACCTCTACTCCCGCCACTTCGGGTGTTTTGAGCGTAAAAACGGTTTCGACGTAATCGGCATTGGTAGCGCCGTTGCCGGTTTCGCGCTGGTCGATCACAAACTGCCCGTTGAAATCGTCGCTCTGAATGTAGGCCCCCCGGCTGCGGGGTTGGTCCACCTGCACGTAGGCCACGTTGCGGTCGGCGGGGCGGTCGATGCGGTCGATGTAGTTTCCGCGCGACAGTACCGTTCGCGTATCGAAAAACCGGAATTCATTGCCGCCCGGCAGGGTATTGCTCAGGTCGATGAGCCGGTAGTCGAGCACCTGGTCGAAGGCCTGTACATTCGTGGGCCGTAAGCCCCGAAGCACGCGGTCGTCGCGGTAGTTCTGCCTGATAACCACCTTAAAATCGTCCTGGGGCGAAATCACCTGGTAGCCTTTGTAGCTGATACTCAGGTCGATTTGCTGGTCGGTAAACTGGCGGGAGGGGTCCGACGAAAAGCGGACAGCCGCTGCCACGTTAAGCCGGTTCTGGTAGGTCATAAATCGGCGCGTAAACAGGATGTTATTCCGGTTTCGTTCGTCATAGACGACCAGCAGATAATTACCCGGCAGTTTCACGCGCGGGAGCGTGAATCGGTAATGATAATAGGGTATTTTGGTGTTTATCGAAATCTGGTAGTCCGTAATGGGGTTGTCGTTGTATTCGTAGGTGAACTCAATGTCGTTCAGAATGGAGCGTTGCCAGTCGGCATTGCAGTGAACGAGCCGGGCGCGGAAGGAGCGGTAGTTGGCCGTCAGGTCATCGAATTCGAGTTGGAGCGACACCTGCTCATCAAGCGAAACGACGGGCGGGTTTAGGGTCAGCGCGGGATCGGATGCATTGGCACTGACTAAAGGGTATAACAGCACAATTTCAATTTTCGGGTCGTATATTCGGTCAATATTCTGGAGTGGCTGCGCCCATAACGACGCAGGAAACAGCCCGAAAAAAATAATAATCAATAACCTGGGAGTAGCCGTCATTCCGTTTAGTTTTCGTGAAGTGAACGTTGCCGCATCCTTATTAATTATGCAAGTTCGGCGAATCTATGGTCAATTATAATCCGAAAGAATGGTTCCGGTTCATTATCACCTTTAACCGGGCCGACACGGTACGCAAGTTACTGCCTGCCATAGTAGGGATTGGTATTTACTCGTTCATTGTGGTTTACGTTATCGAACGGCTGGGCCTGAGCGACAACCCGCATCTGAAGAATTTCTCACTGATGCACACATTGCTGAGTTTTGTGATTTCGATGCTGCTGGTTTTTCGCACCAACACGGCCTACGACCGTTGGTGGGAGGGCCGGAAATTGTGGGGCGGTTTGGTGAATAACAGCCGAAATATGGCCCTCAAATTAGACCAGTTGCTGGAACCCACCCAAACCGAAGCGCGGCAGTTTTTCCAGTCGATGATCCCTAATTTTGCCTACGTGCTGAAAAATCACCTGCGGCTACGTTCACCCGAACAGGAATTTGTGGACAGTGAATCGTTTAGTCTGGCAAACCTCCGGCTGAACGAACACCTACCGCAGCAGATTGCGGTGGCTATTTTTGGCAAAATGCACGAGTTGCAGCGCCAGGGTATTCTGCTGCCCGAACATTTACTGCTGCTCAACACCGAAATTCAGTCGCTCATGGAAACCTGTGGCGCCTGCGAGCGGATCAAAAACACCCCAATTCCGTTTTCGTACAGTTCATTTATCAAAAAATTTATTTTTATCTATTGCCTTACCCTGCCGCTGGGCTACGTTTCCAACCTACATTTCCTGATTATTCCGCTGGTGATGTTTGTTTTTTACGTGCTGGCGAGCCTTGAAATCATTGCCGAAGAGATTGAAAATCCGTTTGGTACCGACGAAAACGACTTACCCCTCGACACCATCTGCAAAAGCATTCGCAAAACCGTTACGCAGTCATTTGAACATACCGAATCCCTGTTGGAACCAACCGTGGAGCGGCCGGAAACCCAACAGGGATTCTCGTATGATGGCTAACTCGTGTGCGAACTGGTTACCAGACTCAATAGCCCGGATTCTGTTTAATCTTATCCGAATTGATGTCAATCTGGCTCTGCGGAACCGGAAAAAGCAGGTTATTCTCCGTCAATGCGGTTTTAATGCCAATGGCTGCGGCTTTGGCCTGCAACACCGGCAACGCCCGCCCCGTGCGAACCAGGTCGAACCAGCGGTGGCCCTCAAAAGCCAGTTCAACCCGTCGTTCCTGCTCAATGGCTAACCGCATGTCGGGCTGCGCCGTAATGGCCTTATCGGCCAGCCCGGCCCGCTTCCGAACCCGGTTGAGGTACGGCAGTGCCTCGGCGGTTTTACTTGTTTCGTTCAGGGCCTCGGCATACAACAACAGCACATCGGCATAGCGAAGTACATACCAGTTATCCTCAGAGTCACCGTTAACCGTTGGCGGATCGAGGTATTTGCGAATGTAGTAATAATCGATTTTGGCGCCCTGGGCATTGGTATAGCTGCTGGCAAAGGAAACTCCTTTCCGAACATCGCCCGCGTCAAAGGCACTCTCCAGGTCGGACGTTGGCTGATTGTTGCCGCCCCCGCCAAACTGAATGACGGCATTGCCTGAATTTTCGGGCGCGTAGGTGTTCGCAAAGTTACTCCCTTCCTGAATGGACCCCTTCTTGTACTGCACCTCAAAAACCGACTCTTTGCTGTTTTTATTGGCGGGTTTAAACAGATCAGCATAAGCAGGCAGCAGGTCGTAGGTATTGGCATCAACGACTTCTTTCAGCTTAGCTACAGCCTCCGCATATTTTTTCTGAGTCAGTAACACTTTACCCAGCAAGGCCTTAGCAGCTCCCCGCGTAGCGCGGCCTACATCGGCACCCGTGTACCGTTCGGGCAGGGCAGCATCGGCCTCGATCAGGTCTTTGGTAATCTGGGCATACACATCGGCAACCGGCGCACGACCGTATTCATACCCCTGCAGGGGGTCGGTGATTTCGGTCAACACCAGCGGCACAGCCCCAAACGACCGCACTAAGTTGAAATACATCAGCGCCCGTAAAAATTTGGCTTCACCGGCAATTCGTTTTTTCAGGGTTTCATCCATCGGAACACCCGGCAGCCGATCCAGCACACTGTTGGTGCGGTAGATACCCCGATACCCATCGCTCCAGCGAGTCAGCAGGTAGGGGTTAGTCGTGCGTAAATAGAATTTATCGAACTCGTCCTGATCGGTCACCGATCCCGACAGCACCGGCCGGGTATCGTCGGAGGGGAGTTCGGCAAAAACATAGTTCTGGCCATACTGTCCATTGAACTGCAGGGCACCGTAGGCTGCATTGACCGCCGTCAGCATGTCGGACTGGTTT
Organism: Spirosoma areae; assembly: GCF_054781775.1. Taxonomy (NCBI): domain Bacteria; kingdom Pseudomonadati; phylum Bacteroidota; class Cytophagia; order Cytophagales; family Cytophagaceae; genus Spirosoma; species Spirosoma areae. The sequence goes on along the minus strand of NZ_BAAGTT010000016.1, from coordinate 37,763 downwards.
TTATAGAACGAAGCCGTATTGGCCTGCGAAACAGGGGCTAATTCCAGAAATTTTTCCTGGCAGGCGGTCAGGCTGAGCATCAGCACACCGGCGAAGAGATAGATAGCTTTCATAAGATGTGCGTGGGTTAAAAGCCAAAATTTAAGCCAACGGTGGTGGTTCGGGCGAGCGGGTAGGAACCGTAATCGACACCGCCCGTGAGCGGTCCTTCATAGCCACTTACCTCTGGATTATAGCCTAAATAATTTGAGACAGTAAGCGCGTTCTGCATCCCGGCATACACGCGGAGTGACTGTATTTTCAGCTTTTGCAAAATCGTTCGGGGGACGTTGTAGCCGATGGTGATGTTCCGAATGCGGAAATAACTGGCGCTTTCGACCCAGCGCGTCGATACCTGATTGTTGTTGCCCGTACTGCGGCTGTTGGCGCGGGGGGTGATGCCATCGCCGGGGTCCTGTGGCGAATGCCAGCGGCCAAGTACCGTACTGATCTGGTTGGCATTGCCTTCCAGATTCTCAAAAAATCGGCGCGACAGATTCAGAATCTGCCCGCCCTGTACGCCCTGCACTACCACGCTCAGGTCAAATCCTTTGAACGAGAATGAGTTGGTCATGCCATACATAAAATCGGGCTGGTTATTGCCAATGAGGGTGCGGTCGTTGGCGTCGATTTTTTTATCACCGTTCACGTCGTCAAATTTCACATCACCAGGCCGGCTGTCGGCAAAGTGCGGGTAGCTGTCCAGGTCGGTCTGATCGCGAAAAACACCCAACTGTTTATAGCCGAAGAAACTACCCAGCGGCTGCCCAATGACGGTGATGTTGGTTTCGCCCACGCCCGACCCGCTCCGAATGGCATCGCCGGTGGGACCCAGGGCCAGCACGTTGTTGCGGTTGAAGGACAGATTGAGATCGGTTGTCCAGGTAAACGCCCCCGTGACATTTCGGGTAGTCAGCCCGAACTCCATGCCTTTATTCTCCACCTGCCCAATATTGCGGACGGCGGAGGAAAAGCCCGTCAGTGTGGGCACCTGCACCGATAGCAGCAAATCGGTCGTAATGCGGTTGTAGTAATCAATCGTCAGGAAAAACCGGTTTTGCAGCAGTCCCACGTCAAGCCCAAGATCCGTCTGGCGGCTTCGTTCCCAGGTCAGGTCGTCGTTGCCAATCGTGTTGGTCGCCAGCCCATTCACTAAGCCATTACTGAACACATAATTGTCCTTGTTGAGTAAGCCAATGCTGGGGTAGTTGTTTTGCGTACCGTCGCTGTTCTGAAAGGCGTTGTTGCCTGATAAGCCGTAACTGGCCCGTAGTTTCAGTTCGGAAATGGCCGGAACCGACTTCATAAATGGCTCCTCCGTGACGCGCCAGCCTACCGATGCCGACGGGAACGTGCCGTACCGCTTGTTCAGCCCAAACCGCGACGAGCCATCGCGCCGGATCGACGCATTGAACAGGTACCGGTCCATCAATGAATAGGTAACCCGCCCGAAATAAGAAGCTAAGGCCCATTGGGTACGAAACGACCCGCTGGTTAAGCCACTTCCGCCGATGCTTACACTGGTAACGACCGTTCCGGCGCTGATGGTGCGAATCTGGTCGTTGGGAAACAGGTTGGCGCTCACCCGGTTTTCATCATAATCATTCCGCTGGGATTCCAGCCCGACCAACGCTTCGAGGTGATGCGTGGTGCCAATGTCGAGGCTGTAGTTGAGGGTATGGTTCGTTACCCAGTTGATGTTCTGCGAGGCAAACGCCGACCCCGCATTGGCGTTGGGAGGCAGCAACTGATTGAGCGGAATAGCCGAGGTCTGAAACTGATTCTGCCGGACATACGCCAGGTCGCCACCAATGGTTCCCCGGTAGCGAATCGACTTGTAGAGGGCCAGTTCGGCGTAGGCATTCCCCAGCAGCCGGAGCGTGTTGACACGGTTGTCGATTTCCGTAATATTGGCAACGGGGTTGGTAATGCCGGGAAAATCGTAAGGTGCCGCAATGGCCGCCTGTGAGTTATACGTCACCCCATCGGCCTGATAAATGGGGAGAAAAGGCATCGCCGATATAGCTGCGTTAATGATCCCATTGTTCGCCCAGTGCCCGTCGGAGTTAACCCGGTTTTCGAGCGAATAGGACGGGCTGAAGCTCATGCCGACTTTCAGCTTAGACGACAGTTGAGCATCGACGTTCGACCGGACCGTATATCGATCAAGCCCCGACTGTTTAATAATGCCGTTCTGTTTCAGGTAATTACCCGATACAAAAAACTGAATTTTCTCACTGCCACCCGCTGCCGACACCTGGTAGCTGCTGATGGGCGCGTTCTGAAAAATCAGGTCCTGATAGTCATAGTAAGCCAAACTGGCCGGGTTGTCAAAATCAATACCCGGAAACTCGCCCCGAGGGTACCGATACCGCTGCCCGGCGGCCCGTTTGCTGTTTGGGTCGGTAATGAGGGCACCCGGCACTCGTTCGAGGTAAGCCGTATTGCCTGCTTCTTTGGAATATTCGGCAAACTGCTGCGAATTGAGCAGGTCCATTTTCTTGCTTACCTGCTGAACACCAGTGTAATAATCGAAATTGATACGACTCTGCCCCGATTTGCCGCGCTTCGTGGTCACCATCACAACGCCATTGGCCCCGCGGGAGCCGAAAATAGCCGTCGCGGAGGCATCTTTCAACACGTCAATTTTCTCGATGTCGTTGGGGTTCAACTGGTTCAGCCCCCCCGCGTTGGTCAGTCCACCCGAGTTAATCGGCTGCCCGTCAATGACTACCAGCGGCCCATTGCCCGCGCTGATGGAGCCTAAGCCGCGCACTTTAATGGAGGGCGCGTTGCCCGGCGCACCCGTGTTTTGCTGAATCAGCACGCCCGGCAACCGTCCTGTCAATCCTTCAACAACGTTCGCAACGGGTTGATCTTTGATACTCTGCGTTTGCAGCGAAGCAATCGAGCCGGTTAATTCACGCCGGTTTTGTGTACCATACCCAACCACAACAACCTCACTCAGCGTTTTATCGTCGCCCGTGAGCGTTACGTTCACCGTACTTCGATTCCCGGCAATGACCTCCTGCGTGCTGTATCCAATGAAAGAGAACACGAGCGTAATGGCAGCCCCGGCAGGTTGGTCGGGCGCCGTAACGCGGTAATTGCCGTCGCTATCGGTGGTAGTGCCCCGGCTCGTGCCTTTCACCACCACACTCACGCCCGGCAAGCCGTTTCCGTTGGCCCCGTCGGTCACGCGTCCGCTAATGGTCTGATCGACTATGGTTTGTAGTTCTTTGGGCGGCAACTGAGTTAGTGGATTCATTTCCAGCGGTTCTGTAACGGCTACTGCCGATACGGGCAGCGCATCTACGCCCTCCGCCGACGTCAGTTTTCGGAACTTATTGGCGGCCAGGACAACATACACACCGGTTTTAACTTTCGTGTAGCGAAGCCCCTGTGGTTTCAGTACGTTCGTCAGGTTTTTCTCCAGCGTAGCGCCTGGGTCAACAGCGTTAGGGTTCACCAGATGATCGGTCACCAACCGATCCTCAAACAAAATATCGACCTGGTAGCGCTCTTTCAACCGACCCAGTACGTCGCGTAGCTGAACCATTGGCGCCGATGCGGCCTGATAGGTTGTGTGGGGTAATGCTTTGGCCGTTGCCAGGAACTGAGCCAGTCCGGGCCGCATCCCCACTAAGAGCAGACCAGCCAGTAAGACACGTATACGTATTGGGTTCATCATGTGAGAGGTTATTGGTTATGAGTAAGAGTCAATCGGTAAACGTGACGCGGTCGTTCTCGCGGGTATAGTTGATTTGCAGCAATTGAGCCACTACCTGCAACACCTCGTTGGCGTTTCGGGCTGGAAATGAACCTGAAATTGTGCGATCGGCTAAGGAAGCCTGTTCAATGATGACAGTCAGGCCGTAGTTATCATGCAGCAGGTCGGCAATCTCGCGCAGCGAGGTTTGCTCGAAGGTGAAACGCTGGTGTTTCCAGGAAGCCAGGGCTTCGGGGTGGGCTGTTCGGGTCAGGTTCAGTTGCCCGCGTGGGTTTAATGTTGCCAGATCGCCGGGGCGCATCAGCAGCGGTGGCTGGCCGGGCCGTTGCGTCGTTAGCTGCACCCGACCCGAACGCAGCACCACGCGGGTGGCCCGTTCGCGACTCAGCACGGTGAACTGCGTACCCAGCACGGTTACATGCAGCCCTTTAGCCGTGAGCACCACAAAACGCTGATGATTGGGCAGATGGCGTACTGAGAAATCAGCTTCACCGCTCAACTCCACGGTGCGGGCGTTCGACCCACCATCGGCTATTTCCCAACGGCCAAATCCAATCGGACCGCCGAACCAGCGCGGAAAGCGCAGCGACGAATTGGCGTTGAGCATTACGGCAGACCCATCGGGCAGGGTTAGGGTACGGGTCTGGCCAAAACCGGTTTGAACGGTTTGGTAGAGCAGCACATCACGAAATAACCAGCCGCCCAAGCCCAGCAGCAACAGCACCGAAGCCGCGGCCAGCCACACGCGCCCCAATTGCCAGCCATGCTTAACCAACCCTTCTGCGGGCTGTTCCACAGCGGGTGCCGTATCATTCATGCGCCAGGCCGTCTTCTGGAACGCATCCTGCCAGTTGGCATTCGTTTGCAGGCGGCTCAGTTCCCATTCGTGCAGCCACGCATAATACCGTTCGCGGCTGCCCGGTTCAGTCAGCCATCGCTCCACCGATTTCTTCTGTAACGGAGTCACCCGACCCGAAAAATAGTCGAGCAGAACCGATTTATTGATGATCTCTTCCATAACAGGGGTTTGCCTGGTTGGACACAAGCTAATGCGTTTACCCTTAGTGAACTGGTAGAAAAAGAAGGAGTGCCGCTCCTAAAAACACCCGGCGCAGTTGGTGTAAGGCGCGGGCCATATGGGCCTCAACGGTTTTAAGAGCCAGCCCCAATTCGTCGGCGATCTCCTGATTTTTTCGATTCTCGAACCGACTCATCAGAAAAACACGCTGACATTGCGGGGGCAATTCGTGAATTATTTTTTCCAGCCGCTGGAACGTTTCATCGTATTCGATTAGCGTCTGTGGCGTTTCGGCCAGAACGGTTTCATCCACACTATCCAGCGAAACAGATGTGCGGCTGTCGGTGAATTCATCGCGCAGGTAATTATACGCCCGGTGTCGAACAGCCGCGTAGAGATAAGTGCGGTACGTATGCTTCACAGTGGCATAACTGGCTGTTTTCCACAACTGATAGAAAACCTCGCCGACAATATCTTCGGCGACTTCACGCGTGTACACAAAGCGCACGGCATGGCTGCACAATGGCCGATAATAGAGTCTGAAGAGGGCTTCAAATCCCTGCTGGGGTGAGTTGGCAAAGGCGGCCCGAACAATGTGCTCGTTATCGACAACCGACACAGCAGGGTCGGCCGCATGAAGCGGGCGCAGCAGATTTCCTGGATTAGGTAGTGGTTGACCTTCAGCTTCAGCCATTGGTTAGGTAGTCAGATACCAGCATGACACGAACAAACCAGTTTACCCTTAGCGTCTATTGAGGAATTATCAATTTATTTCTTGCTAAAGTTAAATCACTGGAAGCCAATCCGTAAAAATTAGTAACAAAATGTAGTCCTTCGCCAGGCTTACCGATGAAGACAACCCCTACTAAATTCTCTCACTCAAACAACCCGATTTGCCCGGCGGGCCGGAATAAAGCCGTTGTCAGTTGAGCCGGTTCGCGCCCGTTGAGGTATTTCTGGCTCGCTATCCGGTGAAGTTGAGCGATGTGCTGTGCATACGCGCCCTCACCCGACATCCGCGTCGCGAACCGCGAATCGTTCAGTTGCCCACCATGACAGTCGGCAATCTGATTCAGAATCCGGTCGGCGCGGTCGGGAAATGTTTGCTGAAGCCAGTCCGTGAAAAGCGGACCAAGAGCACCATTCAGCCGAACGACGGTATGCGCCGACCAACAGGCCCCGTGTTTAGCGGCCTGTTCAATCAGTTTCGGAATTTCGTGGTCGTTCAGGCTCGGTATAATCGGCGCGGTCATAATGCCAACAGGAACACCCGCCCGGTGCAGCGTGCCCATCGTTCTGAATCGCTGGGGTGCCGTAACAGTGCGCGGCTCCATCAGCAGGCGCAGCGATTCATCGAGGGTTGTGATGGTGATGGCCACACTCACTAAATTGAGCTTCGCCAACGGCTCAAGAATGTCTAAGTCGCGCAGAACCAGGGCGTTCTTGGTGATAATGGAAACAGGATTCCGGTAGCGCAGGCAAAGGGCCAGCATTTGACGGGTTAGCTGATAGGTTCGTTCAGCGGGTTGGTAGCAGTCGGTATTTCCCGAAAAATGAATGACGACCGGCTTGTAGGACCGCGACTGAAATTGTTTTTCGAGCAGCACAGGCGCGTTTTTTTTCACCATGATTTTGCTTTCAAAATCAAGCCCTGCCGAAAATCCCCAGTACTCGTGCGATGGGCGGGCGTAGCAGTAAATACAGCCATGCTCGCAGCCCTGGTAGGGATTGATGGAGGCCGCAAAACCAATGTCGGGACTGTTGGGGCGACTGATGATTTGCTTCGCTGTTTCTTCAAAAAACTGCGTTTTCAGCGTTGCTTTCGGAAAATCATCGTCATACGATGCCTCTGCACCATCGGGTTCATACTGATACGCCGAAAACGAATTGGCTGTATTATACTGTGCCCCTCTGCCTTTTTTATAAGTGCCCATAAGAATACAAGTAAAAGTCAACTATATTTTACTTGTATTATATCAACAAATTTTATGGTCTTAACTGTATCCTGAACGGCCACGTCCGGGCGTGCGTCTTAGTTTTATCACGCCCGGACGTGGCCGTTCAGGATACAGTTGACTAACTCGTTAATTTCCGCCAGATTGCAGGCGCCTTTGCCTTTACAGACAAACCTGCCGTTTATGGAGAAGTGCCCGAACTGTTTGACAACCTTAGACAAACGTTTTACCTACTGCCCAACCTGTGGCCAGAGCGCACATATTCATCGGTTTAACCTGCCCCACGTCTTTCACGAAGTCTTTCACGCCTTTACTCATGCCGATAAGGGCGTACTGCATTTGCTGAAGGAACTGGCGATCCGGCCCGGCCTTGTGGCCCGCGAGTATGTCCTGGAGAGGAAGCGGAAAAAGTATTTCAATCCGTTCACATTCTTACTCCTGATGATCGGAATTACGCTGTTCGTCAATTCTGTTTTTCACCCCTACACACGTGATCTCTCCAGCCCACCGGCAGCCACCACGCAAACGGTTGAATCGGCAGAAGCGCAGCGTGCCCGGTCGGGGTTTATAGAACGGCGAAAGAATGTACAGGCCTTCGTCGAAAAACGGAATAACCTGCTTCTATTTTTTGCCATTCCGCTCTTTGCGCTGATTTATTGGCTATTTTTCCTGCGCTCCGGCATCAATTACGCGGAGCATTTCGTAACGCAGGTATTTTTTTTCGGCTTCAATGCGCTCATCTCACTGGCGCTACTGGCCCCACTAAGGTCGTTTTTTTCCAATAACAACAGCTTTTCCGGCCTGCAATTACTCGTCCAGTTTTTGTATCTAACGTTCGCCTACTACCAGTTTCTGGGCCCTACCCGGCGGTGGCGGCTGGTCAAAGCGAGCGCAGCCACGCTGCTATCGCTGCTGGTATGGGTCTTTTTTTCGTTTGGCGTTATCTTTCTGTACATCCGCTACGGCGGCTAATCAGGCCAGTTTTTTCTCCCACTCCTCGGCTTCGAGCATGGCCGTTTCCCACTCATCCTGCAGCTCATCAATCTGAGCCGTTATGCGACGGTATTCATCGTTCTTCGCCTGCATCAGTTTGTCGTCGCCATAAGTAGCCGGGTCGGCGAGTTCGGTTTCGAGTCGTTTTTTGCGTTCTTCCAACTGACCAATTTTAGTTTCCGACTCTTCGGCCTGGCGCGTCAGATTTCTGAGGGTCTTCTGCCACTCTTTTCGCTCCTCGTCCGATACCCGGCCATTCGCCGATTTTTGGCCGTTTCCGTTAAGCGCAGCCCCGTTCGTAGCGGGTACCGGACTGGCTACGGGTTGCGTTTTTGGACTTTCAGGGGGCTTAACACCCAATTTACCTTGCTCTTTGCGCTCTTCCATCCACCACTCATATTCGTCGTAGGTGCCGGGGTATTCTTTAATCTGTTCGTCTTCGATGTACCAGATTTTGTTGGCAATCTGCGACACGAAATACCGGTCGTGGGAAACAACCACGTAGGTGCCTTCGTACTGTTGCAGCGCCTGAATCAGGATATTTACCGACTGCATGTCTAAGTGGTTGGTCGGCTCGTCGAGCAGCAGGAAATTCGCCTGGGAGAGCAGCACTTTTGCCAGCGCCACCCGCGACTTTTCGCCCCCCGACAACACTTTGATTTTCTTGAACACGTCGTCGCCTGAGAACAAAAAGCAGCCCAGTACCCCACGCAGTTCACCATCCGATTTGGTGGGGTTTGCCTGTTTCAGTTCGTCCAGCATCGAATCGTCTACCCGAAGTGACTCAAGCTGGTGCTGGGCGTAGAAACTAAAGGAGACATTATAGCCCAGCAGCCGCTCACCGTCGATGGGTTCCGACCCTGATATGATCCGCAGCAGCGTAGATTTCCCGCGTCCGTTGGCCCCAATCAGGGCTACTTTATCGCCCCGCTCGAGCCGGGCCGTAGAGTGGGTCAGGATGCGTTTTTCCCCGTAAGCTTTTGAGATGTTATCTAAGTGCAGAATGTGCCGACCGGGTTGCTGGGAGAAGTTAAACTTAAAATTGACCCGCGCATTATCGTCGATTACGTCGTCGACAAGTTCCATTCGCTCGAGTTGCTTCACCCGGCTCTGGGCCTGTTTGGCCTTTGACGCTTTCGCCTTGAATCGTTCGATAAACCGCTCCGTTTGCCGGATTTTAGCCTGCTGGTTTTCAAAAGCGCCCTTCTGAATTTCATTACGCAGCGTTTTCTCCTCCATGTAGTAGGAGTAGTCGCCAGCGTAATAATTCAGCTTCGCACCCGACACCTCCACGATGGTGTCGACCACGTTATCAATGAATTCGCGGTCGTGGGAAACCACAATAACGGCCCCTTCATAATTCTGAACGTATTTTTCTACCCACTGAATGGAAGGCAGATCTAAGTGGTTGGTCGGCTCATCGAGCATCAGCAGCGAGGGCTTTTGCAAGAGCAGCTTAGCAAGCATAACCCGCATTCGCCAGCCGCCCGAAAACAGCTTTAACGGCTTGTGCAGGTCGTCGGTCGAGAAGCCCAGTCCCTCCAGTATTTCTTCTGCTTTCGACTGAATGGTATAGCCATCGAGCGCATCGAACTCTTCCTGCACTTTACCGAGTTTATCGACCAGTTCATCGCGGTAGCTGGTTTCCATTTCGTGCAGCAACTCGTCAATCATGATTTGGAGTTGGTTCTGCCGGGCAAACGCCTGCATGGCCACCGAGAGAATGGAGTCATCGGTTTGGTAGCTCAGCAAATCCTGATTCAGGAAGCCGATTGTTACATCACCCGCCTTGGAAATAATGCCGCTGTCGGCCTGATAGTCACCGTTAATAATGCGAAGGAGTGTGGATTTGCCCGTTCCATTCAGGCCGATGAGGCCGATTTTCTGATTAGGCTTGATATGCAGCGAGGCATTTTCGTATAAAGCCCGGCTACCGAGGTAGTACGAGAGGTTTGTAATGGAAATCATGACCGCAAATTTACCAAAAAGCGACTGGATACTTGCGTTCTAAAATCCAAAACGATTATATTTGCCCTCGCATTCAGTAAAAAGCCTCCTTAGCTCAGTTGGTAGAGCACTTCATTCGTAATGAAGGGGTCGTAGGTTCAAGTCCTATAGGAGGCTCTTTTTTTGAATAAGGGTTAATCAGGAAAAGAGCAGAATAGCTCTATATCAACTGATTAACCCTTATTCTTTTTCTAACCTTACTACTAATAATACGGCTTAATAAAGTAAATCCGTCAACCAATCCGTCAACCGTATTTTATTTATTCGTAATTTGGTAGTGACCAAACCAAGTTAGAGTGAAAACCATAGCTGATAAGGACGTCAAGTTCCTGCTCAAAGACCCCCGCGCCGACCGGCAAACACTCATATCCTTATTTTATCGGTACGCCAATCAACGATTCGTTTATTCAACCGGGCTAACCATTGAGCCGTACCAGTGGGATGCAACAGCCCAGCGCGCCCGCACTAACCAAAAGAGCCGGGCCGCTCGCGAACCCTTTGAAACGATTAATGCCCACCTCGACCGCTGGCGATCAGCTACCAAAAAGGTATTGACTTCGTTGCAACTCGCCCAAATTCCTCTCAATAACGAAACGATTAAACGGCATCTTGATTCGGAGTTAGGCCGCTCAAAAACGAGCAAACCCATTGAGGTATTCGCCGTAGTGCCTGAAACCTTTACAGCCTACATCGACAGGTTTGTTCTCGAATCGCAGGCAAAGAAACGACTGAATGCCCGCAGCGTTCACTATGCCGCCTACACGCTGGCGGGATATATGAAACTCAAACGTGTTCTGGAACGCTACCGGGCCGAAACGGGCAACCCGGTCGATTATGATGCCTATTCCCTGGATTATTATCACGCCTTTAAACTCTGGCTAACGGGCCGGGGGCTAACGCTCAATTACGTAGGTACACTGCTGAAAGATTTGAAAGTAATGCTAAAACAAGCCTACTACGATGGTATGCACACCAACCTGATTTTTCAACATAAGGATTTTAAGAAGTTAGTAGAGGAGGTGGATAATATCTATCTGAGCGAAGAGGATCTGACCGGCCTCTACAATCTGGATTTATCCGCTAACGCTCGACTCGACCGGGTACGCGACTTATTTCTGATCGGTTGTTATACGGGCCTGCGCTTTTCGGACTTCTCGGAGCTACGACCCGAAAACATTACCCATAATGGCCGCATTTTGACGCGTAAGACGCTGAAAACGTCTGAACGGGTTTCTATACCCCTCAACCCAAGAGTCCTCTTTATCCTCAACAAATACGAAGGCATTCCCCCGCGCACGATTACGATTCAGAAAATGAACGATTATCTAAAAGAGTTATGCCGTCTGGCTGGGTTGACCGACTCAGTAGAGGTGAGCCGAACCAAAGGCGGCAGGAAGGAGACGCGCTACCTCGATAAGTGCGAAATGGTCACGACCCACACGGCCAGGCGGTCATTCGCTACAAATGCTTTTCTGGCTAAGGTGCCAACGATCTCTATCATGAAGATTACGGGTCACCGTTCGGAAGCTGTTTTTTTGCGCTACATCAAAATTTCGTCGGAACAAAACGCGCTATTGATGTTGGAACATCCACACTTTTCGGGGATAGCCTCAACCGTTCCGGTTTTACCCTTGCAAAAAGTAGCCTAACCTATTCAATGGAGAACCTACTGCCAAACTGTGAAAAGGTACGAATTGAAGACCCTAAATTGTATAAGTACCTGCTCAACCCGAACCACCCGGACGGAAAGAGCAAGACCCGATTTTACGAACTTATTGGTTATACCCCCGACAAAGGCGAACTACTACGGGACGACCTGCTATGGCTGGCCTTTTTCGGTTTGGTCGTTAACGATTTACCAAACCGAGTAGGCCGTAAATATGTCGTTGTTGGCTCAATTGATGCACCTAACAGCAAAACATACCCACTACTAACTGTTTGGGCAATTGAACCGCCCGACAACGAACCGCACCGGCGGCCCGGCCCGATTGATAACCGCATATCCAAATAACTAAAACGATGATTCAGGAACTTGATTTAGTAGCCTTACTGACTGACCGCCCGGCCCTCGGATTGCGCCGTGGCGACGTAGGGCCGGGCGGTCACATCTACGGAAGTGGCGATCTGTATGAAGTGGAGTTTATTAACGCCAAAGGTGACACGGTAGGCGTTGAAAGCCTGAACGCCGATGAGGTACGGGCGGTCGATTTGGGCCGTGTGATGCTGCATTACAATGACGTAGGGGAATATAACTTTGCCATGTCTGCCTAACGAGCTAACTATATCTGAGTGGCTGCAGGGAGTCGGCTGTATAATATTCACTGAAGTGCCGGGCGTAACAGTCCCTTGCTCTCTGTATCAATCGACGGCCTGACATAACCTAAATTTTAACCAAACAACAACCGACTAACCACCGATATAAATTGAGAATTATTAACTGACCAAACCAAGCTAATAATATGCAACTTCAACGAACGATTATTGATGAATTAAGAACTTTATCGACTGATGCTCTTGCTGATAAACTCACCATTAAAATGAGTACGATTGAGCAACGTATTTCCAAAGAAGAAAGGATTGCTAATGGTTACGCAACGAGTCCACACCTGAAAGAGTACGATGAAATCATGGAATTTTTTAACTCTAAGCATTCAATCCCCACACCAAATGAAATCGTGGATGATGTGAATGAGCTGACCAGAAGAATAGAAGGTATTAATTCATTAGCTGACAAGTTTGTTGAAGAAATGCGGCAGAACGTGCTCAACGTTCCAAAAGGTACTCGACTAAATGCATATGCCGTCGATTGTTGCAATTTCATCGATTCATGTACTTATACACCAAAGATTCTTTCTCCTTTTAGAGAGTCATTTAAAAATGAATCACATAAATTATTAAAACTATGGAGTGATGTACTCTACAACCTTTCCTTTAGTTTCAGAATTGGACGTGCTATTCACGCTGTCGAGGAATACTTCCCTAATACGTATACTGTAGAGCGCGAAGCATGGAGACGGGACTATGAATATAAACAAGCGAAGGGTAGCATGTCAGACGATGAGTATTTGGAGCCTATTAAACAAAAGGAGCAGGTAGAAAATGAGCAGGAGATCCCCCCAGAAAAAGGGCTATCAGCCGTTCAAAAACTCCTGCTTATTCGATTATTGCAAAAAGTAAACTTATTTCCCAGTAAACCCATAAATACAGATAAAGCCCCAGAACTTAAAGCTATAGCCCTGATTACAGGATTAGATTATGTAAACGAGATTAAGGGCGGAAAAGGCGCCAAATTTAAAGTAGACCAGTTACTTGATGTTGAAAAGAGAAAAAGCATAACAAAAGGTCAGCTAAAGCAGAAGTTTATTGATCTCGATGAAATTGAAAAAGTTGCCCAATATCTTAATGTGAATCAAATCGCTCCACTTATACAGGAAATTCGAGCGGAAATTGAACAAAAATATCAATCTTGATTAATTGGGGGATCCCCCTTGGGTCCCCCCTCGATCAAGTTTAGTCAACTTTGGCTGTATAATCACATACGGCTATGTTTCAACACACAATTCAGATTTCCCAACTCACGCCCGATCAATTCGGAGAGTTGGTCGAGACCCGCTCGTATCAGGGAATGAAACGAGCATTGGCAGAGTACACCCCCCCCGCACCTGACGGGAGTAATCTTCCCGAACTCCTTACCCGTAAACAGACTTCTGAGCATATAGGAGTCAGCTTTACCACTCTGAATGAGTGGAGTAAGGACACTGACGAACGCCCAGCCGTTTTGGTTCCGCTAAAAATTAATGGTCGGGTTCGCTACCGACGTGCTGATGTAATGGCTGCGTTCAGAGAATCCAGAAGGTTCAAAAAGCAAAAAGCTGGGGAGGGACACGCGCGATGACAGTCACTCCAGCCTACAAAAAACACATAGACTGGGATGCCAGCGAATCCACAAGCCCCCCTCTTCTCACTAAAATAGCACGAGAAATCAAAGCTGTCGGGGGATCGATTTGGCTATTATTAAGACTTGATTACGGTTCGGTGATTCGCGCTGAAATTGGCGGAAAACAACTCAGGGTTGTACTGAGACCCCTCTCCGGGGAAGGCTCCGCCGTGCCATTGGAACCCCACTCTGCCTTGTTTGTGATCACCACCATCGACGATTTACGCACCTTTTTGAAAACCCTCTGAACCATGAACGAGTAGCCCGCCCACCACAGCACGACTACTCGTTCTAAAAACTCTTAAATCCGATGCAAGATATTGAAAACCAGCCTCTCACGCAAGGGGCGCTACCTGATTTTTTTGCTGGAACAAACGGCAAATTTTACCGACGCATTGTGAAATTTCCTAACAAATTTTTTGAGTTTAGCTCCCAGGAAGACGCGTTTCACTCTAAAGCGATGATCGCCGACGCATCCCAGCCTGATGCTTTTCCTCGCGATAGGCATCGTAAGCTTACTCCTGAAGTTGAGGTCCAACGGTTTCATTCGCCCAATGAAAACATAGAACCCGGCGAGGACAAATCAGAACAAAAATCACCCAACGAAGAGCACGCCGTTCACGTTGAGCCAGGCGAAGACCTCAATGACGTCTGGAAACGAATGTCAAGGCAGCAAGCTGCCGACGATGAAACGAAAAGCGAATCTACCGGGGATTGGGACAGCGGGACAATGGGACAATGGGACAAGTCGAGTTTTGATAAAAATGTCTATGAGGCTTTACCAAACCGTCTACGTGACGCTTGCGAACTATTAACAACTGACACAGAACGCGAAGTGTTCCTGGTGGGAGCGCTCGGTGTAGTTAGCGGGTTGATGCCCAATGTGCTTGGCCACTACGATGGCAAATATGTTGGACCTAATTTATTTACCTATATCCACGCGCCATATGGATGTGGCAAGGGGGGACTGGAATATGCTCGTCTGCTTGGAGATGCTATTCATAGAGGGAAGCGAAAGGAATACGACCAAAATTTAGCTGAATACCAGCAAGATCAAGAACGGTACGATTTAGCCAAGAAAGCCAGCCAAAAAGATAAGTCGGCCCAACCACCGCCACCGCCAAAGCCTGCGCCACCTCAGATTATGCTGTTTATACCCGCCAATAACTCCAAATCAGGGCTATATAAAAATCTGGCTGAAAACAACGAACGGGGCGTAATTATTGAAACAGAGGGTGACACACTGGCAGATGCCCTTAAGCAAGATTACGCCGGTTTCACCGATCTGCTGCGAAACGCTTTTCACCATGAACGTTGCACTTTCTTTCGGCGTGGCAACGGGGGGGAATACGTTGAGATTACCCGCCCGTTTTTATCATTGGTCTTGTCATCGACGTTCGATCAGCTAAAAACATTAATGCCGACACCGGAAAATGGCCTCTTTAGCCGGTTTCTTTTTTACGAAATGAAGGGCAGCGCAGAATTTCGTAATGTTTTCGACAAGCGAAAACGCAACTACGCAGACTATTTTGGCAAGATGGGAGACTGGTTCGAGAAAATGTATAATCACTTAGAGCCATTGCCAGAACCGATATACTTCGACCTAACTGACCAGCAGCAGGCGGCATTTGTAGACCAGTTTCAAGCATGGAAGGACGAATTACGCGAGTACGTTGCCAAAGATCTCGATGGCACCGTAAACCGCCTTGGGCTTATTTGCTTTCGGGTCGCCATGGTTTTAACGGTCATTCGGGCCTTCGATACGGGTGAGAAAATCGGGGCTTTTGTGTGTAGCGACAACGACTACGCCAATGCCCTTAGTATCGTTGAGACGCTAAAAATTCATGCGGTGCGGGTCTACAATAAACTACCTAAAGCAGCGTCTACTGCCGATGCGGAACCAGCCGACGAAAAAAAGCAAAAGCAACAGTGCCAAGAGTTATTTTCTCAAGGCATGAGTTGTCGAGATATATCGACAAAAGTGTTTGGCGATGAGAGCAAAAAATCAACCGTGTACCGATGGACGCATTGACCAAAAACTCTAAGTGGGACAGTGGGACAGTGGGACATGGGACACTCCACAACAATCAATCGCAGTTATTGTCCCATTGTCTCACCGTTGGGACAGCAACTTTAGCAGAATCTATTTTGTCGGTTGAGGTCAGTTGCTTTGCCAACTACAAAACGCCAGATAACCCCAAAACCGTCAACCTACTCACCTGGCTTACCTCATCCCAATACCAGAAGCAGGTAGAGATCATCCAAGAGAGCGCCAACAAGAAAGAACGTGATAGAATGAAATCCAACCTGCCAGCCATCACACCCAGCGGCTTATTTACCCGTCGGGAAGAGGCTGCGCTGATTCAGCATAGTGGTTTGGTCTGTCTGGATATTGACCCTAAGGGCAATGAAGGTATAACAAACTATGCTGACCTTAAGCGGCAGTTATGCCGATTGCCTAACGTAGCCTACTGTGGTCGGTCAGTATCCGGCACCGGGTATTTTGTTCTCATTCCGATTGCGTATCCAGCCCAACACGGCCTTCAGTTCCGGGCCTTGCGGGAGATTTTTCAGAAAAAGTATGGCGTTCGTATTGACGACACCCCCGACGTATCGAGGCTGCGCGGCTATTCATTTGACGCTGACAGCTATTTCAATCACTGCGCTACGCCTTTTCGGGGTGTCTACTCACCGCCATCAATTCCTGTCAGAAATACAAACCCGGCCTACCGCTTCCCATCGGATGACTTTGCCCGCATCGCACTTCAACGATGTGTGCGGCTCATCGAGGAAGCCCAGGACGGCCAGAAACACGCGCAGCTAAACCGGGCAGCCTTTACCGTCGGTGGCTACATTTCGGGGGGCGTAGTGGGTGAAGTTGATGCCATTGCGGCACTGGAAGATGCCATTCGGCGAAAGCCCAACGTTGCCGATATGCGGGCCGCAGAACGAACGATTCGCGATGGGATTCGCGATGGCAAACAACAGCCTATTTATGCTGAGCCACTGGCGTCCGCTGTCCCAATGTCCCATGTCCCAAAAACAGGACGGTGTACTTTTAAACGTGAAAGCAGCATAGCCGAGTCTGATTGTGGTCCTGTCATTGTCAGCACCATTGCCGACCACAGCGCCAATCCCGGCTCTATCCTTCGCCCGACTGAAGCCCAATTGGATCGCGAAGTTGAAAACGGCCAAGTTGACGAACTACCTCTTCAGGCGGATTGGAATGAGGCTAATGCGCCGGATGCTGTCCCACTCATCAAAGAAATAGGGGTTTATAGTCGTGATTTTTTTAAGTGGCAACGAAACCAGCCACCTTTTAACCAACTGGGTTTGGCCTCTTTACAACCCAAAACACAACCATGATAACCCTCACCAACCCTGACCAGATTGCAGGCATAGCATCAGTCCAAAAGCGACGATTGGCCGATTTGCAACAACTGCCCCGGTGGAGCAACAGCCAGTTCTATGAGGTACTCATTTACACGCAATCGTGGGATGACCAAAACCAACAGTGGGCGCACGAGGTGGAGGCCATTCATACCCTGGCTTTCGACCTGCGGGTGCCCGATGGCTACGCCCACAAATTGCAAAACCTGCTCGAACACTGGACAACGACCAATCAACTCACCTAAACCAACACCCTCGTATAAACATCATCAAGTCACCCCTACCTATCAGCCCTATCTGGAAAATTTCGAGGGCGTACTGATGCTCGTCCTGCACGACCAGCAGAGCGGTGATGTCTACTACAAGCTACCCAGCATAGCCCGCCTGCTGGATTCATTAGCATTGATGATACTCAATCAACCAATTACTCAAGCGTGATGTGGATGGGCCTGAAAGCCGCCGGATTAACGTAGAAGGTGTGATTGGCCTTGCCATAGGCGACCAGCCTGGCCCGCAGCAGTTCGGTCTTGGCCCGGGAGATATTGGCCGAATGATGGCTAAACAGGGTTCGCAACTCACGCGTCGGGCAATAACTAATACCCGTGCTGGCATCCACACGGGCGGCAATAACCAGCAGTACCCGCAGGGCTGGGGGCGAGAGCGAAATCAGCAGGGTGAGCGTGTAGTCGTCGGGCTGGAACACTGAGCGGGCATAGGCTTTTTTCTCACCTATAAAGGGATTGGTGCTGTAGGTGGCATGGTCTCTCAGATTTCGCATGGTGTTCGAGGGCCAGAGGATGTCGCTGACGGTCAGGTGAATATAATTAAAAATCATAATATCCTCACTAAGTCATCGACGAGAGGCAGAAGGATAGCCATACCTACTAGATTATACCCCATCGCCCTGATTATCAGCCTTGGTTCTAACTCAATCGGAGATGGCGTAAAAACTGTTGCTTCTGTTCTGATGACTGTGGGAATTAGCGTTGGTCTAAATGGGATTTAGCTCCTGCCAAAAGCCAGTTGTCTGCAGTGGTCTGGCCGGGAAGGTTTGGCGAGAGCATGGCCCCTAGACCCCTACCCGTAGTGGCTTCCTAAGACGGGTACCTGTAGAGGTGACCTCCCCCCGCTAAACTGGACCAGTCTAAAGTAGAGAATCTGGGCGATTTTTCGGTAATTCAACAACCAATAATCGCTTATGAAAAAGACCGCAACGGCGGACCGTAAAATTCACCGAAGCGCAGATCGTTTTTGCCCTTCGTCAAGCCGACACCGGAACGGTCGTTGCTGAGGTTTGCCGCAAGATGGGCATCAGCGAAGCTACTTTCTACAACTGGAACCGCGACGGCGGACCGTAAGAAGTATGGTGGTCTGGGGGTTCCCGAGCTTCGGCGGCTCCGCCAGTTGGAAGAAGAGAACCAGCAATTAAAGCAATTGGTCGCCGATCTAAGCCTGGATAAACAGATGCTTCAGGATGTGATTAAAAAAAAGCTCTAACGGGGCCGCCCGAGCGGGCCAGCTCAACGCCGAGGGCTGGCCCAGAGCCTGATGAGTGATTATCAAGTGGCAAATCGCAGGGCTTGTGCGGTAGTATTGTCAGGTCGCTCCACCTGGCATTACAAAGCTCGACGCCGGGATGATTCAGTGCTACGAAGACGGATTCGGGAGATTGCCAAAACCAGAGTCCGTTACGGCTGTCAACGCATTTTTACCTTACTTCGACGGGAGGGCTGGCGGGATAACCACAAGCGAGTACACCGTCTGTATCGCCTGGAAGGACTGAATTTGCGCAGTAAGCGGCCACGACGCAACCGAACGGCGGCTCATCGACTGGATCGGCCTGAACTCTCTACTATCTACCAGTGCTGGAACGGTCCGCCGTAGCGGCATGGACTTCGTGGCCGATCAGTTGTTTGACGGACGTAAAATCCGGGCCTTAACTGTACGGGGCCGCCCGAGCGGTCGATAATTTTAGCCGTCAGTGCGTTGCCATCCACGTTGGCCAATCGTTAAAAG
Organism: Spirosoma areae; assembly: GCF_054781775.1. Lineage (NCBI taxonomy): Bacteria > Pseudomonadati > Bacteroidota > Cytophagia > Cytophagales > Cytophagaceae > Spirosoma > Spirosoma areae. The sequence continues at coordinate 18,678 of NZ_BAAGTT010000016.1, read as the reverse complement.
GGGAAGATGTGGTAGCAGTAATGAATCATCTAAAAGTGGTAGATTTGGCGGTGCCGGAACGCATTCAAGTAGATAACGGCAGTGAATTTATTTCGAAGGCACTCGATCTTTGGGCTTACGATAACGGGGTGACACTGGACTTCTCCCGGCCAGGTAAACCGACTGACAACCCGTTTATTGACCGGGTCGCCGGTGCGATCATTTAACGGGAGTTTCCGGCCGGGCCGCCGGAGCGGATGAGTGTTTGAACGCCCATTGGTTCCTATCACTGGACGATGCCCGTGAAAAGATTGAACATTGGCGCCAAGAATATAACAGTTTTCGGCCTCACAGTTCGCTGGATGGGCTAACGCTAGATGAGGTTGGAAAGGGAAAAGAAAGGAAGACAAATGAACGTCCGATCCTCAATCTTTGAGCGGTCCAGTATTGGGGGGGAGGTCATTTGACGGCTTACCCAGATCGTCGTCCAGTAACGCCCCATGCAGACAGTCAACCAGTTGGCGCGATAAGGTGCCGTCCAGGTCTAATTTCGGGTTGAAGATGTGATCGACAAGCCAACGGCTTTCGTGGTTTGCAACAGGCCGCGCAGCAGTGCGGTAGCCTCCGCGAAGGTAAGCCCGCCCGGAATCCGGTAATCGACGGCAGGCATGATCTCGTTGGCCAGCACATCTGCGTCGAAGTGAATCCAGAACCCGGCTAATTCATCGGCGGTAAGGTGCCGGGTGGCTTTGTCGATAACTCCGTCAACGCCCTGTGTTCGGATGTATTGTAAATCGAAACAATGAATGGCCGAATCGTTAATATCTCGGCTACCGGCTTCTTAAGCCTCCTCCGCGTCTCGCTGACCCAGTTGGACAACGTGCTTTTCCTGCACATGGGGCCGTTGATGGCCAATGTCGGTCAGCAGGTCGGGGCCTCGGCCAACGACTAAAGCGAGGTCCATCGAAGCCGCTTCGCCGGTGGGTTCGGCTTCGGGCTGGTAAAAGTCGGCATGGGCATCAATGTGCGCCAGCCCGAAGTGGTCGATTTCTTTCAGGGCCAGCATACACCCCAGCAGGATACTGCAGTCGCCCCCCAGCACCACCCCAAATCGGCTAGTTTGAGCAGGGACACGATTAGCATAGCCAGAAAGCTGACGCGCCGTTTATCGGCTTGACAATGGGCTTTAATGACTTCATAAACAGCTTGTTCGTTACTTTGTATAGGAGTAGGGCCAACCAGTTTGAGTTTGGTGACCCAAAATTGCCAGGCTATCAATTACTCTCACCTTTTTGTCCTGTACTTAGGTCTTCAGAAACACTTTAAGAGAAAGTTATAAGCTAATTTTGCAATAGTAATGTGACATACGTTTGCTTTTGATTATCTATGTATCTCCGTTAAGTTATTAATAGAGCTGGTGAGAATGGAGGTGTTCTGAATTCCTTAAGCATCATAATGCGACATTGAAACCCTGAATCGATACCAATTCCATGGATGAAAAGGCTTACATACATAAATGCCTGATAGATGTAGAGCAAAAGTTACAATGGGCAAACAGGGAAAAATGGGTTTATGAGGATTTTAAGCAGTTACAGGGCCTGATTTTCGATGCGTCTGGTATTAGCCTTAGCGTTCATACCCTTGAGCGGCTATTTGGAAAACTGAAAACACAGCAGAATTATAATCCGCAGACAGAGACGAAAAATGCGCTGGTGCTATTCCTTGGCTATAAAAGCTGGAATCAATTCAAAACCGAGAATAAGCTAATTAATCAGGAAAAAGAACTGAAGGATTCGTTAATCGAGCCGACTATTGAGCTAAGCAATGACGTACAGACAGTAACGACGAACGATATAGATATATCCCGTACCATCCCATCCGTAAAAGCGGCTATCCCACGTGAACAGCCAAAAGCAATGCGATTCCGTATTGCTCTGGCTGTAGTGATCTGCTTCTCCTTAGTTCTGGCCTTTGTTTACTTTTCAGTAAATCCGTTTCCAGCAGCTCAGCTTGCTGCTTCTTTCGAGACACCTACTCCCTATGGGCGTGTTCCGCACACGGTTAAGTTCATCTTTAACAGCCATAGCCCTAAACTGACTAACCTGCTTGTCGATTTTGGGGAGAGCGAGAACTGGATAATTAAAGAAAGTCGGTCAGCTTTTTTTAAAACGTATATGAATCCTGGCATTTTTAAGGTATCCGTAAAGCAGGATAGCCAAGTCGTAGCGACAACAACCGTGTTCATAGATACGGACGGCTGGCAGGGCTATATCTATAGAACGTATGAAGATAATAACACCAGAAACCTATTACCAGGATCTTCCCTGCGCGTGAAAAATAAGCTATATACCAACCCCGTATTGCTTGATGACACCTTAAAGAAAGATATCTATTTCATTGAGTCTACTATAGTCAATGACTTTCATGCAGATGGTGATAACCTGACGTTTGATACCCGCTTTAAAAGCAATGTCAGAAATGGTGGCAAGTTGTGCAACGACATGTGGTTTAAGCTGACGGGAACAAAGGGAATACTTAAAATGCATTTTCTGGCTGTAGGCTGTTCAGGGTATACGCAAATGATTTTTGGCGATCAGCGTCTGGATGGGCATATTCAGGATCTTACGGCGTTCACCCAGGATTTTTCCGATTGGAAAACCGCCCGAATGAAAGTCGTCAATAAGCATGTTTCGATTTATTTTGATGACAAGTTGATCTATCAAACAACCTATAAGAAACCTATTGGCGACATAATGGCCTTATCCATTACCTCGAAAGGATCAGGCGAGACGGACTATGTGCGGCTTTATGACCGAACGATGAACGCGATGTTCACAGATGATTTTAATTAATAAAAGACATAGTTTCATTGTAGCCAAAGAAGTCAATTGCTAATTGCAAACTAACCGCTGACCAATGCTACCTGTACTGGCTATGCCTATTGACGAATAGGCCACAATGTACGATCTCAGGTACTTCAACGCTTTACTTAAGTGATATTCGACGGCTTTTTCGGACAAAAAAAGACACCTGGCAATTTGAGAGATGGTCAGATTTTCAAAACGGCTCATCCGAAACACCGCTTGTGTCTTTTTGGACAATCTATTTATCGCAGTCTCAATTAGTTTAACTAATTCATTGAACGCAATTGTTTCCTCAGTGGTAAAACCACAGACGTTCGAATAAGAATAGAAATAAATCGCGTACTCATCCCGTCTGCGTCGGGAGCGGATGCAGTTGATCACTTCATACCGAACGGACGAAAATAAATAATACTCAAGATTATTAATTTCAGTCGTTACCCGGTTTTTCCAGAGCCGGGTAAAAATATCCTGAACCAACTCCTCGGCTGATTCTTTATCATTCAATTTCTGATAAGCAACCAGAAACATCTCATGCCAATACGTCTTATAGATAAACGTAAACGCTGTTGCGTCGCTATCCCGCAGGCGGGCTATCAATGCATACCCACCATCAATTATAGTCCTGTTTGCCATACGGTTTGCGGTATTCCGGGTGAGAAATAAAAAGTTGTCAACTTGTTAAAGGCGTATCAGTCAGGCACGGTAGCGTTGCTGGATCAGGTCTTTCATGTACAGATTCAGCGTCCACTGATCGGCAAGGGGCTGCTGGCTGTAAGGCTGCGTTGGCAGGTAAGGCGGAGGGCCAAACTCAGGGGTGATCGTCAGGACAGCCGTTCCCTGCTGTCGGTGCCAGGCAACAATAGCATCCCACCAATGCAGATGCGCCTGAACAGCTTTATTCCACTCCGGTGCTCGTGGGTCGTTCACCTGTGGCCCTTCGGCATGGCCAATGCGGGCATGAATATGGTCGGTCCGGCTGAGGGCCAGTTCAATAGCGGCTGCCTGGTCGTCGAGCAGCGACTCGGACACGTTACACCAGTGCGACACATCGAACGTTAGGCGCAGGTTCGGCATTTTTTCCAGAAATGCCTGCGTAACCGAAGCTGCGTAACTGAATTTACCCCGGTGCGTCTCATGCAGGATTTTGACACCGGTCTCCCGGGCGACCGTATCGGCCAGGGCAAGTAACCGTTTATTCTGCCCGAACGAAAAGAAGTCTTTGCCCGTCTGCGAATTAATAAACAGCGGGCGGGTAGCGGCCAGGTCACGCAGGGTCCGTTCAAAGTGGGCTGTATGCTGACCAATGTCGGCAAACGAGGACAGGGACTGCGCAATGACATCCAACTTATGCGCTTGCAGTGCCGCCAGCATGGTTCGACGTTCAAGTTCGTCGGCAGACTGAAAAGCGACCTCTACGCCATCGTAGCCCGCTTCTTTAACCCGTTTGCAGAAGGCATCCCAGGAATCTGTAGCCCCCCAGCGTGGACAAAAGAACCGAATTTTTAGCGGATCTGCTCCTACCGGTAAGGGGGGCGACTGGGTAGTTACCACGACCGGTAAGGCAGCTGTTAGCAGACAGGTCTGGACAAACGTTCGACGGGAGACGTTCTTCATTGGGTAAGGAAATGGTAAGGTTTAGGAAGAGCCGCAGATGCCGGTAGTTGTCTCGTTAACCGCCGGCGACTACGGGATTTTGTCAGGCCATAATGCCTTTTATCGCCTTTCCGGCCACATCCGTCAGCCGGTACCGGCGTCCCTGATGCTTGAAAATCAGCTTCTCATGGTCGATGCCCAGCAGATGCAGAACCGTTGCCTGGAAGTCGTGAACATGGACGGGATCGTTGACGATGTTGTAGCCAAACTCATCCGTTTCACCGTAGGTAGTTCCCGGCTTAATGCCCGCTCCGGCCATGAAGGTGGTGAAGCAGCGTGGATGGTGGTCCCGCCCGAAGTTGTCTAAGGAAAGGTGACCCTGGGAGTAGTTCGTCCGGCCAAACTCGCCCCCCCAAATCACCAGGGTTTCGTCCAGCAAACCCCTTGCTTTCAAATCCTTGATTAACGCAGCCGTAGCCTGATCTACCGACTTCGCCATCGTGCGGATATCTTTTGGCAGGTTGCCGTGCTGATCCCATCCCTGGTGGTAAAGCTGGATGAAGCGAACATCTTTTTCGGCCAGCCGACGGGCCAGCAGGCAATTGGCTGCAAACGTACCTGGTTTTCTGGACTCCTCGCCGTACATCTCGTAGATGTAATCAGGCTCTTTGCTCACGTCGAGCGTATCGGGAACGGACGTCTGCATCCGGTAGGCCATTTCGTACTGCGAAACGCGCGAGATCACCTCATCGTCCATCGTGTGTTTGTACTGAGCCTGGTGCAGTTGAGCCAAATGGTCGAGTACCCGTCGGCGGCTTACTTTGTCAATGCCTTTGGGGTTGTTGAGGTAATAAACCGGATCGGCCCCCGACCGAAAGATGACACCCTGATGCTCCGACGGCAGGAAACCGTTGCCCCATAATTTGGCGTACAGCGGCTGATCGCCGGAGCGGCCACGCGATAACAGCACGACAAAGGAAGGCAGGTTTTTATTTTCACTGCCCAGCCCGTAGCTCATCCAGGAGCCAAAACTGGGTCGCCCCGCCTGCTGGCTTCCGGTCTGAAAAAACGTAATCGCCGGATCGTGGTTGATGGCTTCGGTATGCATCGTTTTGATAAAGCAAAGGTCATCGGCAATACCCGCCGTGTGCGGCATAAGGTCCGACACCCAGGCGCGGCTTTTCCCATGCTGAGCGAAGTTTGTACGGCCAAAGGCCAGTGGAAATGACTTCTGGTTCGATGTCATACCGGTTAGCCGCTGTTCTCCGCGAACCGATGCCGGTAGTTCTTTGCCAAACATGTCCTTCAACTTCGGTTTGTAATCAAAAAGCTCAAGTTGAGACGGACCGCCACTTTGAAACAGGTAAATAATCCGTTTCACTTTGGGCGTAAAGTGGGGTAAAACGGGTTTGGGGTTACCCTCTGCCCGCAGCGACTGCGGCAGTAGAGACGATAGAGCCGCCATACCAATGCCCGATAAGCTGGTTCGTGTCAGAAATTCACGCCGACTTTCCTGGAAAGCCATGTCTTCATTAAGTCTGTTCATCGTAGGTCGGGTTATCGTTTTATGGTAAATTCATCGAAGTTCATCAGGGCATTGGCCAGTACCGCACAGGTCGCCAGTTCGGTGACGGGCAACGTTTCAGGAGCAATGTGTGCACCTTCGGTCAGCAGGTCTTTCGCCCTGGCCGGGTTCTGCCGGAAGTCCGCGTATTGCTGCTGGTAGAGGTGCAATAGAATACGTAGTTCGTCGGGGCGAGGCCTGCGGCTGGTCAGCGACCGGAAGGCATAGGTTATCCAGTCTTCAGGCCGATGCCCACCCTCCAGCATCATCCGCTCAGCCAGCACCCGGCCCGCTTCAACGTATTGCACATCATTCTGCAGCACCAGCGATTGCAGGGGAGTACTGGTTTTCTGCCGTTTCACGGTGCAGGCGTACCGGTCGGGCACATCGAAGGTAATCATGGCGGGGTTGGGCGAGCTTCGTTTCCAGACCGTGTAGAGACTACGGCGGTACAGATCATCGCCTGTGCCGAGTTCGTACTTCGTAATGTTCCGAACGGCAAGGGCCTCCCACACACCGGGTGGTTGATACGGGTGTACGCTTTTGCCACCTACCTTCCGCGCCAGCAGGCCACTGGCGGCCAGCGCATTATCGCGGATCACCTCGGCCGACATCCGATAAGCGGGTGCCCTGGTGAGCAGGCCGTTATTCGGGTCCTGCTCTTTAGCCTGACGACCCGGCCGGGACGATTGCCGATACGTAGCCGACATGACGATTGTTTTGAGCAACCCCTTGACGTTCCAGCGGGAACCTGGCTGGCCCGTACCGTCGCGAAAGCGGATTGCCAGCCAGTCTAAGAGTGCCAGATGGCTCGGCAGTTCGCCCTGATTGCCGAAGTCGTCGGCAGTTTTGACAAGGCCCTGACCAAAACATTGCTGCCAGAACCGGTTCACGACTACTCTGGCAAATAACGGCTGTTGGTTGCTCAACAGCCATTGACTCAGGCCCAGCCGGTTTTTAGGATAGCTCGGGTCAAAGGGCAGAATGCTTTCAGGGGTGTTGGGATACACCCTGGCTTTGGGGGCATCATAAGCACCCCGATCCAGCAGGAACGTAGCCCTGGGTGTTTTCAATTCCTTATACACCATTAGCTCGTCCTGATCGGTTAGCAGGTCGTTTTCACGCCCCCGAGTGGCTTTCAGTTCGGCCTGGTCACGGGCATAGGGCTTATCGGTCGTTAGCAGGTAGTAGGCAAACAGTTGCTCTTTTTGCGCCGGTGTCAATTGGTCGGCGGGTATGGCGAGCAATCGGCCAATCGCATCGGTATGGGTGAAGATCTGCGTAATCTCCAACGGGGCCAGCGGCCGGTTATAGACCAGCAGTTCGTCGAACGCGACGTTGGCAATAGAAGCCCTGAACTCAGATCCTATTTTAAAGTTGGCGAAGTTATAAGGCTTCGCCCGATCTTTTGAGAACAAAATACTCTGCTTCAAATTGTCGGTGATCACCGTTAGCGGCTCCTTTTTCCCATCCGTATATAGGCTAACGCCCGCTGCTTTGCTGCTGCCATCGTAGGTCAGCGCCAGGTGATGCCACTGATTGGGGCGTAGCGGATGAGGGGTACGGAGATGCAGGCAATTATCCGGAAAAACGTGGTTCAACTTGATGGATACGGTCTGGTCAGCGTTCAGCTCGCAGTAATACCCCCGCCAACCGTCTAAATCTCCGCTCGTTCGGCTAAACAGCGGGCCTTTTTCGCCGGACTTCAGCACATTGACCCAGAGCGAAATACTGAAGGGTTCATTCCGGTCGAAATTCATGTGCTCATTAAACCCAACGGACATATCGCCTTTCAGCAGCAGGGCTTTGCCAAATTTGCCGGGAATAACCACGGGCACTGACGCATCCGCCGGAGCTGTTTTCGGGGTCGGTGCTTTGTTGGTTTCGGCCTGAAGCGGTGACTTGACCTCGTTTCTGACCACCGGATTATCTAAGGTAAAATGACCCAGCAAGCCGGTTGTTGTAGTGGCGAAGGCCGCCGGCTGCCGGGAAGCCTGTGCTAACCAGGTGTCAAAGGCAGGTTTGTATTGCTGGTAATTGCGGACTTTTCCTTCCAGCGACTGAATGTTGGTTTGTATGAATTTCACTAATTTATCGGCCTCCAGAGTTGTCAGAATGACCGATGGACTCGCTTCGCCATGGTAGGGAATCTGGCCGGTCTCGTTGTTATTGTTGAAGAAGGCCGACAATTCGTAAAAATTCTTTTGCGTAATGGGGTCGTACTTGTGGTCGTGGCAGCGGGCACATTCGACACTGAAGGCCAGAAACGCTTTTCCGAAGAGATTGGCGCGGTCCAGAACGTACTCCGTCCGGTATTCTTCGTCGACAATGCCGCCCTCCTGACTCTGCGGGTGATTCCGCAAAAAAGCGGTGGCTTTAATCTGGTCGTTCGTGGCGTTGGGCAGCAAATCGCCAGCCAGTTGCAGGGTAACAAATTTGTCGTAGGGCAGATTCTGGTTAAAGGCCTTAATTACCCAGTCGCGCCAGGGATAAACATTCCGAAAGCCGTCGTCCTGATACCCGTGCGTATCGGCATACCGGGCCACATCCAGCCAGTCAACCGCCATCCGTTCCCCAAAGTGGGGCGACAGCAACAACCGGTCGACTACTTTTTCATACGCCTTCGGTGACTTGTCGGCCAGGAAAGCATCAATTTCCCGGATGGAGGGCGGCAGCCCGGTCAGATCAACCGAAAGCCGTCGAATCAGCGTTTCCCGCTGGGCTTCGGGAGCGGGTGTCAGGCCTTTTTCTTCCTGTTTAGCCAGTACAAATAAATCGATGGGGTTTTTGACCCAATTTTTGTTCCTGACAACGGGAAGGTCCGGTACCTGCGGAGCCACCAGTGACCAGTGTTTTTTGTATTCGGCTCCTTCGTTGATCCATTGGATCAGGGTCGCTTTCTCCTCCGCCGTTAAACTCAGGTGCGACTCTGGGGTGGGCATCACCATATCGGGGTCGTTGCTCAGGATTCGGTGAAATAGTTCGCTTTTGGCTAAACTGCCGGGCACGATAGCTTTCCGGCCGCTCTCGGCAACTTTCTCATAGGCCACCGTCAAATCCAGCCGCAGGTTTCCTTTTTGCTTCGCCTTGTCGGGTCCGTGACAGGCAAAGCAGCGGTCGGAGAGAATGGGCTTGACATGCAGGTTATAGTCCAGTTTGGTGGGCAGTTTAGTCATGGCCTGGGCTACATCGGGTGGCAGGTCCGGCGTAGAGCTACAATTCCAGGCACTCAGTGCCAGTCCAACGAGGGCGAATCGGGTGAGAAGGATTCTCATAAGCTGGTTTGGTTCGTTTCGTTCATACCAAGATTGATATCGGCCTCTTTGCCCACCGCTTTTCTCAGGCTGGCTACGCCGTTGGGTGTCACCTTGGTTTGCCAGAGGTAGACCGTCTTTAGTTGTTTGCAGGCTTCCAGCGACTTCAGGCCCCGGTCCGTCACCTGCGTAGCGTATAGATTCAGATGGCGCAGGGTGGGCACCTTCGTTAGCTGGGCAAGACCAGCATCGGTGATTCGGGTGTTGTCGATACTCAGGCGGGTTAAATTTTTGAACTGCCCAAGCTGCGCCAGCGCGTTGTCGGTAATTCGGGTGGCCGACAGGTCGAGCCAGACAATCTGCTCCCGCATGGGTAAGAGCAGGTTCATCTGGGCATCGCCAAATGCCGGCGTGTTGACCATATCGATGGATAAGAAAGCCTGATCGGCCGTGACCGGCGTGATGACAATCCCCTGACTTTCTGCTTTCTGCTGATCTACCTGACTGGCTCTTACGACCTTTGTGGCCGGAAACTCCGAAGTGGTACTCTGGGATTCTCCATCTGATACGCCCGCTAACCCGTAGGCAGCGAATAAGCTCTTTGCGTGCTCGTCTTTCGGCATATCGGCCACCCGTTTTTTGAAATCAGCCTTTCCGGTCGAAATCCAGTATTGGATCAACTCAATTTCCTGTTCACTCAGTTGAGTCTTTCCCTTGGGGGGCATCCGTTTATCGTCGTCTTCGGGCAGGAGCAACCGCTGGTATAAATCACTTTTCAGGGCATCACCCGCTACTAAAATCGGTCCATGTTTACCCCCTTTTCTGACCAGATCCTCTGTATCTAACCGTAAGCCGCCTTTCTGCTTTTGGCCGCTATGGCACTGCCAGCATTTCTTTTCCAATACGGGTTCAATCAGATCGACATAGACAACCGCCTGCGCTACGTCTGTAATTGGTCGTCTGACTGGCGGGGTAGGTGCCTTACCCAGTAAAGCGACAAGCGGCTCTGTCAGGTACTCCTCGCCGTGCGTCAAATTCCCGCCTAAATGACCGGTTACGATCAATAAGAACAGCACCAGGCCAGCAATCGGAATCTGTAGCCGCTGTAACGCTTTCCACTGAAGCATACCAAAAATCACAGCAGAAAATAAGGCTAACCCAATGCCCGAATACATATGCAGGTTGAGTGCCTGATCGGGATAGCCACCGGAGAGGGAGAGGAGATACCCCGCTACACAGGCGATAACGGCACTAACACAACTGGCCAGCCAGAGCCAGGGCAGCAGCCCGCGAAAGCTGACGTCTGGTTTTTTCCAGACCAACCCGTGAATGGCAAGCGTCATGAGTAAAAACCCAATCGGTAGATGCACAATCAGCGGATGCAGCCTACCCAAAAACTGGATCACATGCTCCATTATCGGTAAAGTAGCGGTTAAACTGTTGATCGGTCTATCGAAATGGCCGTTTCAGAATTGACCACTGTGTAGGATAAACCTTGAAAATAATATTCTTTTTAGAGGAGCAAGTTGGCTGGTTTAACTGGCACAAATGAGCCATTTTGTTTGCAAAGAATTTGCAAAGCGTTTGCAAACCACGTTTACTGTGCAGAAAGCGCATTAAAGGTTTAGAAGAGAAGATTTATACGTATAGGCAACACCTATTGCTGATAAGGCCCAACTTGTCTGCTTAAAGTTGTTGGTAGGCAGATATTAATAGACCACTTTCTGTAATTCCCTGGAATAAGAATAGTTGTTATTTCTATAGTGCAGCAGTTGCTAAAACTGCCCAGCAACTCCATATTGTGAGAGTGGTACGTTATTATTAAATGCGTTATCGGTAACCTCTTCAACGTACAAGTAAAAATAATTATATAAAAGCTGTAATTTTATATAATTATTCAAATAAATAAAGATGAATTTATTCTATTTTATATAATTTTTTAAATAATATATGTTGTTAATTTAGGGTATTTGCTCCTTTAAACGGCTTGTAATGTAAGTGCCCGATATTACCGCTCTTTCAAATTTATAAATCTGATCTACATGGGTAGTATTCAGACCAACTTCGGCTCTACTCACATAATTACAGGTAGTGGTAGATGATACCTCGCTCATTAAACTGCTTGAAATGGAAGGAGATTCAAGTCGTTTCACAGCCTTTACTCTAAACCAATCGAATTTTTATGAAAGCAACTTTTTACAAATTGAGGCCGTCTGCTTTATTAATAATCTGCCTGTTCGTATGGAGCCTGAACGCAACGGCCCAGGATATCCGGATAACGGGTAAGGTCTCCGGTTCAGATGGCCCCATACCTGGTGCTAACGTTTTGCTGAAGGGAACCGCAACGGGTACATCCACCGATGCAACCGGCAACTTTTCGCTGACTGTCAGAGGCAGTAATCCCGTGCTCATCATCTCGGCCATTGGTTTTAAAGGACAGGAACTTATTGTTGGTGCTAAGTCATCCATTACGGCCCGGCTGGAAGAAGATGCTACGGCGCTGAATGAAGTTATTGTGACGGGATATACGACTGATAGCCGTAAAGACAACACAGGGGCTGTTTCGACGGTGAAAGCCCGCGATATAACCGCAACGCCTACGGGCAACGTGGAACAGGTATTTCAGGGGCGCGTTTCGGGTGTCACGGTTATTTCCAGCGGGCAGCCCGGCACCAACAGCATTGTCAGGATTCGGGGATTTGGTTCATTCGGCAACAACCAGCCGCTCTACGTTGTGGATGGGGTGCCGATTAGTGACCAGTTTAACGGAATCAATTTTCTTAGCCCGGATGACATCGAATCAACGACGGTACTGAAAGATGCGGCCACGGCCTCAATTTACGGTGCCCGTGCCGCAGGCGGGGTCGTTGTCATTACTACCAAACGGGGTGCTAAAAAAGCGGGTAAGCTGACTGTCACCTACGACGGCCTGTTTGGTATAACGACGCCAGGACAGGGACAGACGATGCTCAATCCCCAGCAACAGGCCGACTGGACATGGCAGTCCCGGCGGAATGACATTTTTCAGGCTGGGGGCTCCGTTGGACCAAACAGCTTTACGGGGCTGGGGGGCGGTCAGTATGGGGCGGGCCAAACGCCGGTGCTGCCCGATTACCTCAACGTGGGCGGTACGCCGGGGGTAGTGGGTACAATTGATTTGAATGCCGCTAAGGCATTGTATAACATTAACCCGGCGGCTGGCTCTATCTACCAGGTGGTACGGGCCAACAAAGCTGGTGATGGGACCGACTGGTACGGGGCGGTCACCCGTAATGCGCCCCTGGCCCGAAATACACTGGGCATATCGGGCGGGTCTGAACACAGTCGGTTCTACATTGGGTTTGGTAGTCAGAATCAGGCTGGTGTGCTCCGGTACAATCAGTTCAACCGCTATACGTTTCGCGTAAATTCGGAATTTGACCTGCTGAAAAATCTGCGGCTTGGTGAAAACCTGCAGCTTACCTACCGGCAACAGCTTGGGCAGGTTGGTAATACAAACGGGCAGAGCACACCCCAGGATGAGAACGTTATCTTACAGGCCTTTCAAATCAACCCCATTATTCCCATTTACGACGAATTTGGCGGGTATGCCGGCACGGCCGCCAAAGGTTTCAATGGTTCTCAGAATCCGGTGGCTACACTCGATGGCATTCGCAACAACAAAAGTTTTCTGGCCAGTGCCTTTGGGAATATTTATCTGGAATACGAGCCAATTGCGGGGTTAACGGTACGAAGCAGTATCGGTGGTCAGTACGGTAATTTTTTCTCTAATTCATACGTCCGGGCAACCTATGAGACTGCCCAGAACAACAGCACGTTTAGCTACACGGAAAATTATGGCTATAACCTGAACTGGACATTGACGAACACGGCGAATTACAAACGTCGAATTGGGTTACACAGTATTGATTTACTGGCCGGACAGGAAGCGCTGAATTCGGGGTCAGGCCGGAACGCTACCGGATCGGGAATTGACCCTTTCTCGACCAACCCGAACTACGTCACACTCAGTTCTGTGTCCGGCACGGGTCGGCAGCTCAGCGGTGCCTATGGCCTGGGGGTGAATTTTTATTCGCTGTTTGGGCGGGTGCAGTACACTTTCAATGATAAATATACCCTCACAGGCGTGATTAGGCGGGACGGGTCGTCCCGCTTCGGGGCGAATAGCCGGTACGGGATATTTCCATCCATCTCGGCGGGCTGGACGATCTCAAATGAACCGTTTCTGAATAACGTACCGGGAATTTCATACCTGCGCCTGCACGCCGGTTATGGCACCATGGGGAACTCCAATAATGTAAACCCGAACAACCAGTTTAACCTGTACACCCAAAGTATCAACCGGAGTTATGACATTGCCACTACGAAGAATAATGTAGCCGCCGGTTTTGCCCGCAGTCAGATTGGCAACCCTGATGCCCGGTGGGAAACGGCTCTGACGACCGACGTAGGCCTGGATGCTTCCCTATTTAACGGCAAGCTCGATGTTCAGCTCGATATCTGGCGCAAAGACACGCGGGACCTGCTTTTTCAGGTGCCCCTGCCGGCAGTTGTTGGCGACAATGCCAACGCGCCCGCCGTTAATATTGCCAAAATGCGCAACCAGGGAATCGACATTCAACTGACGAACCGGGGCAGTGTGACCCGCGATCTTCGCTACGAACTGATTGTTAACGGCAGCTTCCTGTCCAACGTTGTGCAAACGCTGGCACCGGGCGTGTCGAACTTTCAACCCGCCAACTTTCGCAACATCAGTCCGGTTCAGATTCAGCCCGACCTGCCTATTGCCGCCTTCTATGGCTATAAAGTCCTGAGTCTCTTCAACAGCAAAGAAGAGGTAGCCGCTGCCGCAACCCAGGACGGGGCCGCACCGGGTCGCTTCCGGTATGCCGATATCAATGGGGATGGGAAGATAGATGCCGCCGACAGAACCTATCTGGGAAGCCCGGTGCCGAAATTTACGGGTGGATTAACGTTTGTTCTGCGCTACAAAGGCTTTGACATGAGTGCTTACCTATACTCCTCGCTGGGGGGTAAGATTTATAATTTCTCGAAGTGGTACATTGACTTCTATCCGTCCTTTACCGGACAGGCGGTTAGTGCACGGGTGCTGAATTCCTGGACGCCCCAGAACACCAGTACAGACCAGCCCATCTTTGAGAATACATCGAATTTCAGCACTAATACACAGTCAAACTCTTTCTACGTCGAAAATGGCTCCTACCTACGGATGCAAAATCTGACGCTTGGGTATACGCTCCCGGCTAATTTGCTGAACAGTGCCCATATCCAGCGGCTGCGTTTGTTCCTGCAAACAACAAATCTCTTCACGGTCTCTAACTACAAAGGGCTTGATCCGGGCGTTGGCGGCACGGCGGATACCAATTTCGGGATCGACATTGGTAATTACCCGGTAACGCGCGGTTTCAACCTGGGTATTGGCCTTACGTTCTGAGTAGTCATCTTTCATGCCAGATGGATTTAGTTTCGTCATCTGGCTTTTAACTCCTTAATCGCCATGAATAAAATACATATAAATAAAGCAAAAACGGCCCTCACCTCCCTGTTGCTCGTTGCCGTTGGCGTTTCCTGCAAGGATAGTTTTTTAAATCAACCACCAACGGGAACGCTCAGCAGCAATGAAATCACGAGCAGTGCCGGGCTACAGGCCACTCTGATTGGTGCCTATTCCGAGCTAAATGGCCGTGACTATGGCTGGTTCGGCTCCAGTTTCAACTGGCTATGGGGGTCTGTAACCGGGGGCGACGCCAACAAAGGGTCGAATGCGGGGGATCAGAGCACGGCTGTATTTATCCAGAACTTCACCGTTATTCCCACCGCTGGCCCCATCAACGATAAGTATCGGGCTATGTATGAAGGCATCAGCCGGGCCAACACGGTATTACGGGTGTTGAAAGCACCCGGACCCGATGTAACACCGGCCATTGCCACGAATATTGGTGCCCAGGCGCGTTTTCTGCGTGGTCATTATTACTTCGAACTGAAACGAACCTACAATAACACCCCGTATGTGGATGAAACGCTCGATTATGGTTCCGGGGTAACCAGCGTGACCAACGAAGCCGACCTGTGGCCTAAAATTGAAGCCGATTTTAAGTTTGCCTACGATAATCTGCCTGAAACCCAAGAAGCCAACGGGCGGGCCAATAAGTGGGCCGCTGCATCCTATTTGGCCAAAACCTATCTGTACCAAAAGAAATATGCCGAAGCCAAAACGCTTTTTGACCTGGTGATTGCCAGCGGCAAGACCGCTACTGGTCAAAAATACGCCCTGGTGCCTGATTTCACGACACTCTTCAATGCAGCGAACAGCATCAACCCGGAAGCGATTTTTGCTATTCAGAACGCAGCCAATACCGGGAGTGTGAACAATGCCAACCCTGATATGGTCCTGAACTTCCCGTTCTCCGGGGGGCCTGGTAGCTGCTGCGGATTTTTTCAGCCTTCGTTTGAAATGGCCAACTCTTTCCGTACCAATGCCAATGGCCTGCCGTTGCTCGATGGATCATATAACACGGGAGCCAATCAGATCAAAACCGATCAGGGCTTGGCTTCTGCCGACCCGTTTACGCCCGATGCCGGGCCGCTCGACCCCCGCCTTGACTATTCGGTTGGCCGACGGGGGATTCCTTACTTAGACTGGGGCCCACACCCGGGTGCCAACTGGATTAGGGATCAGGTATATGGTGGCCCATTTGCCCCTAAAAAATTTATTTACCCCAAAGCACAGGCCGGAACACTCACAGACGGTACAGGATGGACACCAGGCTACACCACAATTAACTATAACATAATCCGATATGCCGATGTGTTACTGATGGCGGCTGAAACCGAAGTTGAATTGAATAATCCTGAACTGGCCCGTAAATACGTGAACCAGATTCGGGAGCGGGCGGCAAACCCAACGGTATTTGTAAAAGGAGCAGACAATAAACCTGCGGCTAACTACGTCATTGGCCAGTATTCGACCGCCTGGACAAACCAGGCCACAGCGCGGGAGGCCGTCCGATTCGAGCGTAAACTCGAATTATCGGGCGAAGGTCATCGTTTTTTCGACCTGGTCCGCTGGGGTATTGCCGAGAAAGCTGTTAACGCCTTTTTGGCCTACGAGAGCGCAAAACTGCCCGGCACCTACGCTGGGGCAAAATTCACCGCCAATAAAAACGAGTATATGCCAATTCCTCAGCAACAGATTGATCTTCAGGGCACGGCGGTGCTGAAACAGAACACAGGCTATTGAACTATAATACTAACTTAATGGACTATCTAATCCTATTAACCTTTATTGAAAAATTGATAGGATCAGATAGCTAAATTTTCACTGTATAAAAAGATTAGTAATTAGATCATAGGTTGGTTATATATCCTCTCTTAGCGTTGCTGATAGAGGATATTTTTGTCTCGGCAAACCTTTTAACTGGTTTGCTATTAGTGTAGTACTCTAAAGTGGTGATTTACACCCCATAGGAATTGACCTGAAAAAGCCGCCCTCGTCGAATCTGGAAGCGGCTTTTTTTGAATGTGATTATTTCGGTACACTCGATTGGAAAGGGAATGAAAATAGTGTTTCACTTCCCCTTTCACATCTGTCTTGTCCTAAAATCATTCGGACGTTTAAATGAACGATTTCCAGCGGTAGCCGATAGTAACACAAGCCATTCATTGATAGCAACATAACGAGTTTATTAAATAGCGTATATTACTATTTTATTGACCGAAAACGGTCTTGACCCGTCCGGAAAAGTGTTGACCGTTGTCTGATCCTGAAAATAAACGGTCCGCCGTGGCGGTTGTCAGTTTTTGGGTCAAAAATTATTCGTTAATCTTAATCCTGATATAGTGTTGTCAAAGTAGGTAAAACAGATGAACTTACCCAAACTGGCCCTGATCCCGAGCTGGCTTTGACCGTTTATATACCTTCGGTTTCCAGTGCTTTTTCAGCGGTTGCTCGCTCTGATGAGCCACTACTGGAGTCAAGTAACCACAGCCGCTACGGCGGACCGTTCATGTGAGGCCGCAGATGCGGAGCCGCCCGTGCGGTTATAGTTGTAGACACTTTTGTGAACCGCTCGCTCGGCCTCCTCAAAAGTAACGAACACTCGGTTCAGGCGAAAATCCGTCTTTAGTATCCCATTTACCCGTTCAGCGATGGCGTTTTCGTATGGATCACCTTGCTGAGTCATACTAATCAAGATATTGGCCCCTTTTAGCTTGCGAACGTAGTCAAAACTACAGTATTGGCTGCCTCGATCAGAATGATGGATTAATTCCTCTTCCCTTTCCAAATGGGTTGCTAGGGCCATATCCAGGGCCTTCAGGCTTCCTTCTGCCGTCAAGAATGGGTGTAGGCAGTAACCTACAATCAGCTTTGAATAGGCGTCAGTTATCAACGACAAATAGCCAAATCCTAAGCCAATGTACAGGTAAGTAATATCACTCACCGCACCGGCGGCCCGGCCAAACCTGCCGGGGAGCTGTTATCACCCTATCAATAAGTAAGTTAGGCCGGGCCGCCGGTGCGGTATTTATGTAGGCGGTGGTTAGAATCCGTTGTTTGAGGTGTCTGTCGACCCTGACGGATGATAAGCGCGTAAGTCTGTAGGATCTTGTGCAACTTATCTCGGCCTAACCGCTTCGGCGGTCCGATTGATGCCACTTTTGGCTAATGGTTCTGCTAATAGAAGATGTAATTTCCGGGTTCCCAGGCCTGGTACGTCTCGCCTGAGGGCTGTCACCAGATCCAGTACCAACATCGAATGGCTCACCGATCGCTGGGAGCGACTTTTTTTAGCGTGAAAAGCTTGTCGGCTCACACCAAACAGTCGGCAAAGGCTTCCGAAACTCACCTTTGCTATCTCGTTCTCACGAAGGTTTAAGACCGTTTGGTGCCAGACTTTTTTCTTATCGGCACATTTAATTCTTTTTCAGCGGTCTCAATCATAGTATTGAGTGCCAGGATCAACAAGTTGGCTTGCTGTAGAGTCTGCTCCAACTCTTCATTTCGCTGTTTTAAGGCGGCCATGTCGCGCTTTTGTGCTTGCTTCATGGCGGGTAAAGTTAGCAGGCCGGTCTGCATCTTCTGGCGGTAGAGTTGCACCCAGCTGCGAATCGTGTATCCACTGTGAATACCCAAATCCGTCATCACTTGGTTTACATCTTCTCCGCCGAAGAGGATACGAAATACAGCAGTTTCGCGTAGTTGTTCGCTGTACTGGAAGCGGCTCAAAAGGTCTCGAATGTGGTCTTGCATGGTTGTCGTTTTTGGTGAAAATCTGACAACCTATTCTATACAACACATAGCTAACTTCCTGATATAGAATAGCTTGAAAACAGTCTACTCAATTCGTCCTGACTTAAATCCAGAGCCGCTAAACGCCGTTTTACTTGCCGTACGTTAGCTTCC